>NZ_ALWU01000008.1:0-178611 GCF_001027565.1 Wolbachia endosymbiont of Armadillidium vulgare str. wVulC | reverse complement strand
TTACCTCACATAATACTTTTTCTAAAAACTTACAAGATCTCATTTTTATTCATTGTTTTGAAAATATCTGTTTAACATCGTAATAGATTAATAATAAAGTTAAAAGTATATTTGCTTACAGTACAATAAAAAAATTGTATTTTTATTCCTTTATTGGATTTTTCAACGTAGGGTCGAGAACCTTACTATTACCCATAAGTATAAAGTTCAGTAGCAAGCCTCCATCCTTCTGATAAATCAAAGAGACGTCTCCATCCTTTCCAAAGAGTAATGGGGCCTGGTTCTGGGTCATTTTTTCTGGCTAAGTGGCCTCCAAGCTGAGCAATCCATGAAACAACCTCTTTTATAGTAGGAGTTACATTTGGGCATTTGTGTATTTTCGCGTATAAAACTTTCCACTCTTCTTCAGCTAATAAAGTAGTGTTGGATTGGTTCTTGCAATTGTTGTAATAAAAAAAATTCTCCAAGCAATAACACTCATAACCGTTAAATACCTCATTAATCTTTCTGCTGTTTCAAGTCTACATTCTTCAACTTTAAGGCCAGATTTTAAAATTTTATGAAGTATCTCTATCTTCCATCTAAGACAATACCAACTAACCTTTTCAACTGCCTCATTAAAAGTATTAACAGGAAGATTCGTTAAAAGCATCCACTCTAGCGGACTTGCTTCAGGAGGACAGAACAACATAAACTGCATAAAGTGGTAGGTTATATAACTCTTTATACCTTATGTGCCTTTTAGGCGGATCCATCATAAACTTCCCAAACTTAACCTCTAAACATGCTGTTCTTTTTGGCTTATTATCTCTAACAGGGATTTCAATTTCTATTGTACCAATGCTAGAGAAGTCTTCAAAAAATTCCATAATTTTTGTTTATCGTTGGAAAATCTGGATTTTCTATTTATATCTCGATCTTTGGAAGCTCTTACTAAAACTGCTGAGTTAAGATTACGTGCAAGTTCAAAAAATTCATAAATATCTGCCTCTCTATCACATACAGTTATAGCTTCAGTTTTAGTTGAGTCTATAATGCTATCTGTTTTCTTTAGGCTTTCTAGCCACTTTATACTTTCTTTATCTTCAATATGTGCTCTTTTACGATTCCTCTCTTTTAGCTCTTTGGCTTCTTCAGAAACAGGTGGTCTCGAGTAAATTTTTTATTCCTAATGCCAAGCCTTCTGTACTAACAGCAAAAGCTGTATGCAGCATAACACCTTTACTACGTTTTCTTGAGATAATTCCCAACCCACTTGCCATTTTTATACCCTCAATATTTGCAAACTTTAATATTCTAATACTTTATTTATAAGTCCATTTATATTTGTGGGTAATAGTAAGGATTTAAATACTGACCTTACCCAGAAAAAGTAGAGAGGAAGTTAAGGCATTTTTATTATGAAAATGATGAATCAAATTTCTCAGGAATGCAATGTAGAATGTCTACGCTGTTTGTTATAAAAATTTCTATGTACTCAAATATAGCAGTTCTAGTTTGCTGAGCAGAGTGTTGCGAAGTATCATCAATAAGAAGCTCCCGTTTGAGTGAGCTTTTCAATAACAGAGTTGTCATAACAACAGCCTGTATGCTGGAAATGATGTTTTTTGTGTTCAGCAAAAACTGATAATTTTTAGAGGTAAACCTTGATCACTATGAAACAGTAGATCTTTGGCGGGTTTGCGTTTATTAACAGCCATAAATAAAGCATCTATAATTAATTGTTTATCCATTGAACTACTCATTAACTACCATACGTGAATATAAGTCAATTATTGCTGCCCAATATAGCCAGCCTTCTTTGGTTTTTATACAAGTAAACCCATACCTTATTGGGCTGGTCCGTAGTAAAATTTTGATCCAGGATATTTGGAGCTATAATCCTACTGTCTGTTTGCTGTTTTTTAGTTTTGAATCTTCTTCTAAGCTTAGCTTGTTTTTTGCATTACATCTTGCACTGTTTTGATGTTGCAATTTTTACCTAAAGCCTTTAGTTTAGGTGCCCCATATCTACAATTAGATGCTTGGTATATTTTTTGAATATCTGCTAGAAGCTGCTCCCTTGTTGCTGCTTTTCTTCTTACTAGTCCATAGTAGCCGCTAGCAGATACTTTCAAAATCCTGCATAACTCCTGTACTTTATAGTAGTTTCTATGCTTTTTGATAAATAAATCTTTGTAACTTGCAAAATATCCCAGGGCTTTTTTTGAAATGTCTCTTTCTCTAGTAACTCTTGTTAGTTCTTTCTTTAATTCAAACTTTTCTTTATCACATGGTGCCAACTTTCCCTTACCAGGAAATGCTTCTTCTATTGATCCTTTTTCGTTATATTTTCAGTCACTTAGTGTACTGTTATCTATTCCTAAATCTTTAGCTATTTTGCTTGCCCCGTTTCCTTTACCAACTTTATTGCCTCTAATTTAAATTCCACTGTGTACTTTTTTCTGTATAATAAGCCCTCATAATCATGTTTTATTTTACCTCAAAAATGGCTGTGTGCTGCAGCAACAAGCAGAATAATGTTTGTGAGAAGCTTTATTGAAGATGAAGGAAGGTCCTTCGAAATCGGTTTTCAGGAGCAGGTTTCAAACCACCTTAAGTGGCTCTATTTAAGAGATAGGGTCATAAGCGTTAAGGAAAAATCAGCGTAAGAGCTGGAAGGTGAGGATCAGAAAGGCGAACGTAAGTGAACCACTGATGAACGTGTCGAAATGGGAAGTGAACATCGAAAGGGGGAGTGAGTCGTTCTCCTCTTAATGAGCTTACAAGAAACCTGATTACTGTGTAGGTGGTGTTCGGCATAAAGGTAGCGCGAGTCTGATCTGGGCTTTAATAAGGAACTGCAGGAACCAGTCGATTTGATGAAAAGCGAGATAAGCAAGAGGCTAATCCTCAAGCTTTAGAGTAGCGATGCAAATCACTGGGGCGCGTAGTAGTGAAGAAGTGGTTGTAATGACCATGGAGCAAAGGGGTTGAACTAGTTGATTTTAGTAAATCATTCAACTTGAAGGAGGATGAAAATGATTGAAAGAACAAAGCCTTTTAACATACCAAAATCTCTAGTGTTTTTGGCTTATAAAAGAGTTAAAGAAAACAGAGGAGGAGCAGGTATTGATAATTGAAAAGTTTGATCAAGACTTAAGCAAGAACCTTTACAAGCTATGGAATAGGCTATCATCCGGTAGTTATTTTCCACCTGCAGTGAAGGCTTGTGATATAACTAAGGCAGATGGAGGGACAAGGACACTTGGAATACCAACTGTCTCGGATCGTATAGCACAGGAAGTTGTAAGAAGTGTTTTAGAACCAGAACTTGAGAAGGCATTTGATGAAGATTCATATGGTTATAGGCCAAATAAATCAGCATTAGATGCCATAGGACAAACCAGGAAGCGATACCAAAATTGGTTAATAGAGTTTGACATCAAGGGAATGTTTGACAACATAGACCACAATCTACTGATGAAAGCAGTCAGAAGACACACTACAAACAAATGGGTTATCTTATACATACAAAGATGGCTAAGTGCAGATATGCAACTTGAAGATGGAACAAAGATAAAGCGTCTCGGCGGAGTGCCGCAGGGAGGTGTAATTACCCCGCCAACAATGTTGCAAAAAACGTAAAATTAGAGAAAAGCATTTCTCGAAAACTTCTATGTCCAAAAACAAGAGTGCCATTTATTTATAGTGCCAACAATCAATTAACCATCAGTTTCAATGAATGATATGAACATATTATTTCAAGGAAAGTTCATGGGGAATAAGAGATTAGCTATACGGATTAGCTGTAGCTATGAAACTAACCAGTTGGCAGAAAAGTATTTGTTAGATGCTTATGAAAAAGCCGTGTCAAAGCAAGTAAGCCAAAAAAATTTAAAACATAAAAATGGGATTCAAGGAGGATCAAATGGTAACAGTGAGTTTATATGCAAGAGTTTCTTCAGGGAAACAAGCACAAGAAAATACAATAGCAAGTCAAGTTGCAGCTTTAGAGAAGCAAATTAGTACGGATGGGTACAAGTGAGTATAAATTTATTGACAATGGCTACAGTGTTAGTCCGTCCTGATCTAGAAAAATTACGTGATAAAGTAACAGAAGGTAAAATTGATAGATTCATTCACCTGATCGCTTATCTAGGAAATATGCATATCAAATTTGAAGAATTTGAGAAAGCAGGAGCAGAAACGGTTTTCTTAAATTATGAGATTAACAATAATCCAGAATCTCAGTTACTGTTACAAATGCAAGGTATGATAGCAGAATATGAACGAGCGAAAATTATGGAACGAAGTCGTCGCGGAAAGATTTACGCAGCTAATAAAGGTTGTGTAAGCGTAATGGGAGGAGCTCCTTATGGTTATCGTTATATAGATAAATATATGGGAGGAGGACAAGCTTTATTTGAAATAAACGAAGAAGAAGCTAATGTTGTTAGGAAAGTATTTTTGTGGGTAGGAAGAGAAAGTTGGGGAAGTGTGTCGTCGGCTAAACACTATGTCTATTATAACACGAACAGGAAAAAAGTGCTGGGATAGAAGTGTGATTTGGGGTATGTTAAAAAACCCTGCTTACAAAGGACAAGCAGCTTTTGGTAAAACAAAAGTAGGTACAACATATCAGACCACAGAAACATTCTTGTGAACAACCGAAAGATAATTACTCTACCTATTCTGTTGAAAAAGCAAACTGGATTTATGTTAAAGTGCCAAATATAGTGGACGAAGATGTATTTGATATAGCTCAAGAACAATTAGCTGAAAATAGAAAAATAGCAAGGACAAGAGAAAGAGGAGCAAAACATTCACTACAAGTATGTAAGCGTTGTCGTTATGCATATTACGGAAGTCCTGTAAGAAATAAGCGAGGAGAAAAAATTGATCATTATGCTTATTATCATTGTATAGGTAGAGATTCTTACCGTTTTGGTGGTAATAAAATTTGTGATAATAAACACATTCGTACAGATGCATTAGAAACAGCCGTGTGGGAAGAGGTTAAGCATTTATTGAAAAATCCAAATAGGGTTTTAGAAGAATACAGGCGTAGACTTTCAGAGCTTAAAAAATCATCATGGGATCAAAAAAGCGATTTACTAGAGAAACAAGAAAATAAATTAAAACGTGGTATTGCTAGACTTATTGATAGTTATGCTCAATAATCAAGAAGAATTTGAACCACGAATTAAAGCAATGAAACAAAGTTTAAAAACAATTGAAGAGGAGAAGAAAAGGATATTCGATCAAAAGAAATTAAAACAGGAATTAACTTTGGTTGTAACCAATTTAGAAGACTTTTCTTCCAATATTACATCAAACCTTGATAACGCAGGCTGGCTAACTAAACGTGATATTATTAGAACGTTAGTCAAGAGAATTGAAATTAACCTTGAGGACGTAAATGTGGTATTTCGTGTAAAAGAGCTACCAAACTCTCCTGGAAATAATCGAGAAGAAAAGAAAAATTTGCAACATTGTTGGCGGGGTAGTTAGTCCTATCTTAAGCAATCTATTCATGCACTACAGCTTTGATGCATGGATGAGAAGAGAATATCCAAGTGTAAAGTGGGCAAGATATGCTGATGATGGTGTTATACATTGTGTACCAAGCACAACTAATTTTAACTCAACTTGAACAGAGACTGAAGATTTGCAAATTGGAAGTAAAGCATACAAAGACCAAAATTATCTACTGTCAAGATGGAAAACGAATGGATAATCATGAGAATGTGTCATTTACATTTCTTGGATATGAATTTCGAAAAAGACTTGTACGAAATAGAAAAGATAGTAGTCTGTTTGTAAGTTTTACTCCAACTGTAAGTAAAGAAAGCCTGAACAAGATGAAGAAAGAAATTAGAAGCTGGAAATTTGCTAGAAGAACAAACTTGGAAATAGAAGATATATCACGAATATGTAATCCAATCCTGAGAGGGTGGTTTAACTATTACGGGAAGCATCATATAACTGCACTAGATAGCATAATAAGAATGTTTAATAGGAAACTCAGAAAGTGGTTGCAGACAAAGTACAAGAAGCTGAATAGGCATAAGACCAAAGCAGCTAAGTTACTAGAAAGAATCGCAAAGAGTAGACCAAATCTTTTTGTGCACTGGAAATTAAGTATAGGATTAGGGCAATGACTAGTGGGAGCCTTATGAGGCAAGAGTCTCGCGTAGGGTTCTGCGAGGGGCCAGGAGGGAAGTTCTCCTGGTCTACTCTCCTTGAGATTGTAGACGGTAGAATTGCGGGCAGTTGTCACGGCAATTCTGAATGTGATAGATGCGTAGAGGCGGTGAATAACTCTATAGTAGATAGAGAACTTTTCTTTTCTGCTTACAATGTGTCAGTGCCAGAAAGTACTGTTTATATTATATGAAAGTAGTGAAATATGTACATTGTTAGTACACACTTCATTTTATGTTTAATAAATTTATTTACTAATGGAGTCATTTTATGTTAAAAAGTACCTATTTTTATTCAAATCAAAAAAATACAAGTCGTGCATGTTCATTACCACCTGATACATGTTCTGTTAGTGACATGGTGAAAGTTAATTTGTTCACAAAGTTGGATGATTGTAAAGTCAATAAGAGTAAGTTGATTTATGATAAATGTGGTAAAGATCTTAAGTGTAAGATTGATGATAAGACTAAAAATGAACTGAAAGAAGATATTAAGAGTGAGCTAGAGAAAGGTCTTAAGTTTGAGATTGGTGATAAGACTGAGAATGAATTGAAAGAAAAGATAAAAAATGAGATAATGAAAGATCTTAAGTTTGAGATTGATGATGAAACTAAGGATGAATTAGAGAAAAAAATAAGCGAAGAAGTAAAAGCAAACATAAATTGTGACATATTAAAAAAGTGTAGCCTTGAAGAGCAAATTGATGAATGTGATCGAAGAGGATGTGAGAAGAGCAGACAAGATGGCGAATATATTGATATAGATAAAAAGTATACGATTCACATAAGAGAAGCGTTAAATAAATTTTACCCTAACTTAAGTCTAGAGATTATAAAAAAAATTGAGGAGGGAGTCTTGGAAGCAGTAAAAGATTTAGGGTATGGCGATATAGTGAACTCTTCGTTAAATTCCTGTAGAGAAGGCTGTGCAGAAAATCAGGGTGCTAGTATGAACTCAAGTCACTCAGTGCAGCATAGCAAGTCAAGTGGAAATAGGAGGAGTATAAGTGCTCCAGGTTAAAATAACAGGGGAGTGTTAAATAAACTGTGTCAAACCAAGAAATAAAAATATAATTGATATAAAAAAACGGAGGTTTGACATGAGTCAAGTAAATAAAACTACCGGTTTGGTAGATTATAAAGATGTCGTCTATACGAGAAGGAAGACCGCTAACAGGAAGAGATAACACCGTTTATAAAAAAGCTGCTTGAGGCAAGTCTGGAAGGTGAAATAGAACACCACTTGTCTGGTGAAAGCGAAGAAAATAATCGAAGAAATGGGAAAAACTTTACGTACAACTCATTTGAGTTGTTAACACCTAGAGACAGGGAAGGAAGCTTTGAACCCCAAATAGTTAGAAAAAGACAAACAACAGAACTTGAAGCAAAGGTCTTAAGCACATTTGCCAGTGGCATGGAGATATAGCGTCACATATTGAGGAAATTTACGATCACAAAATATCGGCGGCAGAGATATCAAGTATTACTGACAAACAGTAATCAACGAATGGCGTAGTCGTCCGCTGCAGTCTGTATATCCGATAGTTTTCATGGTTTTTTAAGGAGTTGTGTAAGTAAATGTATGTATAATATATTAGCAAAATGGCAGAAAAGAAGTTTTATTTAGCTGAAAGTGAAGTTCTGGTTGGGAGTACTAAATGATCTCAAAGAGAGAGGAGTGGAAGATATTCTAATTGCATGTGTAGATGGGCTAAAAAGCTTTCCTGCAGCAATAAACGGTGTGTTCCCTAATGCAGAATGTGTATAGTGCATCAGATACGTAACTCACTGAAGTATGTAGCTAGTAAAGAGTTTTTTGAGTGATTTAAAGAAAAGCTTCAAGTAAGGAAATTGCCGAGAATTATCTGTTGGAATTAGATGAAAAATGGGGCACAAAGTACCCTATAATCTTGGCAGAATAATTGGGAAAACCTATCTGGTTATTTTAAGTATTCCGACCCAGTTAGGAGGATAATCTATACTACTAATCCCATAGAGGGGCTACATAGGCAAATTAGGAAATTCACCAAAACCAAGGGCTCATTTACTAGCATAAATGCCTCGTATAAACAGGTATATTGTGCTATAAAGAAAGCGGAGGAGAAATGGACTATGCCTGTACATGATTGGGCATTGACTATATCTCAGCTCGACATTTTCTTTCCCAACAGATTGAAAATTGAGTTGAATTAAAAATGCAGTTTGACACAGTTTATTTAACACTCCCGCCAGCTTGCGTAATCCATTACAAGAAAGGCTTCTTTCGTGCCTAAATCTTTCGACATCTGCTCCAGAAATATATTCATACAATCAGTGTTTACGTATGGAGCAAGTAGGCTAATTTCCTCACCACTTCTTGGATTTACCACACTGTAGATATAGAAATTTTGTCTACCGATTTTCATTTTAACCTGCGTTCTGATCCCTTTTTTGAACCATTCGTGTCCGACTTTTGAATGAGTCCCAAATCGTGATTCATCAAAAAAATACCTCCTTTTTAGGGTGGGAATTAACTATTTTATTGCAGTATTTTTTAACTCTTCTTGCTTATTTTTATCTTGTTTATGGTGCATTGGCCTCGGTGTTATGTAAATCCTTTGTATCTCACGGTGCACTGTTGATTTGCCGATGTTTAGGCCAAATTCCTCTGAGATTTTTATTTGCACTTCCTTAATAGTAATATTTGGATTTTTTTCTACCCATATTTCAATTTGCTCACGTTGATTTTTGTTTAATTTGCTTTTTATTCGCCGCTGATATGGGGCAAGTAATTTTTCTGCTCTACTAAATTTTAGGTGCTTTATCCATTCAGTCAATGCAGCCCTTGAAATTTTACATATTCTTGCTACAGCGCTTATACTACTTTCTTTTCCTGCTATCACCGCTTGTAACTTTTTTGAAACATATGCGTTGTTTCTGACCTTTTTTAACATTTCTTTCACCAAATTTACAACTTTTTTTGTCTAATAGTTTTGACCTTAATGCCACTTTATACTTCCATATTCAACTATTTTTACTATAACCCCTTCATATATACTATCTATTTGTTGGTTATGCAAGAGGAATTGGTATTAGAAGTCTAATATTTATTGTCGAGTGTGATTTTAGGCATTTCTGCTAAAGCGCAACTTTTAAATCGCCAAAATTTCTCTTGGCCTTTACTAATTCCGATTCTTGGAGTGCACACATAATCCGGTTTGAAGTGAGATTCATAAACACAAAATTCGTGGCTTATAGTAAGGTCTTGTTTATTATGTTCTTTTGTAATGTTTAATCTTTTGCACAGTATGCCTGGCCCGCCTAAGTTTGCTTCAAGCGGTTCAATGATCTTTAATCCTCGTATTAACACTGCTGCTGGGAATCCTTCTGCTTCTGTTACAATATTTAGACAATAATACATTCCATATATAAAATATACGTACGAAAACCCCGGAGTACCAAACATTACTGAGGTTCGATTAGTATAGCCTCTTGCTGCGTGACAAGCTGGATCATCCATTCCTATATACGCTTCAACTTCAGTTATTATTCCGCTAAAATTAAAGAATTTTAGCGTTTTTCCTAGCAGCTCCCCAGCTACGGTTAAAGTTGGCCGGTCGTAGAAATTTCTCGGTAGTATCATGTTGTTCATCATAGAAGTATAAGTTGCTTACATTTGCAAACAACTTATACTATTTTTGCTTTTTCTTATTTATTTAGTCAAAAATACATCTCTGAGAAGTAGAAGTTGGTGTTGTTGTCACATCTTCCATATCTGTTGTAGGCTGTTGTAAAACTTTGACTGATTCAGAGCTTCTTTGTTGCAGCTGCGATGCTAACGCTTCATATAAAGATTTTGGCTCACGTTTCTTACCTATTTTGACTTCTTTATTTGCGCACAACTGCTCCGCAGTAACACCGTTGCCTTCAAGGAGAGTTACACCGTTCTCACCGTCAATGTTAACTTTAATTTTGCATTCTTTCCCATCAACATACCACTTTAAAGTCATTTCATATAACCCACTAATTATTTCATAAACTCTTTCCTCATCATCATTAATATAGCAACATGCCCCTCTCTTTTTTTCTTGATTAGGATGACAAAATGTAATTGTTCTTACATCATACTTTTCACATATACTACCGCTTAGAAGTTTAGCTATATCTACTCCTTCTTTATTGACCTGTAGCACAACTCTCACGGTAGGGTAAACAATATTATCTTCCCTTTTGCCTTCTTTTATCATTATGGACCCTATGGTATGATTTTTCATACCTTCAGATATCTCTGCCTTAATTTGGTCAGCAATTTTGCCTACAATCTCTTTACCATGATAGTGAAATTCTCCTTTCTTCGGAGAAAAAGGTTCTTTGTTTGTAGTATTAATGGAAGGATCATTCTGTAACTCAAAGAATTCATCCCATTCTTCATCGCTGTCTAATTTGATATATCCACGCTCGTTCTTGCCTGATGTTGATTTAGACGCACTCTGAGTACTAGACGATCCTTCTGTTAAAGTTGTAACAGAGCTATTGCTTTTACCCTTTAGAAGAATAAGATGCTCTTCTTGCTTTTTTCCTTACTCAACTTTAAAGCTATATCACCAAAGGAAGGTTCTTTTACTGTATGCGTGTGAGGATTTTTAACTCTATTCTCACTATAGGGTACTAAAATAGTTCCCAAAAGCTTTTTAAATAAGCTAAATCTAATATATATCACCTCTTACCATTAACTAAATATCAGTATGCAGACTTTGTCATAATTAATCAATAACTAATTTACCCTAAATTAAAATGAGCTGCTAAAAAGGTATAAATTGAGATTAGGTAAAGCTTTTGGTATAATATCTAGTCAATTTGGATAGGCAGGTGATCTTAGCTACAAAGACGTTTTTTACCTCATTTATTTTTGGGCTCATTCTTTTTCCTTATTTTATAAAACTTCTAAAAAAGATAAGTAAAGATGGACAACCAATCAGATCATGTGGACCAGAAAGCCATTTAATAACAAAAAAGAATATACCACCTATGGGTGGAATAATAATACTCACTTCTGCTTTATTACCAATCCTGCTTTGGAATCAATTAACACCAGAAGTTTTATTACTGATATTTATAACTCTATTTTTTGCTCTACTTGGATTTATTGATGACTATTTAAAATTGAAGACGAATCACCACAGAGGTTTAAGTGCAAAAACCAAAATACTCATTCAGTTTGTCGTCGTTCTGGTTGTTATGTCTATACTTAAACTACAATCTGCTGAAGATTTTACAAAAACTTCCCTATTTAAAGAAGTAATAATCGACTTTGGCTATCTATATGTTCCGTTTGCTGCATTTGTAATTGTCGGCTCTTCTAATGCCGTAAATCTCACAGATGGCCTAGATGGCCTTGCTGCAACTCAAGTCATCACTTCCTTTGCTTTTTTGGGGCTAATTGCATACATAACTCAAGCAGATGTAAATATTACTTTATTCTGCATCGCATTTATAGGAGCCATTTAGGTTTCTTGTGGTTTAACACACATCCAGCAAAAATATTTATGGGTGATGTTGGAAGCCTATCAATCGGTGCAGCTTTAGGGTTAACTAGTGTCCTAATTAAAAAAGAAATGCTTTTTGCTATTATTGGAATAATCTTTGTAATAGAGACTCTCTCTGTGATTATTCAGATATCATATTTTAAATATACAAAGTTTAAATATGGAGAAGGAAAAAGAGTTTTCCTTATGACACCAATACATCATCACTTTGAAAAGAAAGGGTGGTCAGAAAATACAATAATTATAAAATTTTGGATAATTTCTATTGTTTGTTCGATTTTTGCTTTAGCTTTCTTATTATAGGAATTATGAAATATCCAGATTTTACATTAGAAAATACATTATCAGGCATTATAGCAGGAGTAGATGAAGTTGGAAGAGGTCCGCTTGCTGGTCCAGTGGTATCTGCAGCTGTAGTGTTTATCGATAGAAATACAATTATTGATGGAATCAACGACTCGAAAAAATTGACTCCTAAGTGTAGGCAAGTCCTATATGAAAAAATAACATCTGTTGCAAAATTTGGTATAGGAATGGCAAGCGTAGAAGAAATAAACTCATACAATATCTTGCAAGCAACAAAGCTTTCAATGAAACGTGCACTGGTGAATTTGGATCTAGAATTAGATTATGTGCTAGTTGATGGTAATCAACCACCTGAAGTGAAATGGCAAGTAAAATCTATAGTGAATGGTGATAGTTTGAGTATATCAATTGCCGCTGCTTCAATCATTGCAAAAGTTACAAGAGATCGGCTTATGGAAGAGTTGCACAATAAACATCCCAAATATAACTGGTATAAAAATAAAGGATATGGAACAAAAGAGCACCTTAATGCTATTAGTCTTTATGGAATTACGAAACACCATAGAAAAAATTTTGCACCCATATCTCGGGCATTTTAATCATTTACCTTTTTTGAAAGGCATGCTTTCATTAAATAGGCAAACTGTACTTGATCCATTCCTTAAGGTAAATACTGAACTTACTCTTTCGATTATCAGATAGTCATCAACTGTACGGAAATTGATCAAAGACTCATACCCTGCAGAATCAACCATAAAAACTGCCGGGAGATCAGAGTTTATTTTATTAAATTGTAGATATGTAAATTTTCCGTCATCAAAAACCTTGATTGGTGTTATTGACTGACTGCCTTTAACATGCGAGATTGAATAGTTAAAATTTAAGCCCTTCTTTATAACTTCAATATCATTTATATCAGGAATAATGGTATGACTAGCTTGCTCTAGAATATTACCGTTACTCGTTGAATAAATCTCATCACTGTTGAATAGTGGATAAAGAAACCTTACTTCATATGCTAATCTTGGATCATCTAATCCAGTTGCTTCCTCAGCGTGAAACTCAAAGTAATAAACTCTTTTATTGGTAATTATAGTTGCATTAGTATCGGCAATATCGTCTATAGGCTTAATAAATAATCTATTACCTTGAGGAAGGAGTTGCCAACCAGTTGCATCACCCATTGAAAGATTTTGTATTACTTCCCCTGGTTCAAACAATATACTGGATTGATAACCATAAAAACCCGTATACTTATGTACAGCTTGTGGATTATAATTCATTACCTTTATGTGATTATCACCGGCTATTGAGCGTGGCTCCTGTTTTGCAAGTGCATCACCACCACAAAAGAACAACAGTACGGCAAACAGTAAACCAATCATAATATCAAAATAAATTAATCTTCATTTTACCATTGATAGACATGTACTGCAACCATTAAGCTATACTATAAAGCCCAATTATAGGTTAGTAAGGGGTAAAAAAAGCAAGAAATCAGGCAGACGCTTTGAATACTTTAGAACTACAGGAGGCTTCAACTGAACGGATAAACTTGGAATTCTGCCATTTTCACTTCGTAAACATACCAATAATTTTATCCATTATTCCTCCCATATTTGCTTCAGCTTGAGTATGCACTATCTTACCACCGTGTGAAATTAATTTGGGATCTGCGCCAGGTGTTATATTAACAAACTTACTGCCAACAACTCCACTGCTAGTGATTAGAGCTGAGCTATCAACTGGCAATTTTATATCTCTGCTTATGCACATATCGATTCGCGCTATGTAGGTAGCTTTATCAAGTGATACACCAGTTATGCTTCCAACACCTACGCCGGAAATTTTAACGCTATCGCCGACTCCTACACCGTTAGCATCAGTAAAAAGGCCATGTATTTTATAGCAATCCTTATAATTTTTCTTTATGTAAGATAGCTTGTCAATGGCAAAGAAGATAAGAAAAATAGTGAAAATTAATACAAATGACCCAGCAGTTATTTCAAGTATATTTGACCTTTGCATCTTCAGTTATTAGGATTCCAGCTTTCATAGTAGTTTTTCACCTTTTGGTTTGGGTAGTATGCATCTTTTGTACCCGTTAAATTAGGAATTTTTCTCTTTTTATTGTTAACTGGTACTGCATTATCGGTATAATGCAGCCATATATGCCATTCTGGAGAAATTGTTGTTGGCTCAGAAATATTTCCGTATGTCACCCATCTTTTTCCTTTACTTGATTCATAGTAAGAATTTCCGTTTTCGTCCCCCCCTATAAGTTTACCTTTTCTTCGTAATAGGTTTGTTACTGCATTATAAATTTTAGATAACATAAAGGTATTAAAACAAAAAGTATTATATATACTAATACTTTAACGATGTATTAACAACAGTTTAATGCAATTACCAATTCTACAAGTGATTATACCAATAATTGCGTCAATGTTTTGCTTTCTTGCCAAGAGGCACAAGATATCTTGGTTTATTTCTTTTACCGCAACAACAGCTACTTTTTTGATCTCATTGATGCTGCTCATAAAAACATACAATGGTGAAATTATAACTTATTACCTTGGAGATTGGGCTCCTCCGTATGGAATAGAGTTAAGAATCGACGTATTAAACTCCTTGATTCTAACTTTGGTGAATTTTATAGCATTAATTAGTGTGCTTTATAGCTTTCATATTAATGAAAAAGAGATTAGCGAAAACAAAATCACTGGTTTTTATTCTCTATTTTTACTGTGCTTAAGTGGACTACTTGGGATTTTAGTAACAAATGATATATTCAACCTTTATGTCTTTTTAGAAATTTCATCTCTTTCTTCCTATGTCCTAGTTTCAATGGGAAGGGATAAGAAAGCCCTAGTTGCAGCATTTGAATATCTAATTAGTGGTACTGTGGGAGCAACATTTTACTTGTTTGGCATCGGGCTTTTGTACTCCATGACAGGAACGCTCAACATGTCTGACATGGCTGAAAGGATAGTGCCATTATATGATAATAACATCATAAAACTTGGTACATTGTTCATTTTTGTTGGTCTCTCAATCAAGATGGCACTGTTTCCACTCAGCAAATGGCTGGTTAATGCTTACAGCGAAGCACCTAGTTTCATTAGCATATTCTTTTCAGGCACAGTGACAAAAGTGATGATATATGTTTTTATCAGAATCTTTTATACTGTTTTCCAGCAAAATTTTTTCTTACCACTAAGCGATGTGATGATCATTCTTGCGCTTTGTGCTATTGTATTTGGGTCAATATTTGCAATAATCGAAAAAGATATAAAAAGACTACTTGCTCATTCCAGTATCAGTCAGATTGGCTATATAATTTTAATGCTGGGTTTAAATTCAAAAGCAGGTTTATTTGCAGCAGTTTTTCATATAGTTAACCACAGTATGATAAAAACGTCTTTATTCATGATTGCAGGGTGTATTTCTTATAAGTTTGGTATGACAAAAATAGAAAATTTATCAGGACTAAAAAAGTCAATGCCTTATACAACACTTGCATTTACTCTACTTAGTTTGGCATTAATCGGTGTACCTTTGACAAATGGCTTTGTAAGTAAGTGGTATATGATGAAAGCAATTGTCGAATCTCATGCATGGGTCTCTCTGATGGTTTTTGCTGTTGGCTCTTTTTTTGCACTAGTATACATGTGGAAAATGGTTGAGAAAATGTATTTTGAAAACAGTACAGAATCAAACGTTGGAGTGACACTTAACGAGGTGCCATTCCTTATGCTCTTTTGCCCATTGTTTATGGCAACTTTAACGGTAATAACTGGGATATATAGCAATCTAATTCGATTAGTGATTGATAAATTTGCTTTTTGATTTTCTTATGTTTTATTATACCTCAAAGTCTGTAAAGTTTTCGCTGTGGATAAGCTAAAGAAGATTCACTTATTACTAGTCATTAACGTAATAGCTCTGTTTTGCGTTGGCATTGTTGTTCAATATTCTTCTGCTGGAGGAAAGTGGGCTCCATTTGCAATTCATCAATTGGTCATATTCTCTTTCTTTTTTTTGCTTGCTATAGCTATGTCATTTATAGAACTAGATTTTTATTTGAAGCGCGCTTATTTTTTTTATATAGCAACAGTAATTTTGTTATTAATAGTAAATTTTTTTGGTTCGCACATAATGGGTGCTACGAGGTGGATAAGAATTGGTTCAATTAGTTTGCAACCATCAGAATTTGCAAAAGTGGGCTTAATACTTGCACTTGCTTGTTATTTTAATAAACGAAGTGTGTATAAAATGATGGAATTTCAAAGCTTATTTAAGCCACTTATAATTATTTTCTTACCTGTATTCCTGGTGTTGAAGCAACCTAATTTAGGCACAGCTGTGATAATGTTGTTTATAGGAGCATCAATTATATTCACAGCAATAATGGAAAGATCTCATTTAATAATTTTTGGAACGCTTGGCATTTTTGCAATACCAGCTATTTGGCCTTTTTTGCGCCCTTATCACAAGCAAAGGATATTATCGTTTTTGGATTCATCAGTGGATCCACTTGGAATAGGTTATAATGCACAGCAATCTCAAATAACTATTGGTTCAGGAGGTTTGTTTGGTAAGGGCTTTGTTAACGGAAGTCAAACTCAACTTGGATTTTTGCCAGAAAAGCGTACAGATTTTGCTTTTGCAGTGCTGAGCGAAGAATGGGGTTTTTTAGGCAGCATGACTTTGATTTTACTCTATACCACATTGCTCGCTATAATATTCTCTATCGCTTACAGGTCAAAAAATTATTTTTCTAAGTTAACATCTATCGGGATTTTTGCCTTTTTTGGTGCTCATTTCTTTATAAACATTGGAATGACAATAGGCCTATTACCTATAATAGGTGACCCACTTCCATTTCTATCCTATGGCGGAAGCACAACTGCTGCGAGCTTAATATGTATAGGATTGCTACTTAGTTCCGTGGCATCTACAAAGGACTTAAAGCTAAGTTTCCGATTTCACCCATAGAAAGAGCTTAGACAACCATCACTCTGCTAATGGTTAACGTCTTATTCTTCAATGAGAATCCCATTTTACGGTGCTTAAATCTATTCCCTCTTGTACCATTTCCAAAAGTGGGCTCATCTCTCTTAGCCGTCCAACATTTTTAGTAACAAGATCTGCTGCATATAGAACTTCATCTTTAGTTGTAAATCGGCCAAGGCCAAATCTAATTGATGAATGCTCAAGATCGTGGCCATTGTTTAGTGATCTTATGACATAAGAAGGCTCAAGGGATGCAGATGTGCATGCAGAACCAGAGCTTACTGCTAAATCCTTGATTGCCATGATAAGAGACTCACCCTCAACATAAGGAAAACTTAAGTTAAGGTTACCTGGAATTCTATTTTCGTAGTCACCATTTAAAACAACATCAGGAAATGCTTCTTTTATTTTGTTGTACAAAATATCTCTCAGTTCTTCTAATTTGCTTGCTTCTGTTTCCATTTCTTCTTTAGCGATACGTGCCGCTTCACCAAAACCAACTGCGAGGGGAGTTGGAACTGTACCAGAGCGCATGCCTCTCTCCTGTCCACCACCACTAATTAGTGGTGTCAATCTAACTCGAGGATTTTTTCTACGAACATATAATGCACCTATTCCCATAGGTCCATAAATTTTATGGCTAGAAAGGCTCATAAGATCAATGTTCATTTCATTTACGTCTATTGGAACTTTTCCAAAGCTTTGAGCAGCGTCTGTATGAAAAAATATATTATACTTTCTACATATTGCGCCAATTTCTTTGACAGGTTGCATTACTCCGATTTCATTATTCGCCATCATCACTGAAATTAGAATTGTTTTATCAGTGATTGCCTCTTCAAGTTTCAACAAATCTATAATTCCGTTTTGCTTAACGGACAAATATGTAACTTTAAAGCCTTCATTTTCCAGATGTCGACAAGAATCTAAAACGCACTTATGCTCTGTGCAGACAGTTATTATATGATCTCCTTTATTTTTATAAAAGTGAGCAACGCCTTTGATTGCCATGTTATTTGACTCAGTTGCACCTGAGGTAAAGACGATTTCTTTGCTGTCTGCGCTCACCAAGTCAGCGATGTGCTTCCTTGCTCTTTCTACTGCGTCCTCAGCTGTCCAACCAAATGAATGGCTACGAGAGTGTGCATTACAAAACTCACCAAAATAAGGTATCATCACCTCTAAAATGCGGGGATCCACTTTAGTAGTAGATTGATAATCAAGAAATATTGGTAATTTTATTTTAGTGCTGTGTATTTTTTCCACATTCATAGTCAGATTCCAGCATAGAAGTTACAATATTTAATAGCACTAAAACTTAATTTTTTCAAGATATAATCTTGCCTAAACGAAAGTTGTCAGCGCTCTCTCCTACGTTATTCCAGTGCCCCTGTAAAATGTCATTCCCTATGATCAGTGTTTGACACTGGTAGGTCGAATACGCGCTAGGCAACCCTACTAGCGCTAGCAGCTTCTTGCTGTCCATTTGTTAAGATTGGTTTATCAACTTGAGTATCAGGCTTTAACATCATATATGTAGCACCACCAACTGCTAGTGCTATAACTGCAACCACTGCTATAGCTATAGGTATCGCAATTGTCCCAGTTGCGAAAAGCACCGCTGCTATAGCAGCAACTAATAATGCAGTTTCTACAGCGGCAGCAACCCCTCTATTAAATGCTTTCACAAAAGAACGTCCTCCTGCCTTTAATAGAACTTCTACGTTTTGACCCTTAGCATAATCTAAAGGAGTCATTCCATGTGTATTTACTGCATTAACATTTGCTCCTTTTTCGAGTAAAACCTCTACTGTCTCTTTGCGACAATAAGAAACAGCATAATGTAAAGGAGTTCCATATAAATGTTGCACATCAACATTTGCTCCTGCTTGGATTAAAAACTCTACTATCTCTTTATGATCTTTATGAACAGCATTGTGTAATGGGGTAAACCCATATTCATTCCTTGTATCTTGAAAAAAGCATCTGATGTTTTAAGCTTAAGCATTAGGTGGAGAAGGGAAAAATTCTGCGTTCATTCCTAGATATAAAATCTGCATGAAAGATTAAGAGTTCCCTTCTCAAAAGTAGAGGCTGGACGGTATCGTAGAAAAACCTAAATGGTTCTAATTCTGTATTCACAAGGTAAGCCTTACTTTTCATTTTAAATGGTAACGTATGGGGTTATATATGATCAACAACTTTTTAGGTATAGACATTTCAAAAGAACACTTTGATGTTTCTCTCTCATTCATAAGTAAAAAAGGAAGACGTGAAGCAAGGAAAAGAAAATTTAAAAACGATGATATTGGGTTTCAAGGTCTGCTGAGCTTTTTACAAAAACATAATGTAGAAGAAGTAAAAGCCTGTATGGAATTCACTGGTTGTTATGGCGAAGCTTTGGCTGAATTCCTTCACAACGCTGGATATTTTGTTAGTGTTGTGAACCCAGCTTGCATAAGCTTTTATGCAAAAAGTAAGCTTGCACGGCAGAAGAATGACCAGTCTGATGCAGAAATTATTGCAGATTATTGTCAGAGACAGGAACCTTCTCGTTGGACACCACCTTCCCCTGAAAAGAAAAAACTAAAACATCTTTATCGTTGCTCAGATGCGTTAAAGAATGAGCTAGCATTAGTAAACAATCATTTAGAAAAGAAAGAGAGACTGCCTGAAGAAGTTGTAAATGTTTGGGAAAACCTTGCAACGAGTATAGAGCAATCAATAGAAACAATAAAAAACTCCATACGTGAACTATTAAAACAACACAAAGAATTGTTGGAAGATTTTCAACTCTTATTAACTATTCCAGGAATAGGAGAGGAATCAGCAATAGCTATTTTAGCTGAAATTCCTGATATAAAGGCTTTCATAAATGCAAGGCAATTGGCAGCATATGCAGGAACCATACCAAAAAATATAACATCAGGTTCATCTGTGCATGCCAAGACTAGATTGAGTAAATCAGGTTCACGAACATTACGTAAGGCGATGTATTTTCCTGCTATAGTAGCTAAGAATCACAACCCTATCATTATGACTTTTTGCGAGAGGTTAAAAGAGAAAGGCAAACATAATATGGCTGTTGTGGGAGCTTCAATGCGTAAGTTACTTCATATTGTTTTTGGTGTTTTAAGTTCAAGAAAAGCTTTTGATCCAGATCATATCAAAAACTACAGGGCTATGAGGTTGATTGAAGCTTAAAGTCCAAAAATTCTTCCAATATATCTTATGTAAAACAGTACCTTACACAAATTTATTGAATATTGTTGGTTAGTGTATATGTTGATAAGTAAATTTCTGCTGTTGTGTACGTATAAAATTAATTTACTTATCAACATATACACTAACTATAATCTGCGTACCACTACACGAAATATAGATTGGAAGAATTTTTGGATTTTATGATACAGCTTGGACAATTTTTATAATTTTTTTGTTGACTCGCAAGACGGTATCTTTCATCAACTTTAATTCCTTCGATCTTTAATAAAGCTTCTACTGTTCCTATATGGCCATGTTTAGCTGCTAAATTTAATACAGGAGTCCAACCTTTTCCACTCTTATCTCTAATGTTTGCTCTTGATGCTATTAGAGCGTCTAATATATCTGTATAGCCTGCCTCAGCAGCTATCCTTGATAACGTAAACTTTAAGTATTTAGGATGATCTGAGGCAAATTCATGATTTACATCAAATTTATTATCAATCCACTCTTTATGTAGATCTTGATCCTCTTTCTCTAGTTCTTCTTCTATTTTCTCAATTATATTATCTTTATCTAAATCTCTCTTATCGTTAATGATACTCAGTACTTTTTTCAGTGTTTCATATCCTTTTGCCATAACTTTATCCTTAAACTAGAATAAAATATCCAACTATTACATATTATACTAGAAAGTAAATATTTATTTTAAATGAGCTTATAATCGAAATTGTGGGTAGCAAATTGAATCACAATGTTCGTATAGCTGCAACTCGCGAGCTACTATCTCTCATCCACTGGAGGTATTGCACAGTGCTGTCGACTTGATCGTCGTGGCGAGTTTCTGGAAACATTAAAAATTCATACTCAAAATCGCTGAGCCATATTGCTTGATGCGGCAGAAAAACCTTGCCAGATTCTATTATCGGAACAATCTGGTGGAATCGAGCGAGTTTACTGTTATGCGGCACTATCTCGATAACAGGTATTGCCTTTAGCTCTTGAATCAATTGTTGACCGCTTGTTTTTGCTTCAATTAAAATTGCGTGTGGCTTCCACTTTGCAGCTAGTGATAGAACTTGTTCTTTAAGTTTTGGATACTCAACCTTTGCACGGTACACATTGAGTAAATAAAACTTATTATCCACCTTTGTCCAGGTGGTGCAGACACTAAAGCCACTAGAATCGTTTATTGAAACTGCAGTGTCCCAGCTCTGAGTTATATGTGAGAGATTGTCAGGAAAATTTCTATAGCGTTTCAACCATTCTTGCTTAATTATACCACTTGAAAGCGGCAGAGGATTTTGTTGATATTGGGCAGCAAAAGCGTAACTCCCAAGTTCAGCCTTCATCATTTCAATTTCTCCTACATCGAGGGGATATAACAGCTGACCTTCCTTTTTTAAGTATAAAATCCTTGAAGATGTAGCGCCTGTTGAGCTTTTGCACTCATTTGTAGTTACTTGAATAATAGGAACAGGAGAAGGGAGAATTGATCTTTTGATTGAATAGATAATTTCCTTATTTTCAGAAATCATTGGTAAACAAACATGATGCCATATATTTTTCGGTTTGGAGAGAAGATGCCCGGTTAAATCCTCCTGATGTAGTCTGTGCATTACAACAACGATAACTCCTTTTTTCCTGTCATTGAGCCTGGTTATTAGAGTCTGATCGAACCAGTTTGTGGCACGTTTTCTAAACGTTCCACTCAAAGCTTGAGAGGAACTCAGTGGATCATCCACGACGATAAAATCACCACCTTCACCAGTCAGTGTTCCACCAACAGATGTTGCAATCCTGCATCCTCTCTGCACTGTTTGAAATTTGTATTTAGTGTTTTGGTCTTTGCATAGTTCTACCTCTGGAAATAGCGCTCTATACCAACTAGACTGCATTACGCACCTGGTGTCGAGTGAATGCTTTTCGCTAAGCCGCTGAGAATAGCTTGCAACTATTATTCTTGCAGTTGGCTGATTCCCTAGTATCCATGCGGGCCATGCAACACTCACGCACATAGACTTCATCGAGCGCGGAGGCATATTGAATATTATTCGCTTCACTTCACCAGTGCCTGCTGCTTCAAGCCTGTCTGCTATAATTTTTATATACTGATAATTGTTATACTCACACCCTGGCATTACCGTTTGAAAGCATAGTTCAATAAATTTTAAAAAGTTCATATTAGTCTCCTATAGTGTTACTGAAATCTACTTTACGGTGGTGTCAGCTTCTTTGTTGTCATCCCAGTGCTTGACACTGGGATCCAGGAAATTTGATTGGATATTAAGTTTATGAGCATAGAAGCAGCTAATTTTATGTTAAAACACAACATTTTTGATGAGGCTGTATTAAGAGATGGATCCCAGTGTCAAGCACTGGGATGACACCTTTGCTATGCAATTTACCTTCAAAAATGAATGCTCGTACAGCTGTGTGTCAGCTACTTACATAACATCTCTCTAAAATTACTTTAGCTACAAATATTAAAAAATTTACCAAGCGAAAAAAAGGCAAAAGAACCCCCGTGTAACGAGTTTTGACCCTATAATAATGTAAATTGGCATTGTAATAATGTGCTAACGCTTAAAATAAGCGCGTTTTGGCTGAATGTAGAAAAAATAAAAAAGACATGCAGCCGCTATAATTTTATGTAATTTGCCAATAAATATCTGAGTTTTTTACTGAATTTTGTCGTTGAGCCCAAAAACAAGGATAAATACTCTTATTGTCATGATAAGGAGACTGATGAGGTTTGTAAAGTAATCTTTTTCGTTTGTATTCCCTTATGCTTGAGGTAACTGCATGCAGGTTCATGGATGTCCTTACTCTTTATTTCCATGAATTCCCTTTGAAGTTGAATATTGAAAGTTAACTGGAGAGTTGTGAATTACTTTGTATATGTCATAACAAGCCATTGCGCCCTCAGCAAAACCATTTAGTATCAACTTGAGTTTGCCTGAATAAGTAGCTATATCTCCGATTGCATATATCCTATCTCTACTGGTTCTAAGTGTAGCTGGGTCGACAACTATGCGGCTATGTTCTAACTGTATACCCCAATTGTTTATTGGACCAAGATTCATTGATAATCCAAAAAATGGCAGCAAAAAATCAGCGGATATTTCTTTTTCTTCCTTAGAGGCAATGTTTTTTACTATCACTGCGATCAACTGCCCGTCATTTCCGGCTAGTTCATGTAATTGATATGGCACTACAAGTTCTATTTTTCCATCAATTTCAAGTGTTTCTAATTTATTTCTAGTTTCAGGAGTGCAGCGAAATTCTTTTCTTCGATGTATCACATAAATTTTCTTTGCAACTCTAGAGAGTTCTACAGTCCAATCAGCTGCAGAATCACCCCCCCCTGCAATGACTATAGTTTTGTCCTGAAAATCAGAAATTTTATTTACACTGTAAAATACAGATTTATTTTCATATTCTAATATACTACTTAAGGGTGGACGGTTAGGTTCAAACATTCCGTTACCTGCAGCAACAATAACAACCTTACATTTTACCTCTGTGCCTGTATTAGTTATGATAATAAAGCTTTGATTGCAGTTATTCGAAATCTTTTCTACTTTTTGATTTAAATGGTAAATAGGCTTAAATTGTGAAGCCTGCTTCATTAATTGTTCGATTAATTTTTGAGCAGTAATTACAGGGTAACCAGGTATATCGTATATTGGCTTTTCTGGGTAAAGAGCAGTACATTGCCCCCCTGCTTGATCCAAAATATCAATTATATGACATTTCATATTAAGCATTCCTGCCTGAAAAGCAGTGAATATTCCAACAGGTCCTGCACCTATTATTACTATATCAGTTTCCATATTCAGATGGTAATCTATTTATAGATATTAGCTTTCTTCGCTAATAAGGTCAATTTACAAAGGGATGTATTTTAAAAAGACGTAGCTAGATTAGATAAGATTTACAGCGCTACGAACCATCTAAATAAGCTCTAAAAATTAACTAACATCGTGAGTCTGAGAAGTAAGTGCGGACGGAATGGGATTCGAACCCATGGTACGTTTCCGTACGTCAGTTTTCAAGACTGGTGCCTTAAACCGCTCGGCCATCCGTCCACCTCTTTTCTACCACAATATTTAATTTCAAGCAATCTATAAAAATCTTACTTACCTATACAAAAACTGCTAAACACACTATCCAATATTTCCTCAACATTAATAACCCCAATTACTGCACCAAGTTCAAATGCAGCAAGCCTCAAATCTTCAGATATCAACTCAATTGGATTATCGATATTAAAACGTTGTAAATGTTCTAGCGCCTTCTGCATGTGACCCCTATGTCTTTGCCGAGTAATTACAGGAGTGTCTCTATCATGCCCAAATTTTTCCTCTGCCTTCTCTTTTATAAGAGAGATCAATTTGTTTGTACCTATTCCCTTTAGAATAGAAATAGGTAGAAAATCTACACCGCCAATCAGTGTATTTCTCTCATTAATTGCATCGTCAGCTTTACTCAATACATAAATAGTATCGCTATTTACAACGTTGCAATTGACATTATAACGTTGTTCAAAAGGAAACAGTTCTATTCTTAAATCAGCTTCAAAAGACCTCTTTTTTGCTCGACTTATGCCTTCTGATTCTATTGGATCTGAACTTTCACGAATTCCAGCAGTATCAGATAGAATGATTGGGTATCCGCCAATGTCAATATGAGCTTCAAGCACATCCCTTGTTGTGCCTGCATATTCAGAAATAATAGCAATATCACGTTTGGCCAAGAAATTAAACAGCGTTGATTTACCAACATTTGGTTCACCAGTTATTACAACGTGTAAACCCTCACGCAACCTTTCGCCCCGTCTATTATCATTTAAATGCTCTTGTATCAACTGCATGAGAGATTGCACTTCATTATTAATTTTTTCCAATTCACTTTTTTCTGCCCAAATGTCCTCTGGAAAGTCTATATATGCTTCGATTTTGGATTGTATCGTTATTAATCTTTGCCTCCAATTGCTGTATAGTCTCTCCAATTCTCCTGATATCTGCTTAATCGCTTGTTTAGCTTGCATTTTCGTCTCAGCATTAATTAAGTCTGCAATCCCTTCTATTTGCGTTAAATCAAATTTACCATTTAGAAAAGCCCTAAGTGAGAATTCTCCTGGTCTGGCCATAGCAAAAATTTTCGATAATTCCTCCAAGATGATTTTTATGACTGCCTTGCTTCCATGTACTTGTAACTCTATAACGTCCTCGCCAGTGAAACTGTTTGGAGCAGGGAAATAGATGATTATTCCATTATCTATCAATTGATTGGAATCATCATATAGATCAACTAAAGTAGCAAGCCTTGGTTTAATTTCTTTCTTAATATGAAAATGATTTAAAGCTTTAAGCGCGTATTCGCCTGAAATTCTAATTACTGCAACTCCTGACTTACCCAATACGGTCGATAAAGCGAAAATAGTTTCATTTGTGTTTGTCATTATTCATATAAACTACTTAGCAATTTAAGAAACCAAAATACCTAATTTGAAAATATTCAAAATTTTTATCTATCTTGCTAGTTTATAGTAATATCATATTAATAAATACATTATATAAAAAACTGTAAAGGTCACTCAGATGAAAATATTTATTTTGAAAACTGATAATATGAATTATAATTATAAATGCAGCTTTTAAACATTTTATGCTCAAGAAATTAGCTTGGTATTGGTCTTTTGTAGAGTTGATTAAAGGGTTCGCTATCACATTGAAATACATGTTCAAACCGAAAGTCACACTGAGGTATCCTATGGAGAAGGGCCCTTTAAGTCCAAGGTTTCGTGGTGAGCATGCGTTGCGTAGGTATCCAAACGGTGAAGAACGATGCATAGCTTGTAAATTATGTGAGGTTATTTGTCCTGCCCAAGCAATAGTTATTGAAGCAGAGGAAAGGGAAGATGGCAGTCGCCGCACTACGCGTTATGATATTGATATGACAAAGTGTATATATTGCGGGCTTTGTCAAGAAGCGTGTCCTGTTGATGCAATTGTTGAGGGCCCTAATTTTGAATTTGCCACAGAAACAAGAGAAGAGTTAATGTATAATAAGGAAAAATTATTGCGTAATGGTGAAATTTGGGAGGATGCAATTGCACTCAGATTGAAAAAGAATAGGCCGTATTATTAACTAGGTATGTCAACAATTAAAACTTCTTACAGCAAGTATGTAATAGATCTCTTGTACAGCTGTTATTTAAGTGAAAGATCAGTAGCTCACCTTTTGGTGTCATTCCAGCGCGTGACGCTGGAATCTAGAAAAAAAAGAAACATGGATCCCAGTGTCACGCACTGGGATGACAAAAGGTCTGATGAATGATAAAAGTTACCTTTTCAACCGAACAAAAAGTAAAAGAATACAGTGGTAGAGTTACTGGCTTTGATATATTACAACCGGATGCTTTGAAAGAAGCAGTTGCATTGAAAGTAAACGGTGAGTTATATGATCTCTCACGTGAAATTGAATCTGACACAGAGATAGAGGTAATACAGCTCAGTGACGAAGTGGGTTTGGACGTAATAAGACACGATGCTGCTCATATAATGGCTCAGGCAGTGAAAGAACTCTTTCCTAATACTCAGATTACTATTGGGCCAACAATTCAGGATGGTTTCTACTATGATTTTGCTACAGATCGTGCCTTTACCACGGACGATCTTGCTGCAATAGAAAAAAAAATGAAGGAAATTATAAAAAGTAACCACAGATTCGTCCGAGAAGTTTGGACTCGTAAGCAAGCAATTGACTTTTTTAGCAGCATAGGCGAAAAATATAAGATTGATATTATCTCATCCATACCAGAGGGTGAAAACCTAACTGTTTATAGACAAGGCGATTTTGTAGACCTATGCCGTGGTCCGCACTCTCCTTCAACTGGCAGAGTTAAAGCGTTTAAACTTATGAAAGTTGCAGGAGCATATTGGCGTGGTAACTCGAAAGGTCCCATGTTGCAGCGCATATATGGAACGGCATGGAGAAATAAAGATGAATTAAATGCTTATATAGCGCGGTTGGAAGAAGCAGAAAAGCGTGATCATCGCAAAATTGCCAAGGATATGGACTTATTTCACATTCAAGAAGAAGCTGTTGGGCAGATTTTTTGGCATGAACAGGGATATACTTTATATAATGTTCTTGAGTCTTATATAAGAAAGAAATTGATAAGTAATGGCTATTTTGAAGTAAAAACTCCTATTTTAGTAAGTAAAGAGCTGTGGGAGAAGTCAGGACATTGGGATAAATTTCGTGAAAATATGTTTATTGTTGATGAATCTGAAAGTAAAAAGCTAGCAATAAAACCCATGAATTGCCCCTGTCATGTGCAGATTTTTAATTCTCACACCAGAAGCTATCGTGATTTACCGATGCGTATGGCAGAATTTGGTATGTGCCATAGGAATGAAAGTTCAGGTTCATTGCACGGACTGATGCGAGTGCGTGGTTTTACGCAAGACGATGCACACATTTTTTGTATGGAAGAACAAGTAAATTCTGAAACTGTAAAGTTTTGTGACCTTTTAAAAGAAGTATATTCAGAGCTTGGATTCAATGAAATTTCTGTGAAATTTTCAGACCGTCCAGATGTGAGAGCTGGAACAGATGAAGTGTGGGATAGGGCTGAAAAAGCGCTGCTTGAAGCTGTTAAAGAAGCGGGCTTAAGTTATGAACCAAGTCCAGGTGAAGGTGCGTTTTATGGTCCCAAGTTAGAATTTGTTCTAAAGGACGCAATAGGAAGAAGCTGGCAGTGTGGTACGTTACAGGTTGATTTTATTTTACCAGAGCGGCTCAGAGCTTTTTATATAGGAGCAGATGGGCAAAAGCACCACCCTGTTATGATACATAGAGCAATTCTTGGAGCTTTTGAACGTTTTATTGGAATTCTAATAGAGCATTATGCAGGAAAATTTCCACTGTGGCTTGCTCCAACACAGCTTGCTATTCTGACCATTACAAATGAGGCTGACGGTTACGCCACAGAAATTAGCAGTATTTTAAAAGAACAAGGTGTGAGAGTCAAGACTGATTTGACCAATGAAAAAATTAGTTATAAGATACACTTGCATAGTTCAAACAAGGTTCCTATATTATGGATCATAGGCAAAAATGAAGTTGCAAACGAAACTGTGTCAGTGAGAAATTTGGGATCGAAAAAACAGGAGTCTTTGTCTTTTGAAAAAGCTGCTGAATTGTTATTAAAAAATATTGATTTGAGTTAAGGGAGTTAAAATTTGCAAGTTAAAAAGAACAATAAAAACAGAATTAATGAACTCATCACAGCTAAGGAAGTACGCTTAGTTGATCATAATGGTGAAATGATCGGAATTGTTCCAATAGAACAAGCTTTGGCATCTGCTCAGAATGTCGGTTTAGATTTGGTAGAAATTGCACCTGATTCAACTCCTCCAGTATGTAAAATACTGGACTATAGTAAACAAAAGTATGATATAAAAAAGAAGGCAAGTGAAGCAAAAAAGAAACAAAAAGCATTAACTACAAAAGAAATTAAACTGGGTCCTAATATTGGTGATCACGACTACGAAACAAAATTGCGTCAAACAAGGGATTTTCTTACGCATGGACATAAAATTAAAGTCACAATGAGGTTTAGAGGTAGAGAACTTACAAATACTGAGGTTGGGTTGGAAAAATTAGAACGATTAATTAGAGATACTGAAGACATTGCAAAGGTAGAATTAACACCTAAAAGGGAAGGGAATCAATATTTTTTAGCTCTGGCTGCTAAGTAGCAAAACGACTTAAAAGTATAGGTTAAGTTACTATTCTCTCTTCAATTATATAACGAAAATGCCTGATTAATCCTTGAATCGGCCAAGCTGCAGCATCACCAAGTGCACAAATTGTATGTCCTTCTATTTGAGTTGTAAGATCAAGTAGCTTATCTACTTCATCAAGTTTAATATTTCCTGCTACCATCCTTCTCGTAATCCTCCACATCCATCCAGTACCTTCACGGCATGGTGTGCATTGGCCACAGGACTCATGCATATAAAAGTGTGATAACCTCTCTATTGCAGCTATTATATCAGTTGATTTATCCATCACTATTACAGCAGCAGTACCAAGCCCTGATTGTGCAGCTTTTAATGAATCAAAATCCATTTCAATAGTATCGCATATAGATTTTGGAATTAATGGCACTGAAGACCCACCAGGTATTACAGCAAGTAAATTATTCCAACCTCCTCGCACTCCACCTGCGTATTTTTCAATCAATTCACGTAGTGGAATTCCGAGCTCTTCTTCAACATTACACGGATTGTTTACGTGTCCTGAAATACAAAAGACCTTGGTACCAGTATTATTTGGTTTACCAAGAGATGCAAACCATTCTCCTCCGTGATTCAGAATATCTGGAACCATGGCTATAGTTTCAACGTTGTTTATTGTGGTTGGGCAGCCAAAAAGCCCAACACCTGCAGGAAATGGAGGTTTCACGCGAGGAAAGCCCTTTTTTCCTTCAATTGATTCGAGTTGAGCTGTTTCTTCCCCACATATGTAAGCTCCTGCACCCCTATGGATAAACACATCAAGATCATAGCCTGATTTGCAGGCATTTTTTCCAATTAAATTTTCTTCATAGGCTTCCTCAAGTGCCTTTTTTAGCACTAAATATTCTTTATAAAACTCACCCCTGATATAAATATACGCAACTGATGCGCTGACCGCTCTGCCGGCCAGGAGAATTCCCTCAAGTAACTTATGTGGCTCATATCGCAATATATCTCTATCTTTACATGTACCAGGTTCTGACTCATCTGCATTGACTACTAAATATGCTTTTGGAGGATTTTTAGGCATAAAGCTCCACTTAAGGCCGGTGGAAAATCCTGCACCCCCTCGACCTCTTAAGCCAGATTTTCTTACTTTATCAATGATCTTTTCTGATCCTAAATCTAGTAACTCCTTTGTTTTTTGCCAGCTACCACGTTTTTTTGCACCTTCAAGTAGTGGAGTTTCTTTACCATTTAGGTTGGTGAATATTTTGTCTTGTTCTTTTAGCATGTTTTTCAAAATTTGTGAGTGATCCCGACGCGATTCGAACGCGTGACCCACTGATTAAAAGTCAGTTGCTCTACCGGCTGAGCTACGGGATCATTTCATTTTTCAACTGTACTAAACAGTAATATAGTTTTTATCCATTTTAATCAAACTAAAATTTTCATGTGTGGTTAAATAAATATACTGCGTTAGTGATAATTTAATTAAGAATTTTTGAAGGAAAACTTCTTGTTAAATTTCAATTTACAGATTCATTTTGGAAGGCTTATAGAGTGATTACAAATCTGAAAAGACAAAAAGATAGCGAATTATACATAACTGCAGAATCTGTTAACTATTTAGCAATAGATAAATATTTCTTGCATTTCAGCCTGAGTGATTTATGCTTTAAGCAAGTGGGGGTATAGCTCAGCTGGTAGAGCATCTGTTTTGCACGCAGAAGGTCAGCGGTTCGATCCCGCTTGCCTCCACCAATATAGGTTTCAATATACCATAAAGTCAGTCTATTTAGTTCATCGGGGCTTTATACTAATCCTCTAGTGATATCTATTATTATCATTCCAGTATATATCAACTTAATCATAAGTTAATCAATAAATGTTAGAATAACTATAATTAAATTTATTAAATAATATTTATGAGTGGTGAAAAACATATTTTCAAGATAGTGCCTGGAGATCAGATTTCCGATACTAACGGCATCTCTATTTTTGAAAGAGCTCCAAGACTCTTTCTCGGTGATATAGGGTATAGAAAACATTCTGAATACAATCTTGCTAAAGTGAATTTTGAAGCGTTAGATGATGAAAGTAAATTTATAGAACTAAGTTTACCCCTGCAGATATGCCAAATTACAGGATTTAGAATGGATGATAGGCTTACTAAAGAAATGTCGTGTCTGAAAGAAGACGGAAAAAAACTAAACCTCTGTACAATAAAGCAAAAAAGAGATTTTTATGCTAGTGATAAAGATTTTGCTAGAGTGGAATTAGAGGAAGTACCATCTCCGATAAAAGGCAAAAGTTATTCATTAAGTATATTCGATAAAGAGTCAGGTGAATGTTGCATAAAATCTGAAATTAGAACTGACTCTAGCTTTGATTTTGAATCAGCAAAAAAAAGCCTGGGTGATACAAGCAACTTCTCTATTTTATCTGATCCTGCACGTGAAGAAATCCTTGCCGTTATACCAGAGTTCAGGGGAGGGATAATGTCTTATTATCCTTTCACTAGTGTATATGACCAAGCAAATAATAAAATTGCTTCAATACCAGGCCTCTCTCTTGCATACTTTAATGACAGTTTGGTAGACATAAAAATACCATCATTACAAGGATCTTTTTGTATTTTTGTAGACCCACAGGAATGCGAATATATTACACTTGAAGGTAGCGGTGATGATTATCAACTTTACCTATCAGATAGCCAAGGAAATCCTGTGGAAGATGAAAATCCTCAAACTCCTACTTTCCTCGAAAAAAGTATAGTGCTGAACAATAGTATATTATATAATGATTATAGTAATTTGAAAGAAATAATATCATCTAACGGACTAGAAGACTTAATATCATCAAATATATTTACTAAATTTTTTATTAAGGACCTAACAAATGACCAACTAAAGACCCTTGCCAATACTCTTAGTAACGAGCAACTGCAAAAAATAATTCCTGAGCTGAGCTCAAACCAGTTGCAGGTCTTAGCAGAGAATTTAACAGATAATCAACTTCAAGCTTTAGTGGATCATCTAACCAATCACCAATTACAAACTCTCGCTCAGGAACTAAATCCAGAAAAATTACAAATAATTGTTCCTATTTTAAGTGGTGCTCAGCTTGGAGCCCTAGTGGAAGACTTACGTCCAGAGCAAGTAAAAGAAATTTTACCTCACTTAAAAGTGGATCAGTTCAAAGCACTTATTAAAACTTTAAATAACGAACAATTTACAGTGCTTGCAAAAGACTTGGCTGAGCACCACTTGACAATACTCTCCAAAGAATTAGAAGGTGATCAGTTGAAAGCTTTAGTAAATAGTCTGCAAGAAGAACAACTGAAAGACTTAGTTAATAAGCTTGATCATGAGAAACTTGAAGCAATTGCTCAGGATTTAACTGATTCTAATAAGATTCAGATTATCATCAAGTCTTTAGCTGATAACCCAGACAAACTTCAAGCTTTTGCTCGCAATATGTCTAATGAGCAGTTTAAAGAACTTTTGGATAACGTAGGCGTAGAAGAGCTTAAAGAGATTATTCACAAGCTGCCTTATGAGAAAGTAACAGCTGTGATTGGTGATCTTGGCAATAAAGATCAATCTCAAGCTATTATTGATTCATTAAAAGGTAAACTTGACGAGCAAAATGAAAAGCTAAAAGAGGTTTATGAGAAGCTAGAAGAACTTCTACCGCCACCTGTGTACAGCGAAGCGTTGGAAAGTTTGCGTTCATCACCCCGTATTTCCCAAGATACTAACACTGAATTTATAGCAGTCGAAGAATATGCTTACCATGAAATCTGAGTACTTGTAAGCCAGTGCTTACGAGTTTGGAAAAAGGTTGTCTGATGAGCGTAGCAGCTAGTTTAATTATTAATAATGTTATGGAGGTAACTCATATGAGAACAGATAAAAGTCTACAAAACAATGTACAAGGTTTTGCAACAGAAAATAATGAGCAAAAAGTTAATATCATTGGACCTTTCAAGCTAAAAAGCCAGGGGAAAAACTTCACGGAGCAACAACTAACAAGAGCTATAGTAGGTGCTCATGTTCAAAATGTTATTAATGAGATGGTCGATAGTATAAATCAAAACCTCATTGATAAGTTAAATACGATATTAACAGATGAAGAGAAAAAAGTTGCAAAACTAATTGAAGATGTTGGTGATCAAAAGAGTGGTTTAGTAAAAGATCTCAGTGATTTAAAACAAGCTTTCGAAAATATTGCTCCTCCATTAGCAGCTCCTCCAGTATCCCATGTTACTGGCGAAGAGAACGGATTGTTTTAATATAAAGAGGTAACAGCTTGCTAGCAGGTTGCTGCTTTCTCCACATACTATTTAGGTATAGCTGGGGTTAGGGAGTTTATTTTAAAACTTTTGGCATATAGTTCTCATCATGTTTTGCAAACACCGTATCTGCAAGAAAGGTACTATTATCAGACATTTTACCTTGCACGACAATACCGCTTTTTTCCGAAAACATCGGTGGAAGTATTCCCTGGTATTTTACCACAACGCTTTTGTTAAAATCTGTCATTTGAAAAATCACTTCACTTTCGTTGCGTATCACGCTATTTTCAACAACCATTCCACCAACACGGATTGGCTTTTGACTATTTGGTAAAACTATTGCCTCACTTACTGTATAGAAAAATGAGATATTTTCTTTGAGCGTTGTTAAAATAAAAAAAACTGCACAACTTAAAAAGCAGAAAATTCCTGAAGTTATAAGTAATCGCTTATGTTTCTTCTTCATTATTATCTTTCAGGCTTTCTAGAATTTTTTTACTTTTAGTATAGCAAGAAATGGTAAAAATTAGCTCTCCAGCAATCAGCGTGAAACTAATAAGGTAAGCAAAAATTACATATGTATTCATAATGCATTATCAATAAATAACTCACCTGCATCAAAATAAATTAAGCTTTCATCCTTTTGCTGCAACACCAATTTACCACTTTTATCTATATCAGCAAAAATTCCTTCATACAATTTGTCAGCTAACTTTACACTGATTTGCTTATTCAGCTTAAATGCTCTTGTGAGCCACATTTCTCTTATAGCATAAAATCCATCAAACAGCCATTGCTTTCTTAGCTTATTAAATTTATTATTAATTTCTCTAATAGATCTATGTTAGACACAGACTCACCGTAATTGCTAATACACGTTGTTCCTGGAAGTGGTGCATGATTGACATTAATTCCAATTCCTACAATAAGCCAATTCGAATTGGATCTTTTTTCAAGCAATATTCCACTTATTTTCTTGTCATCGATTAGAATGTCATTTGGCCATTTATGTTGAATGTTACTGTCGCTTACAAATGACAGTAACGTATTCCCGACAGCAAGAGCAGTAACAAAAGTCAATTCTGTTAATTTGCTGATATCTTTAACTTGACTCGTTAAGCCTACTGTTATCCCAGTATCATCCGATGTCATCCCAGTGCTTGACCATGCTTCTTTATTCCTAGATTCCAGCGTCACGCGCTGGAATGACACCGAAAGCAGGCTTTTATCGAGATAATTGTTAAAGAGGTTTACTACCAAACTTGCATAAAAATTACCCTCGGGAGAAATCCAGTTTTTTCCAGTGCGCCCTCTACCCTCTGTTTGTTTATCGGCAATAATAATAGTTTCATTAGATATTCCTTTATCAATTAAATCTAATGCTTCTCTATTAGTGCTTGAAACTTCTTTGTAATGATGAATATGAAAGCCCTCAGGGATCACCTTGTCAACCCTTTAGTTCAATGAGTGAGTAAAACGTACAAGAAAAGAACGAGATTGATCAGTGAAGCCACCGAAATGATAATGAATAGACCCTTAGAATAAGCAACCTTATTACCACTAGCTTTATCAAAATACATAACTTTCATGATATTTAAATAATAGTAGCATGATATCACACTCGCTATTACAAGGATCAAAGACAGGCTGATAAAGCCAGAATTTATTAAACTTTTGAATATAAAAAATTTAGCGATAAAACCCGCAAGTGGAGGTATTCCCGACATCGAGAGTAACAGTACAGAAAGATGGAATGCTAAAATTGGTTGCTTTTTTCCTATACCAGATAAATTTGCAATATCACAATCGTCATCGTCAATTTGTACGAGATATGAGAATAGCCCTATGCTTGTAATGATATATATCACCAGATACATTAAGGCACTATCTGTTCCTGCTTGTGTAAAAATAGAAAGTGAAGCAAATATAAAACCAATGTGACCAATTGAACTGTAAGCAAGCAGCCTTTTTAAGTTTTGCTGACGCAAAGCCCCAAAAGCTGAGATAAGCACAGACAATGCTGAAACGTATAAGAAAATAGGCTGAACATAACTTTTTACATTTACTAACTCTTCATTCATCAATCGAATTAAAAATGTTACAAGTGCAGCTTTTGGGGCCGTAGAAAAAAACGCAGTTACTATGGTAGGTGCACCTTGATAGACATCTGGAGCCCACATATGAAAAGGAGCAATAGCAAGCTTGAAACACAAACCAATAAGGATAAAAACTAACCCAAAAACTATTCCATAAGTTATCTGATGGCTTTGCAAGAATGAACCGAGCTCAGAGAAATTGACTTGTCCTGTATATCCATAAAGCAGCGACATTCCATATAGCATAATGCAGGAAGATAGTGCACTAAGTGTAAAATATTTCACTCCTGCTTCACATGAATAAGCTGAATCTTTATTAAAGCTCGCAAGAACATATAAAGATATACTCATCAACTCAAAAGCTAAGTAAAAAGAAATTAAACTATTTGCTGAAACTAAAGTTATCATGCCAAATAGCGCAAAAAGAATCAGTATTGAAAATTCATATTTATAGTTATATTTTGATAAATTCAGCATCAAAAGTATTAAAATTCCTGTGCTGAGAATTAACCCTTGGGCTGACCTGATGTATAAATTGAGTTTTAACAACGAATTAAAGAGAAAGATTTCATTGTTTTCTGCCGAAATAATTAAAATAATCAAAGTTACCACTGTGCAGCCAAGTGCTAATAAGTTGATAGTTCGGCGGTTAAATATAATTCCAAGCAGTAGCAACACTAACGAGGAGATAATAGAGAACGTTTCCGGCAATATCTGTATATAATTCATAGCGCATTATATTTGACTAACAAATTTGCCATACATGGCTTCAAATAATTCAGTGCAAGGGTTGGGTAGAATCCAAGCAAAATAACAAACACTGCAAGCAGAATTAAGACAGAAAATTCTATGCTATCCAAGCGATTATTTAATAATTTAGAATAGCTAACCCCCCATATTATTTGCTTACATAAATTCAGCATATAAACTGCGCTTAAAATAGTGCCAAGTGCGATAAATCCTGTAAAAAAACCTATGCTCTTAAACATTCCAACCATGGCCAAAAACTCACCTATGAACCCAGATGTTCCAGGTAGCCCTATTGAAGCCATTGAAAACAAAATAAACATAAAACCAAATTTTGGCGTTGTATTTACTATGCCAAAATACTTTGCAATCTTCAAAGTTCCAATTCGAGTATATAGCATTCCAACACACAAAAATAAAGCAGCAGAAATAAGGCCATGACTAATCATTTGAAATATGCTACCCAGTACTCCTTCCTCACAAAATGAAAAGAGGCCAGCGGTAACGATCCCCATATGTGCTATTGAAGAATAAGCTATTAACTTCTTTATATCATCTTGAGCAAACGCAACTAGAGAAGCATATATCACCGCAATAATGCTCAGCACAACAACGAAATTTGAAAAATACAAACTTGCCTGAGGAAGCATTGGAATAGAAAACCTTAAAAATCCGTACCCTCCCATTTTAATAAGCAAGCCAGCTAAAATCACAGATCCAGAAGTTGGTGATTGCACATGCGCATCAGGAAGCCAAGTGTGAAATGGAAACATCGGTACTTTTATTGCAAAAGAAATAAAAAATGCAATCCACAGCAATGACTGCACTTCAAGATCAAGGCTTGGCACTAATGTAGCTAATTTTTGTATACTAAACGTTCCAAAAACACTATAGATGTACACCAATCCAAGTAGAAATAATAATGAGCCAGTTAATGTATAAAGAAACAACTTAAACGTCGCATATACCCTTTGCTTCCCTCCCCAAATGCCAATAATAAAGAACATTGGTATTAAAACAGCTTCAAAAAACACATAAAAGCTTATAGCATTCAGTGAAACGAAAAAACCAACTACAAAACTCTCAAGCAGTAGAAACAATGCCATATATGGCCTAAGGGTTGTATAACTCATTTTGCAGTTGTAGAGTATACAAATTACAAACAAGAAAGTTGTAAGCAGAAGGAAAAGCAACGATATACCATCTATCCCTATTCCAACATTTCTAATTGGGTAGCTGACAAACTGAAAGTCCGCATCGTTATAATCAAATTCTATACAAGCTACAATGCTAAGCAAAAATGGAAGTACAGCAAAAAATAGGGCAAGGAATCTTAGGTGTATAGATTGATGATTAATCCTGATCGAGGATAAAATCAACGCTCCTATCAGTGGAAGCAAGAATATACTAAGTAACAACACCTTCTATTTAATTCCAATAATATATAAAGCACCGATTATTAAAGTAACAAACATAATAAATGCATAATCAAATATATAACCAGTTTGTAACTTTATAGAACTTTTTGAACATTCATTAACCAACCTTACAACACCATTTGGCCCAAATGAATCAATAACCTTAACATCAAACTTCCATAGGAGCTTAGATATAAACCTTATTGGTACAATTATAACAAACTCATACACCTCATCAAAGTACCATTTATTCTGCAAGAACTTATGTAAAAATTTACTCTTAATTTGCCTAATTACTTGATATTGGTAAATTAGGTACGCAAGTGCTATTCCACTTAGGCTTGCTAAGGTTGGCAGTAGTTTTATAAAGAAATTATGAACTCCATGCTCATCAATAACTACTAAACTTGATTTCCAAAACGTACTACTAGTTATGTTCAAAATATTTGCTCCCCACACTCCAGAAAATACCGATCCAAAAGCAAGTATCAGTAATGGTATAAGCATAATCTTTGGTGCCTCATGTATATTAATTTTACTTTGTTTTTGGCTGTGGAACACAAGAAGCAATAACCTCCAAGAGTAAAACGCTGTGAAGAATGCAACAACTAAGCTTATTACAAAAGCAAAGCTATCCGTGCTATAAGCATGTTCAATTATCAAGTCTTTTGAATAAAAACCTGCAAATGGAAATATTCCAGAAAGTGCAAGAGACCCAATCCACATTAGAGTGTAAGTGCAAGGGATTTTCTTCCAGCAATTTCCCATTTCCTGAATGTTTTGCTCATGATGCATTGCATGAATTACATTGCCAGCACCAAGAAATAGTAGAGCTTTAAAAAAAGCGTGTGTCATTAAATGAAAAATAGCAACATTGTAAGCAGAAAGCCCACATGCCATGAACATATAACCAAGTTGACTGCAGGTTGAATAAGCAATTATTTTTTTTATATCATTCTGAGTAATCGCAACGGTTGCTGCAAAAAAAGCAGTAAGTGCACCAACAATAACTATTAATTCTCGTGCCACATTTGATAACTCAAACAATGGAGAACATTTTGCTATTAGAAATATACCTGCTGTTACCATCGTTGCTGCATGAATAAGTGCAGAGACGGGGGTTGGCCCTTCCATTGCATCTGGCAACCAAACATGTAAACCAAGCTGTGCAGATTTACCCATACAGCCAATAAAAAGTAATATGCATATTATATGAATTACTTTGAATTCACAGCAGAATGCCCTAATGTTCTGTGTGCCAAGAAGATCAGCTATGTCAAAAACTTCAATAAATTTCAAAGAGTGAAATTTATAATAAATGAGAAAGATTCCAATCAATAGTGCAAAGTCTCCTACCCTATTCACAACAAATGCTTTAATTGCTGCATTATTTGCAGAATATTTTTGAAACCAAAATCCTATGAGTAAATAAGAACATAGGCCAACCCCTTCCCAGCCAAAAAAAAGCTGCACGAAATTATCGCTTACAACCAGCACAATCATGCAAAACGTAAATAGCGATAGGTAAGAAAAAAACCTCGACTTCCCTTTATCATGCTCCATATAACCGATAGAATAGAGGTGGACTACTAGTGAAACGGTGGTAATAACAATAAGCATTAAGGATGAGAGAGCATCCACACTAATTGCCCAATTTACTTTTAATACACTTAATGAAAATAGAGGAAATAAAACTAAATGATAGTTTTCAGAGAAGGTGAGAAAAACATACCAAGATAAAACTGCAGATATTCCAATCCCTGCCGTTGTAATTAACTGACTTTTTCTAAAAAGTGCTGCAAATAGTGAACCAAAAAGTGGCAAAAATACTATTAATTTCAGTATATCCATCATTCTTTCATTAAATTCGCTTGTTCAACATCTATATTGCCACGGCTTCTATAATATACAACCAATATTGCAAGTCCAACTCCTGACTCTGCTGCCGCAACAGTCAACACAAACATCACAAAAATTTGCCCAACTATATCATTTATAAAGGCAGAAAAAGCGACTAAGTTGATATTAATTGCCAGCAGTAATATTTCTATTGATAACAGTATGTTGATTATGCTCTTACGGTTAATGAAAATACCGCACACCCCAATAGTAAACAAAACAGCAGCAACTATCAAAAAATGATTTAATCCTATTTCCATTCCACTCCTTTTCCAAATTTAGCCTTAACCAATTTTACAGATGAAGATTGTGTCAATTGCTTTAATATATTCTGTTTTTTAACTCCTTTTTTCTTGTCCTGCAAAGTAAGAGCAATTGCACCGACAATTGCAACAAGCAGCAGAATACCAGAAAGATGAAAAGCGTACATGTAGTCAGTGTAGAGCAAATTACCGATAGCTTTCACGTTATTGGTATTATAGTTTATAACATTGCTTATATTCGGTGCTGAGCTGCGAATTACAAAGCTGATGACTAGAAAAAACACAACACATAATATAGCACCAAGAGTGAAATGCTTTGCAAAACCTTGGCGCAACCTTATGTAGTCAACATCGAGCATCATAACTACAAAAAGGAATAACACTGCAACTGCACCGATGTATACTATCAATATCATCATAGCAATGAATTCAGCGCCAAGGAGAATAAAAAGAACTGCAGAATTAACGAAGGTGAAAATTAAAAATAATACTGCATGCACAGGATTTCTTACGCTAATTACGCATACAGCAGATAAAATGCTAAGAATTGCAAAAAAATAAAAGAAAAAGGGCATTGATACTTTAACTGCAACAATAGTTACTAACTTAAAGTAATTATTGCTGTAAAGTCAATATTAAATGCCTACCTTATGGATGAACTTGCGATTGTGATTGGGAGTGTTAAATAAACTGTGTCAAACCACATTTTTAGCTCAACTGAATTTTCAATCTGTTAGGAAAGAAAATATCAAGCTGAGAAATAGTTAATGCCCAATTAGGCAAAGCCATGACCCATTTTTGCTCTACTTTTTTTATAGCACAATATACCTGTTTGTACAAGGCGTTTGTGTTGGTAAATGAGCCTTTGGTCTTAGTAAATTTTCTGATCTGCCTATGCAGCCCCTCAATAGGATTAGTAGTATAAATTAACTTTCTAACTGGACCTGAATACTTGAAATAACTGGACAAATTTTCCCAATTATTCTGCCAAGATTTTACAACTAACGGATACTTTTCGCCCCATTTTTCTTCCAGCTCAAGCAAATAATTTTCAGCAATTTCTTTACTTGTAGCACGATATATTTTTTCAAATCATTCATAAAAACTTTCACATCTTTGCTAGATACATATTTCAATGAATTTCTTATCTGATGCACTATACATAGCTGTACTTCTGCATTAGGAAACACATTATTTATTGCTGTAGGAAAGCTTTTTAGTCCATCTACACAAGCTATCAGAATGTCCTCTATACCTCTCTCTTTTAGGTCATTTAATACACCCAACCAGAAGTTAGCTCCTTCGCTTTCAGCTAAATAAAAGCCCAGTACTTCTTTTTTACCATTTTGGTCTATGCCCAATATATTGTACATACATTTACTTACACAATGCCCATCCTCCTTGACCTTAAAAAACATGCCATCCATGAACACTATCGGGTATACAGATTGCAGTGGGCGACTGCGCCATTCATTGATTATCGGTAGCAATTTGTCGGTAATACTTGATATTTCTGCTGCAGATATTTTGTGATCATAAATTTCCTCAACATGTGACGCTATATCTCCATACCACTGGCAAATGTGCTTAAGACCTTTGCTTCAAGTTCGGGATGTAGGCTTGTTTGTCTTTTTCTAACTACTTGAGGTTCAAAGCTTCCCTCCCTATCTCTTGGTGTTAACAATTCAAATGAGCCTGCACTTGTACGTAAAGTTTTTCCCATTTCTTCGATTATTTTCTTCGCTTTCACCAGACAAGTGGTGTTCTATTTCACCTTCCAGACTTGCCTCAAGCAGCTTTTTTATAAACGGTGTCATCTCTTCCTGTTAGCGGTCTTCCTTCTCGTATAGACGACAGGTTTCTAATTCTTTATAATCTACCAATCCGGTAGTTTTATTTACTTGACTCATGTCAAACCTCCGTTTTTTTATATCAATTATATTTTTATTTCTTGGTTTGACACAGTTTATTTAACACTCCCTTGTGATTTTAAACATTCGGGAGTAAGTACATTCTTAATTGCAGTACACATACTCATATCAGGATCATTTTGCTTCTCTTCACTTACTTTCTCGCAAAACTTTCCAATACCATAACCCACCAGTGCACCAACAACAGTGGCTGCAATAAATACTGCAACAGCAACAACAGGAGTTAAAGCAGCAGCTCAGGTATGCTATAGCTGCTCCTATCACCGCACCACTACCTAAAGCACAATAAGTTTTATAGATACTTGTCTTGATTTTCACTTCTGTTTGTGGTTTTGAAGCTTCTTCTATCCGTTCAAGTTTTCTTGCAAGTAAACGTCTACCAATCTCCGTACCATCTGAACTACCACATTTCTCCAAAATCTTCGAAATATATTCTACATAGCTCCCAATAGATTTTATATACCCTCTTAATATGTCTATCTTACCTTCATTGACATATTTTTCAATAGTATTATGGGTAAGGTCATCAAGTATTAGCAAATAGCGGGTTTGTGTTTCATTAATTGTTTCAATAAATTGCTCAGAAGGTTTCCCTACACATTCAATATACTTATCTATGATATCGGTATTTTTTTTAGATAACTCTGCAACACCTCGTCCTGATTCATATCTTTTTAATTTGTGTTCGTCTCCACACAGCAACATGTCCACAACAGCACTTTCCAATTCTTCAAGCGATATTTTTCCTTGGTCATCAGAGTTAGTAGGCATATTTTCTCCTATTTACTATACTTAACATACAATAATTTCAACTAATATTTTCACAATTGTCAAATTTAGGCGTCCATTTTTCTTAAAGTTCAAAGTACACAACAAAAACTTTACAGAGTGCAAGTAGTAAAATTCTTGACAATTTTAATTTATTAACGTATAATATATGTATGTTAGTAATTAATGGCAGCTCAAAATGTATAACATATTTGGTTATTTTCAAAGCAATAACACTTGTAACACACAAAGTAACAAATTAGATGGAGAAAGTTATCAATACACCACAAGAGACTATATGACAATTTACTTCAATAACACACTAGCCAGTTTAGATAGATCATGGAGAGAATTTAAAGAAAAAGCGTATGGATTTATGTATGATATCGGAGCTTGGTTGAAAGAAACATATGAAGATCTCATTGAACGACCTGCAACGCATAATCACTATACCCCAAAAAACCCCTTGTTGAAGTTGAAAAAATAGAAATGAAGGAACTAAACCGTACATATAAGCCATTCCAAACTCCACCCATCAATCCAATAAGCAGAAGTCCTGGTGCCAATGACTCAAATCAAGTTGTTATTACTCAGCATATACCAATTACTCAGGTAAGATAGATACAAAATTCTACGCTTAAATGTTTAGTACTTGAGTGAGTTGACTGTTATGTTCAATAAGACCTTTACAATATTTAGATCATAGGTTTAACTTTACGAAGTTAGTAATCTATAGGGCTTCAATGAACGATTATCTCTCACTGCTAAACCCAGAGCAAGAATTAGCTGTAACTAACGTAAATGGGCCAGTTTTGATACTAGCAGGAGCCGGAACGGGAAAAACAAGAACGATTACTTCAAGAATAGCACACATAATTAGAAATGGTCACGCTTATTCTGATGAGATATTAGCAGTGACATTTACAAATAAAGCAGCAAATGAGATGGTATCAAGGGTACTTGAGCTAACGGGCACAAACATACCATGGCTTGGCACTTTTCACGCAATTGCAGCAAAAATTTTACGTTATCATGCTGAAATTGTGGGCTTAAATTCCAATTTCACAATCATTGGTGTGGATGATCAATTACAAGTAATAAAAAATATCATGAGTGAAATAAGCTCTGATAGCTTATCAGAAAAATGTAAGACCATTATGAATACCATCCAGCAATGGAAAGAGAAGTGTTTATTGCCGTCTGAAGTAGAAGATGTTCAATCATTTAGGCCACTATACGTGACTGCACTCAAAGTCTATCACCAATATCAAGAAAGGTTGAAATTCCTTAACTCTGTCGATTTTGGTGACTTATTGTTATATAACATACAACTTTTTAATCAAAAGAATGAGATTCTGTCCTACTACCAAAACAAGTTTAAATATATCATGGTAGATGAATATCAAGATACAAATGCAATACAATATCTTTGGCTAAAATACCTTGCAAAAGAGCACTCAAATATTTGTTGTGTAGGAGATGACGATCAATCGATATACAGTTGGCGTGGTGCAGAAATTGAAAATATTTTGAAATTTTCCGATGATTTTAAAAATGCAAAAACCATTAAACTGGAGTGTAACTACAGGTCAACATCCCATATACTTGCAACTGCGTCATATGTTATCAATCACAATAAGACTCGTTTAGAAAAAAAATTGTGGACAATAAACGTTGAAGGGGAAAAGGTAAATCTAATAAAATTATGGGACGGAAAAGCTGAAGCAAGATTCATAAGCGAACAGATATTAAAGCTCAATAAATACAGATTTAGTGACATTGCAGTGCTGGTCAGGGCCACTTTTCAAACTAGAGTTCTCGAAGAGTATTTTATAAAATATTCAATTCCCTATAAGATTATAAGTGGCGTAAAATTCTACGAACGTCAGGAAGTTAGGGACATAATCGCATATTTAAGACTTATTACAAACAATAATGATGACTTAGCTTTTGAAAGGATCGTAAATCGGCCAAAGAGAAGCATAGGAGCTACAACTCTAAAGAAAATATACACGACTGCTCAGGATAACAAAATTTCTTTTTTTGAGGCAGCAAAAATATTAGTTAATAGTGATCAAGTAACCGAAAGAATTAAACTCTCACTAAATGATTTTTTAAATAAAATTAAAGCTTGGGAAGAAATGGTAAGCGTTAAACCGCTTTACGAGTTTGTAAAAACTATAGCAAATCAATCAGGGTATATTGAAATGCTTGAAGATGAAGGAATAACAGGTTTAGCACGAATAGAAAATGTCAAAGAGCTCATCTCATCTTTAAAGAATTTCGATAATGCCACAACTTTTTTAGAGCACATCAGCCTGGTGATGGAAGTAGATAACATGAATAGCGATGACACTGTATATGTTATGACTCTTCATGCAGCTAAAGGGCTTGAATTCCCGTGTGTGTTTTTACCTGGTTGGGAAGAAGGATTATTCCCTCATCAAAGATCTTTTGAGGATAAAAGCGGTAAAGCTTTAGAGGAAGAGAGAAGACTTGCATATGTTGGAATAACCAGAGCCAAAGAAAGGTTAATCATTTCATGTGCAGATAGGAGGGAAATTAATAATCAGTGGCAACCAATGCGCACTTCTCGATTTATTAAAGAACTGCCAAGAGAAAATGTTGAGGTGATCAAGAGTAACGCCTACTGTTGAAGCACAGCTGTACGAACATTGTTTACAAGGAGAGTGTAATCCACTTGGATTGTTGTAAACTCGCCTTTTTTTGATTTATCTTGTCTACCTATTTTGCCACTTTGCTGAACGGATACCAAATTACTTCAACTATATATTCCTTCTGGCAAAAATTCTCTGATGGTCTTAAATAAAATTTTCAGTGAATGATTATCAGACATGTTGTGTTCTGCTGATTTTATTAAGTGTACTTCAACGTCTGTTGATTTGATTTTTTCAGCTAAATTTAATGAAACTTGATAAGGAACATCTTTATCATTAATGCTATGCAGCAAGCGCACAGGACAATTTATATCTATTGTTTCTTTGTTTAAAAGAAGGTTCTTTCTGCCATCTTCAATCAAATTTTTAGTTATTTTGTATGTACAATGCCCTGAAGTAAAATCTATTACACCTTTAGAGACCAGCTCTTCTTTTTGTTTATCTGACAATTGCTTAAATATTAAATCTTCAGTGAAGTCAGGAGCAGACGATATGCCGATTAATGCTGCAATTTTTTCTGGAAATTGAAGGGCAGTGAGCAACATCAGCCATCCTCCCATACTTGAACCTATAATTATTTGTTTGTTGCTAGTTAATTCGCTTATCACTTTAGCACAATTTTTTTGCCAATCACTTATTGTATAATTAGTGAAGTCACCGCTTGAATTACCATGGCCAAGATAATCAAAGAGCACAAGTGCTACGTCACTTTCTTGGCAAAATTTGTAAATGGCAGTTGCTTTAGTTCCATCCATATTGGATGCAAATCCACAAAAAAAAACTATAGAAGCTTTCTTTCCTTGTAGCTTTCGATATGCTATATGACCATTACTTCCATCAAGTAATTTACAATAACCCATACTACTTTGGCAAAGCAACCGGACTATCACTTAATTGGCGTAAATAACTGACTAGATCTGCAATCTCTTTTGAGTTGGAAATGCCTGCAAATGCCATACGTGTACCTTTTATGTAGGCTTTTGGATTTTTTAAAAAAGCAAATAGCTCATCATACCCCCATTTTCCACCTTTTTCAAGTAGTGCTTTTGAATAATTGAATGAGCTGCCAAGATGGGCCTTTTTATTTCCAACCACGTTCCATAAGTTTGGTCCTACTTTATTCATTCCACCTTTCTCAAAACTATGGCAAGCTATACATTTTTTTGCTGCTGATTTACCTTTTTCAAAGCTAGCGTTCTGCATGAGTGCTCCAATATCAAGTGCCACTTGTTCAATTTTTTGCTGAAGCTCATTGCTGGCTGCTACTATTGTTTGGTGCTCTATTTTAGAATCCTCTGGGTTGTAGAGCATATCAACTACATTACTCACCATCATAATTATTAATCCAGAAAGTAAAATCGATGCTGCAATCTTATTAAGCTCCATAGTTAATTTTTATCAAGTAATGTTATTTAAATTATGCAAATATTTTTGCAAACAGCAAACAATTACCTTAATTTCACCAAAGATAGAAATTTCTACTACTTAGTCAATAGATACCTAAGCTTTTTACTGAATTTCTGTTGTTGAACCCGCGCGGATTAAAAACAAGTTTTGAGTCAAAAAGAACCTTAACACCATAATAATAAGACTGGAGGAATTTGTCAAGGAGCTACTGTTATAATGTTCGTTTGCTTGACCTAAGATTCAGGAGCATTTAAACTGAACTTTATGCAATACTAAAAATGATAGGAAATCTAAGCGGAATAGTTGATGAAGTGTGCAGCGATCACATAATCCTGAATGTGAATGATATTGGCCACATAGTATACCTTTCAGCCAAAACTTTAAGTGCTTGTTCAATCGGAAATAGAGTAAAATTACTTATCGACACTTATGCAAATGGCAGAGAAAACGTTGCTCAGCTATATGGTTTTATAAGTAAAGAAGAACAGCAGTGTCTGCGTTTACTAGTTAAAGTGAGCGGTGTTAGCTATAAAACCGCAATGTCAATTTTGAGTAAACTAACTCCAGAACAGCTGTTTTTGGCAATTATGAATGAGGATAAACTAGCACTTAAGGTGAGTGGACTTGGCCCGAAGCTCATAAATCGAATTATCACTGAGCTGAGTGGTAAAGTAAGTAAATTAGAGATAAATAACAATAATTTTCATCCAATTAGTGAAGATGCCCTTTCAGCTCTGATCAATCTTGGATATGAAAGAACAAAAGCTTATAATATGATAAAAAAAATAGAGGATGAATCACAAAACTTGGACACTAGAGATATTATTCGTATGGCGCTTAAAACACTATGAAATCAATATCATGTAGTAAGGAATATTCTGAAGATGTACGCAATTTAAATATCAGGCCTGAGCAACTTGATGATTTTGTCGGGCAAAAAGACTTAATACAAAATTTAAAAGTGTTTATAAACGCTGCACAGACGAGAGCTGAAGCCTTGGATCACGTATTACTCTATGGTCCTCCAGGGCTTGGCAAAACAACTTTAGCACAAATTGTCTCTAAGGAGTTAAGGGTTAGCTTTCGTGCAACTTCTGGTCCGTTGCTCAGTAAAGCTGGGGACTTAGCTGCAGTACTCACTACTTTAAATGTAAAAGATGTCTTATTTATCGACGAAATCCATAGATTAAACCGCAGCATTGAAGAAGTTTTATATACTGCTATGGAAGACTTTTGCCTGGATATATTAGTAGGTGAGGGCCCATCTACACGCACTTTAAGAATAGATTTACCACCATTTACACTGATTGGGGCAACAACGCGGCTTGGACTGCTTTCTGCACCGCTTAGGGATCGTTTTGGCATCCCTTTGCATCTTGAGTTTTATTCTTTCGAGGAACTGGTTGATATTATAAAAAGAGGTGCAAGAGTTCTTTCTGCTGAAATTGAAGAAGATGCTACACGGGAAATTGCCTGCCGTGCGCGTGGTACTCCAAGAATTGCTTTGAGATTACTCAGAAGAATAAGGGATTTTGTTGAAGTAAAAGATGATAAAAAAATTACCTGTGAAATTGCCGGCTCTGCACTATCAAAATTGGGCATAGATAAAATGGGACTAAATAAATTAGATATGGATTATCTGAGATTTTTGTTTAACACCTCAGGACCTATTGGAATTGACACTATATCTATTGCGCTATCTGAAGATGTTGGCAATATTGAGGAAACAGTAGAACCTTATTTAATCAAAATCAGCTTTGTAAAGCGCACACCAAGAGGACGTGTTTTAACTGATCAAGCGAAGGAATACCTCAGCATCAATTCAGGCATATGTTAGCATGTCAATATACTCTTGGATTATTGACATAATAAATATTATAATGTTCTCTTGTTGTATGTTTTGCAGGTGGTGTGTGGGCAAATAAGAATACTAGAGTATAGTAAAGATGTTCTTGAAAGATTATGTAATACATGTTAAGCTACATATAGCATGAATTAAAAATCTCAATAATTTTATTGACATTTTAAGATTAATATTTATTAAATATTTGATGCTGTAAAATTGAGTTTTATGTAGGGGTAAAATGGTCAAAAGTTTTCTAAGTAGCTACGAAAACAGTAATTCAATTGAGGGAGAAAAAATGATGGAAAATTTTTCAAGTAATAACGGAAACGACGATAGTTCAATCTTCATTAGTCGAATTAGGGAGCAAGATCTCTCTGCAGAGCAGAAGATCAATGAATTAAAAGGATTCATAGAGGAGCTTGCCAGAAAAGCTGAGCTCAAAAGAATAGAGCTTGAGCGTCAGGCTGCGAGTTACGTTGATGAAACATTGTCTCAAGTAGAGCTACAGATAAAAAACGATGAGGATTACTTTGCTGGTGATAGTAAAGGAGCATTTGCAAATTTCTTTGAATCCCTCTTTAATCTTTTTGAAGTAAATGTAGACCCGAGAGTCTACAAAATGCTCAAAGAGAAGAAAGAGAAAAATCTGCTTCTTTCAATAATCAAGTTTTTGCGTGATAAGCTTAAGGAGTTAATCAAAAAGATCTTCAAAAACAATTTAGATTTAAGTTGGGACAAGAGGCTAGACAAAGAGATAAAAGAATTGCAGGAGAAATTACTCAGTGGTGGGTTATCTCCTGAGGAAGAAATAGCAATACTAGAACGTTTGCAAGCATTGCAAAATTTAAAATTGAAGCTTCAAATTTTCCTTGTTGGCTCTGTTATTGCAATGTTTACAGAAATTTTTGCAGTTGATTTAGCAGCAGTAGTAGAGCAAGATGCAATCGAGAAAAAGGAAGACAAAAAAGCGGAAAAAACAAAAGAAAAAGAAGTTTATCAAGAAGTAGAAATAAAAGTGAATGAAATCGCACCAGTTCACCTTTTTGACTTTTCATCCAAAGTTCCAATGCCAATCACTCTGAATAAGCAAGAACGTGCTCTTTTACCTGTAGAAAAATTAGTAGACACTTCACCTAAATTTGTTATAAACCACAAAAATAATGAAACACAGAAACAGGAGAAAGTGAGTAAAAAAGAAGACAAAACTGAAAAACCAAAGGTAGCTGTGTGCCCACCTGCTCCTCCAAAGAGGAGACGAGTGCGTAGAGTAAATAAGGTCCATGGAAATCCAGATTTAAAGAGGCAAGGCAATCAGCATAATTATAATGCACAGGGAGTGAAAAACAGCTCTCGTGATAATGATGGTTCTGTGAAACCAGGAGGATTAAGAGATGTAGAAGTTGAGAATCATACTTCTTCAGTTAGAAAAGAGAGATCGTAAAGATTCTCTCTTTTTTTGTCATTCAAGTAGCCCCTTCGTTGTCATCCCAGTACTGGGATCCATTTTTTTCTTCTGGATTCCAGCGTCACGCGCTGGAATGACACCGTCTTGAATGGAAATCAGTGCGTAATGTACCAAAGGGGTGTTAGCCCTTTCGATCAGCGCGTGACACTAGAATCTAGAAGGTTTATATTAACAAGTTGTCATTCCAGTGCGTGACACTGGAATCCAGTTAAATTCAGGAATATAAAAGTAATGTTAAAATACAACATTTTCTAATGATTATGGTAAAAGTTAGATTCCAGTGTCAAGCACTGGAATGACACCGTCTTGAATGGGAGCCAGTGCCAACGTTTATTATGTGCCATATTGCAATGTTCGTACAGTTGTGACTTAACTCCATAAGGAAAGGTGTCATCCCAGTGCTTGACACTGGGATCCAGGAAAAAAGAAGAGTGGATGCCAATGTCAGCTACTTTCATGACATCTTTCTTGGTCTGTTTGATTACAATATTCATAAAATTGTGTACTCAAATACCGTCATCCAGACACAATTTCATCATATAAATCTTTCCATTCTTGATTTGTTTTTTCAATTAAGTTTATTTTCCATTTTCTCTGCCAACTTTTCAGGAGTTTTTCTCTACTAATTGCTAAATGTATGTCTTGAAATTCTTCAAAATAGACTAATTTACAAACATTGTACTTTGACGTGAAACCAGTTGCTTTTGTGTTCCCAAATTCGTTTAGTCAAATTTGACGTTATACCTGTATATAGAGTTCCATTTCGTTCACTTGCAAGTATATAAACATAATAACTTTTCATATACAGTAAATAAGTTTACTATATCCCAGTGTCAAGCACTGGGATGACACCGTCTTGAATGGAAATCAGTGCGTAATGTACCAAAGGGGTGTTAGCCCTTTCGATCAGCGCGTGACACTAGAATCTAGAAAGTTTATATTAACAAGTTGTCATTCCAGTGCGTGACACTGGAATCCAGAAATTTTGGATACATAAAGTAATGCTAAGTTTTTATTGATGAGATTAGGAAAAGAGTGGATTCCAGTGTCACGCACTGGAATGACACCGTTTTGGATGGGAGCCAGTGCGTAATGCACCAAAGGGGTGTTAGCCCTTTCGATCAGCGCGTGACACTAGAATCTAGAAGGTTTATATTAACAAGTTGTCATTCCAGTGCGTGACACTGGAATCCAGAAAACTTAGTTTAAAAAAGTTGTTATCCCAGTACTTCCTCTCTTGTCATTCCAGTAGCCCCTCCGTTGTCATCTCAGTGCTTGACACTGGATATAAAAATGGTAAATAAAATTTATGTTAAAAAACTGCTTGTGCTGATAATTTATTCTCAGTATACTTATTACATAATATTTTAATTGAGAGGTTAATATGCCAAAAGATAAGTACGTTCAACCAGTATATAATCATAATGATGTACCAGGAGGAGGGAAAGCTTACATAGATAAGTCGGATAAAAGGTACGATGACTTTAGTGCAAAGTGGCAAAAGAAAGAGCAGGAAAGAAAAGAGCAAAGTAAATCCAGTGGTCAAGGTAGCAGTAAAAGTTAAAAATTTATAAATAAAGGGGGGTGTCATGCCTAAAATAACTCAGCAGCTGATTAAAGCATTTAATGTGGATAATCGTTATAATCGAATTATTGATACTAATTTTACACTGCTAGAAAATAACTTTAGAAAAGATGAGATTGTCATTAAGTTTGATAAAAACATGACTGATAAGCAATGCATGGTTTATCTACATGACTTAAAAAGTAAAATGGTAGAGAGGTTTTTTCCGAATGCAGAGGATGCAAACGTAGCTTTTAATGTTCAATCTTTTCCATTTAATTTAGCAAAAGGGGATTTGCGCCATAGAAAAGGGAAATGTAAGGAATACGTAGTCCCTATAGATGACGGCACACTTTTTAATTTAAAGAGCTATTTAATGTCTTCATTTGCACAGTGTACTATAGAAAAACTTACAGGAATTTTTGGAGAGGAGTATATGGATACTTCAACTGAAGGTGTGGAGTTTGATCATGAGCGTTATCTATACTCTACGGATTTTGGAAACAAAGGAGTACGAGGCAAGTTTATAGAGTTGTTTCTAAAGGATATCACAACCTATGATGGCGCTCCTTGCAACATTTTCAAAATTGAAGATAATGAAGTGTCGATCAGGGATATTTTTAAAGGCAATCCTCGACTCATTGAGAGCATGATAGAGCGTCAGTTATGGCTCATGGGGCGTGACCTTCGGACTTCTAACAGTAAAGATAAATATGTTGAAGAAATAAAAGACAGAATAATTAGCTTTATTAGTGTCAAAACAGGCATTAAGATTGACGGTATCTTTCGTGCAGCTTATTTAGGTAGCGAGGAAAATTCACTTCTTATACCTAATGTATTAGATGTTGATGGAGAGCCTAGATGGCTAACTCGCAGAGAGGTAAAAAACATCAATGAAGCATTTGGTCATGATGTATTGAACAATGTTCAAGAGTTTATGACTGAGAGACAGTTGAAAGAGTTGCAAAGAGAAAATTACAAAGAAGGAATATATGGTATAAACTTTTATGACAAGAAGATCTCATGTTATGTTTTGAACAAGATAATAGAGAGCTCTGTAATCAACGAAGATAAAGGTTATAAGCTATCTATTGACCCTGCGCGTGTGCCAAAATTGTCACCACCACTTGATTCTCCTCTACCAAAAACGCCACCTCAAGAAAAAGAAGATAGAGATAGTGGTATTGAGACTACACCTCCGAAACCTAAGGGTTCTGCTGCATGTTCTTCAAGTGATAGTTCACCTGAGAAAGACCCTACTTCACTTATTAAAAGATTTTCAATGAAACGTCAATCTCCAAAACGTAAGCAACCAGAATCTACAGATATATCAGACGGAGTGAAAAAAAATAATAGAGATAGTGGCGTTCATTTTTTAGAATCCTCTGGCGAATCACGTTCTTCGCCTGATTCAAAACTTGAATCATCTACTACAGAATCGCGTGCACGTGTACCAGTTAGTGAAAGAGATTTTTCAGAATAAATTTACTTAAGTAGGGTAAAAGTTTTGGCCCTACTGCTTGCTGTAGTAGAAAAATTCTAAAGAAGTTACAAAAAAATTATGAATGAAACTTTACTTGCCAAGGTAGAGCTGCCTTGGCCTACAAATCTTGGTTTCTTTATCGTTTATCATTTCATACCACTGAGCAACCCAGCCAGTGGTTCTTGCAAGTGCAAAAATAGGTGTAAACATACTTGAAGGGATACCGATAGCATTCATTATTATACCTGAGTAAAAATCAACATTTGGATATAACTTACGCACGATGAAATATTCATCCTTTAAAGCTATTTCTTCAAGTTTTTTTGCAATTTTAAGTAGTTCATTATTTTGCTCTAATTTACTTAGAATCTCATAACAAGCATCCTTTAATATACGCGCGCGCGGATCGTAACTTTTATAAACACGATGTCCAAATCCCATTAGTTTAAATGGATCTTTATCATCTTTAGCTTTTTCAATGAATCTATCTACATCTCCACTTTGCTCTATCTCCTTCAGCATATTTATAACTGCCTCATTAGCTCCACCATGTGCTGGACCCCAAAGTGTAGCAATTCCTGCAGAAAGGCTTGCAAATAGATTAGAACCAGCTGACCCTACTAATCTGACAGTTGCCGCAGAAGCATTCTGTTCATGATCGGCATGGAGAGTAAATATTTTATCCAGAGCTTGTGCAAAAAGGGTGTTATCAACAGCATCACCAAACATCATCTTTAAGAAATTTTCACTATAGCTCAATTCATTATTGGCATTTATGAATTTCTGACCATTGATATGCCTGTATATCATTGCAACAACTGCAGGAACTTGTGCTATTGCAGAAATTCCAAAATCTAAATCTTCACCATTGATATTGTTGCCATGCTTTTCATGGTAGGATGCTGACAAATTTGCAAAACATGCAATTAAAATCGACATAGGGTGAGCAGTTCTTGGAAATGCTTTGATTACATTTGTAACTTGCTCTGATACTTTGGATGATTCTTGTATTTTTAGAAGAAATTTTTTGTGTTGCTCTGAATTGGGTAATTCACCATAGAGTAATAAATAAACCACAGCAGTAAAACTATTATTCTCTGCCAAATCAGCTATATCATGTCCCCTATATTTAAGAACTCCTTCATCTCCATCAATAAATGTAATCGAAGAAGAACATGAAGCTGTGGAAACAAACCCCGGATCATAAGTGAATAATCCTGTCGTCTTATATAAATCCTTGATATTCAACACGTCAGGACCTATTGTTCCACTTAATATGGGTAGCTCAATTTTTAATCCATTACTTAGTTCTAATAATGCTTTTTTATCCATCACTTAAGCTACTTAAATTTTATACAGAATATACAAACTGAAGAGTATATATTAATCCGATTAACTTTAAATTAACCATATTATGCTGTCATCAATGCTTTTACTTTTGCATTTAAGCGACTTATTTTACGCGCAGCAGTATTTCTATGAAGAACACCTTTACTCACACACTTGTGTAAATTAGATTCAGCATCCCGAAATGCTAAGACAACATTCTCTTTATCACCAGACTTGATTACATCGACCAATTTTCTAATAGCGGTGCGAGTTTTACTTTTCCGCATCTTATTTATTAAAGTGCGCTTTGCTATTACCTTTATCATTTTTTTAGCACTCTTATGATTTGCCATATATTAATACCTGTACTTTTCTTTTAATTATAAAGTTTTTTTGTTAATTTGCAATATCAGTTTTTTCTGCAATTAATCCACTGCTTCTCTCTTCAATAATTTTTTCTAAACTTTGCAAGAATTCATTTTTGTTTAACCCAGGATATATTGGGGGCAATATTTCTATTACTGCCTTTCCGGGATTCTTTCTCAGAGAAAGTATGCTTTTTGGCCAAAACAAACCAGTGTTTAAAGCAACCGGTAACACAGGAACAGATAATACGCTATATAAAGCAGCAATACCTGGTTGATATTTTATATTTTGGTTTATAGTCGTTCTTGTACCTTCAGGAAATATTATTATGCTTCTATTTTCTTTTATATGCATTTTTGCTAGTTTAATTATATGGCGTATAGAACTGATACCATCTGAACGGTTAATAAAAATCATTTTCAGCGCTATAAGATGTAAACCAATGAATGGAATCCATTTCAATTCACGTTTTAAAATAAAAACCGCTTTTCTAAATAGTAGTATAAAAATAAATGTTTCAAATGGAGATTGGTGTTTAGATGCAATGATAAAAGGTTGCTGAGGAATGTTTTCCATTCCCCTCACTTCATATTTAATGCCACATAATAAACGCAGCGTGAATAATACAACTTTCACCGAACAGACGAGAAAAATGGTTATTACACACTCAGAAAAGAAAATTACAGGGAGAGTAATTAAAGTATAGAATACTTCCCATAATATAAGGAATAAGTTAAACAATAAACTTGCAATCACAAACTCACATAAATTTATTTAAATTTAACTTTATTACAAGTTAAAAACAATAAGTTTAATTATTGATCATCTGAGTAATAGGATGCGAATTAGCTAGTTTGTCCTTTAACTTTTCGTTAGCAATATGAGTATATATTTGTGTTGTAGAAAGGTTAGTATGGCCAAGAATTTTCTGTATCAACACAATATCTGCTCCGCTATTTAGTAGATGGGTAGCAAAAGAATGCCTAATCACATGTGGAGAGACTTTATTTTTATCAATATTGCACTTTCCTGCTAATTCCTTTATTAATTGACCAATCCTTTGCCTTGTAATTGGTTTATTAGGTTTATCACCTGGAAATAGCCAATCAGATTTTTTGTTGTTAGGGAGCAGATTTTCACGAACTGATAAGTAATCTTTAAGGCTTTGCAATGCTTGCTCATTAAAAAAGATTTGCCTTTCTCTGCCACTTTTTCCCTTTATTATTATATAGCCTTCTTTACCGTTACTGTTTACTAAATTTGATACTTCACATAACTTCATATTAATTAGTTCAGAAATACGCATCCCGGAAGAGTAAAGGATATCTAAAATTGCACATAGCCTTTTATTGCTCATCTCTTTATTTGATCCGCTTGCTGGTTTTTTTACTGTTTCCATGAGCGAAAATATTTCTTGAATATTTAAACACTTAGGCAAAGGACGAGAAACCTTTGGATTTTTTAATTCATTATCATTAGCCGGTGCTGGGTTAAAGTCTATTATTCCATCATTAAATAGGCACTTATAGAAATTTCTTATAGCAGACATTTTTCTTGATATGGAGCTACTTTTATATTTTTTTTGTGTATATAAAAAGTTTACATAATCTTTAATATTAGCTTTACTTGCACCAACTAAGGTAGTGCTTCCTTCTAATAAAAACTTTTCAAGTTGATGTAAATCTGAACGATAACTTTCCAAAGTATTTTGCGTAGAGGACTTTTCTGAAGCTAAAGCATCTATGTAATACGTTACGTAAAGATTCTCTTTTTTATTTTGTGGTTGTTTATTTTTCATTGTCAGCTCCTATATTTATTTCTTTGACTATAATTTGATTAAAAGTATTTCCTGTGTTTTTTATGAGAAAATATGAGACAAATAAAGCGTTTATCAATAAGGTCAGCACTACAAACTTTTGTTTTAACCTTTTTTTCAAATTTGATCTTGTTTTTGTCATATTTTAATTATAACATCAAACCTATAAAAAACATCTCCTAAAGTAAGCTCTGCCATAATATGGAACATCCCTTAGCTATATCTGTCTATGCTTATCATACTATAGTATATATGATAGTTTTAATATAAAAAGATAGTGATTTCAACTATAGGCGTCAAGTTAAGAGAATACACCCAATATAGCAACCATTTAAGGTTTATTTATTATATTTATTTTTTAAGAAATCTTGATCTAAAATAAGATAATTTTTTTTAAAGAGTCTATAAATTACTAATTTTATTGTTTAATGTCTAAAATAATTTTTACCGCTTCCCTTCTTGTATCTTGTAAAAAGCATCTAATGTTTTAAGCTTAAGCATTAGGTGGAGGAGGGAAGAACTCTGTTTCTCCTCTTAGATATAAAATCTGTAAGAAAGATAAGAGTTCCCTCCTCAAAAGTATAGGCTGGACGGTATCGTAGAAAGACCTAAATGGCTCTAATTCTGTATCCACAAGGTTAGCCTTACTTTTCGTTTTAAATGGTAACGTATGGGGTTATATATGATCAACAACTTTCTTGGAATTGATGTATCAAAAGATCGCTTTGATGTTTTTCTTTCATTCATAAGTAAAAAAGAAAAGCGTGAAACTAGGAAAAGGAGCTTTAAGAACGATGATCTTGGGTTTCAAGGTCTGCTGAGTTTTCTACAAAAGCATAATGTGGAAGAAGTAAAGGCATGCATGTGGTTGTTATAGCGAAGCTTTGGCTGAATTTCTGCACAATGCTGGACATTTTGTTAGTGTTGTAAATCCTTATTGTATTAAATCTTATACAAGGAGTAAGCTCGTAAGACAAAAGAATGATCAGACTGATGCAGAAATTATTGCTGATTATTGCCAAAGACAGGAACCAACTCGTTGGACACCACCTTCTTCTGAAATGAAAAAATTAAAACATCTTTATCGTTGCTCAGTTGCGTTAAAAGAATTAGTAAATAACCACCTAGAAAAAAAAGAGAGACTGCCTAAAGAAGTTGCAAATGCTTGGGAGGATCTTGCAACGAATATAGTTAAAAAAATAGAAATAATAAAAAACTCCATACGCAAACTATTAAAGCAGCACAAAGAATTGTTGGAAAATTTTCAGCTTCTATTGACTATTCCAGGAATAGGAGAGGAATCAGCAGCACTGCCATTAAGTTAAGGGAAAGTGATGGACTGTATTGTAAAATCAGGTAAGATCCACAAATTAAAAGAAGTAATGACATGAGTAAAAAAAAGAATAATCATGTTTATAAAAAATAAATTGATGAGTTTAAACTTTATAAACGCACACAGAGCATCCTCAAAAGACTTCTCACGAAAAAGAAAGCTGCCCTTCATTAATGTATTTCTCCTGATTTTTAGAAAGAGTGTAAAGTCATTACAAGTAATGCTTAATGAGTTTGTTCTGCATACAAGAAAAGATTACACAATTACGGCAAGTGCATTTACTCAAGCAAGAAAGAAGCTAAAGCATACTGCGTTTTCAGAGTTAAATGATGATATAGTTTCCCTATACTACCAAGATCAGGAATTTAAAACCCACCATGGCTTCAGAGTACTTGCATTTGATGCTTCAATACTGATTCTGCCAAAGAGCGACAAAATAATAGGCGAGTTTGGCTCAAGAGCAGTATGGAATGGAATCCAGAGATTTGAAGACTATACAAGTGCAACCTTTGAAGTTTGCTACGATGTGCTAAATAATATTGCAATAAAATCTGTGCTAAGTAGAGGTGACAGCTATGAGGTTGATTTAGCGATCGGTATGCTTGAATCCATAAAATCAGACGATTTGTTAATCTGTGATAGAGGATACGTATCTTATCGATTTCTTGCTGAGCTTACAGGAAGGAAAATCAATTATATAATTCGCTGTCCAAGTTCGTCTTTCAATGAAATAAACGCTATGTTTAAGCCGGAAAGCCCATCTAGTATGGTGGTAGCACCTATTAAAGTAGCAAGACAGCTACGAAAGCTAGGATTACCTGATGAGATGAAATTCAGGTTAGTCAAAATAATACTTTCTTCTGGAGAAGTTGAAGTGTTAGTAACATCTCTGTTAGATGAGCAAAGTTTTACAGTCGAAGAGTTTGAGAGATTATATTACTTGCGCTGGGGAGTAGAAACATTTTTTTCTAGGCTGAAGGGAAGATTAAATTTAGAGAATTTCACAGGAAAAAGTATTGAAACTATCAAGCAGGATTTTTGGTCAACTATCTTCATCAGTAATCTAGAAAGTATCATGATAGAAGATGATGAAGAGACATTGAGCGCACAGAATAGTAAACTAAAAAAAAGCATCAATAAATCTGTCTCATTTAATGCGATTAAAAACTTAGCCTTTGATATTTTTTCTACAGAGTCAGACATAGACTGCATTATGGATCGACTATCACAGTTATTTTTGATGAACACTTTAGTGGTAAGAAAAGGGAGAAGAGTTGATCGTCATAAGATATCTGATATTCGTTCACTCAACTACCAGAAAAGAGCTAGAAAACATGTGTTTTAAATTCAAGATATCTTTTCAGTATCATTGCATTAGTACATTCTTTGCAAAATAACCTGCAATTATTACTTTTTTAAATAACTTGCACTTTTCAGACTCCCTTTTCTTAAAAATTCACCCTAGTATTTACCATAATTATCAATCGCTTCAAATTTTTTGTCCAATCTTAACTTCTCTTTCCCTTAACTTAATGGCAGTGATGCTGGGATCCAGCTTCTATGCAACTTAATTAAAAACGTTTGTTTTAGCGTAAGACAACTACCTTTAGCTCATCAGCTAGTTATGCAAAATTTCTGGATTCCAGACTGGAATGACACCATTTGCTGTGCAATTTACCTTCAAAAATGAATGTTCGTACAGCTATGTCATAAAGGAACCAGTGTCAGCTACTCGGATGACACCTTTTTTCTGCTTAGTTTAGGTTATGCAAGAAGTCTAGTGCATGAGCTGGTCCTTTTCAGATCTTAGCGCTGTCTGCACGAACGTCTAGCTTAGGGGTAAGAAAAATTAGGGCCCGCAAATTAATCCAAACACAGAAGTGTAGTGTTACCACCGAATGCTGTAGTGTTAACACTTACAACTTTTTCTGTAGAAAAACGCTGTAAATAATGAGGACCACCAGCTTTTGGCCCAGTGCCAGATAGTCCTCTACCACCAAATGGTTGTATCCCAACTGCTGCACCTATTTGGTTACGGTTGATGTAGACATTTCCAACTGATATTTTTTTACTTATAGTGTCAATTTGACTTTGTATACGACTCTGCAAAGAAAATGTGAGCCCATATCCTGTATTGTTTATATCACTTATAACTTCATTTAATTGTGACTTGTTAAAACGTATGATATGTAAAATAGGACCAAATACTTCTTGCTTTAATTGCGAAATTTTTTGTATCTCATAAACATATGGAGGAAAGAAATAACCATTATGAGAATTTGTATCCATGGGTACTTTAAATAACAGATTTGAATCTTTATCCTCTGACATTTTTTGCGTATGTTGAGTGAGCATATCGATAGATGCTTTGTCAATTATTGGACCAATATCAGTGCTAAGTTGTATTGGATCACCAATCTTTAGTTCTTGCGCTGCACCGCATATCATTTTTATCTGCTTCTCTGCTATGTCCTCTTGAATAAACAGCACTCTAAGTGCAGAACAGCGCTGACCGCTACTGCGAAACGCAGAAAGCAAAGCATCCATAGTCACTTGCTCTAAGAGAGCAGAACTATCAACAATCATAGTATTTAATCCGCCAGTTTCAGCGATAAGCGGCACAATAGGACCGTCCCTGCCAGCAAGCATTCTATTAATTATTTGAGCAATTTGTATTGAACCAGTAAAAGCTACACCAGAGATTCTGTTATCTGGCACTAATGTTTTGCCTAAATACCAACCATCCCCTGGAATAAGGTGCAGTACATTTTTTGGTATCCCAGCTTCGTGTAGTATCTTAACAGCTTCATAGGCAATAATCGGCGTTTGTTCTGCTGGCTTTGCCAGCACTGCATTACCTGCTGCAAGTGCAGCTGAAACCTGCCCAATAAAGATAGCGAGCGGAAAATTCCACGGTGATATGCATAAGAAAACTCCTCTGCCTTCAAAAAAGATGAAGTTATCTTCACAAGTTGGACCTGGCAATTTTTTCCAGTCATTCAGTTCATTTTTTGCTATCGTTGCATAATAGCGCAAAAAGTCGATTGCCTCTCTTACTTCTGCTATTGCATCGGATAAAATTTTTCCTGCTTCTACGATTAGAATGTAAACCAACTCTTTCATCCTTTCTTCAAGCAAATCTGCAGCTTTTTCAAGGCATTTAGCGCGCTCTTCTGCTGAAACATTCTGCCACTTAGTAAAAGCACTATGTGCTATTTCAAGAGCGTTTAAAGCCTGATCGCTTGTTGCACTTGACACTTCCCCAATTACATTTTCTAAATGTGCAGGATTTACTACTTCAGTAAATTTGGCATCATCAAAAAGTGACTGTCCGTCAATTATTGGTCCAACTTGCCATTTTTTTTCACTAAAGCTCTTTATATCATCTGCAAATTGTGAAACTATCACCGAGTCACTAATATCCATTCCCAAGGAATTTTTTCTTTCCTCTCCAAAAATATCTTGTGGCAATGGAATGTTTGGATGAGGTTCATACTCCAACCTTTTAGCTTTTTCTGATGGATCTGAAACTAACTCTTCAGTTTCAACATTAGGATCATTTATTTGATTAACAAATGAACTATTAGCTCCACTTTCAAGAAGACGTCTAATAAGGTATGGTAGTAGGTCACTGTGTTTACCAATTGGTGCATATATACGACAACTGATGCTTGTTGCAAGTTCTGACGTTGCATAATCATATAAATCCTTACCCATTCCATGTAAGCGCTGAAACTCAAATCCAGGATGATCTTTGTCAGCAAGCTCTATTATAGTAGCAAAAGTATAGGCATTATGAGTTCCAAAGCATGGGTAAAAGTGATTTACTTTGCTTAAAAGCTTCTGTGCACACGCAAGGTAGCATACATCAGTATAGCTTTTTCTTGTAAATATTGAATAACCACTTAACCCTAGCTCTTGTGCACGCTTGATTTCCGAGTCCCAATATATACCCTTCACAAGCCTCACCATAATTTTGTGCTTTGATCGGATAGCAACATCCTCAACAAAATCAAGCACAGATAAAGCACGTTTTTGATACGCTTGCACAGCCAAGCCAAGCCCTTCCCACTGGGAAAGTGACTCATCAAGACGCAATTGCTCGAATAAAACTAGTGACATCTCAAGTCTTTCTGATTCTTCTGCATCTATGCATAATGAAATGTTGTATTTTTTTGCTTCATGACAAAGTTCCAGCAGTTTAGCTCTCAACTCTTCAGCTATATTATCGAATTGGCTGAATTCATAACGTGGATGTAACGCAGATAATTTGATTGAAATTCCATGCGATTTAAAACAATCACTTATATCAGTGGATTCACCTATAGCTTTTATTGAATGCATATATGAATTAAAATACTCTTCCGCATCCTCAGCTGTGTGAGCAGCTTCGCCAAGCATATCAAAAGAGCATAAGAATTTGCTATTATCATTTGGTTTTACATTTTCCAGTGCTTTCTCTATAGTCTCTCCAATAACAAAATGCTTACCAAGCATTAACATTGCTTGTTTCACTGCTTTGCGAATAATTGGCTCTCCTAAATTTTTCAGCAATCTAGAAATTGCGTAATAGAATTTTGGATCTCTTTCATTACTCCTTAATATACTACTTCCTATCATTAAACTCCACGTGGAAGCATTGACGAACAATGAAGAAGAATGTCCTAAATATTTACTCCATTCTTGATTGGCAATTTTATCTTTGATTAGCTCGTCTATTGTATAATCATCTGGTATTCTAAGTAGTGACTCAGCAAGACACATAAGTGCTATTCCTTCGTCGTTGGAAAGCGAGTATTGCTGCATGAAAGAATCTATGACATCTAATTTGTTGCCTTTAATCTTTTCAATAACTTGTTTTGCTATATTATAAATTCTATTTTTTGAATCAGCCGAAAGCTCTGTGTTTTCTACAAGGCGACGTACATAACTTTTCTCATCAGTACGATAAAATCCTTGTAAACGTTTTCTCAATTCGTTAGGTTCTTGTATAGAGGTAATCATATATAACTATCTGCAAAACACTCTGTTACCGTAGTAAGGTAAAATTATATCATAACTTTGCATAGAGCAAATCATTATTTATGAAGGGACCAGGGCTGGCTAAAAGAAGTCCATGTAATAACTTCACTAAATCAAAAGGATTGTGCAAGTATGTAGCTTAACACTCCGCCATGCATTAAGTATTTAATCTCAGTTGCGGTTTGTACACAGCATTTGAGTTGAATTGATTGCTTTGAATTATCCTTTCTTTTGATGATACATTCTAGATTTCCACCTGGCACTATTTCACCTTTTATGCTTATTACCTCACTACCATCAAATATCTTTCTAGTTATTCCATTTTGGAATATAAGTGGAAGAACACCCATGCCAACTAAGTTGGACCTATGTATACGCTCAAAGCTTTCTGCAATTACAACCTTAATCCCCAACAGTAAAGTACCCTTTGCTGCCCAATCCCTACTTGAACCTGTACCATATTCCTTTCCTGCCACAATGATGAGAGCTTCCTTGTAGCACATCGCTGCATCAAAAATCGACATAATTTCTTGAGAAGGAATATATTTTGTATAGCCGCCTTCGATGCTTACCATTTCATTTTTTATTCTAATGTTAGCAAAAGTGCCACGCATCATTACATTGTGGTTACCACGGCGAGATCCATATGAATTAAAGTCCTGTGGTTCAATTCCAAGCCCCTTTAAATATAGGCCAGCAGGACTATTTGAGGCAATATTTCCTGCAGGGGAAATGTGATCAGTAGTTACGCTATCGCCAAACATTGCCAATATTTGTGCACCTTTTATATCGATTGTTTTATCTTTATTATTTTTAGGTGATAAATTATCAAAATAAGGCGGATTTTGTATGTAAGTGCTGTTTGCATCCCAATTATAGATTTCACTTTTTTCACACTTTATTTTTTGCCAATGTTCATCACCAGAAAAAACATCCTTATACTTTTGTATGAACATCTCACGTGTTACCACATTTTTAACACAATCTTCGATTTCATTGTTTGTTGGCCATATATCTTTGAGATAGACATTATTTCCATTCTTATCTGTGCATATTGAATCTTTTGTCAGATCAATTTGCACAGTACCAGCAAGCGCATATACAACAACAAGTGGCGGAGATGCCAAGTAATTAGCTTTGACTAATGGATGAATTCTTCCTTCAAAGTTACGATTGCCAGATAAAATTGCAGCAACGGTTAAGTTTTTGTTTTTAATGCCATCTTCTATATCACTATTTAGTGGACCAGAATTTCCAATGCAAGTTGTGCAGCCATATCCAACTAAATTAAAGCCCAAAGCATTTAGATCTACCTGCAATCCAGACTTTTCTAAATATTCTGTTACAACTTGTGACCCTGGAGCAAGAGAAGTTTTAACCCAAGGCTTTGATTTTAATCCAAGTTTAATTGCATTACGAGCTACAAGGCCAGCAGCGATCATCACGCTTGGGTTTGAAGTATTGGTACAGCTTGTTATCGCTGCAATAACTACGCTTCCATCTTGGAATTCATCGCTTTCCTTTGACTCATTAACTGGAAACGATTTAGAAAAAGATTCTGCCACTTGTGAAAGAAAAACTTTATCTTGCGGTCTTTTGGGACCAGCCATTACTGGCTTCACGCTTGATAAATCAAGCTCTAGTGTGTCAAAAAATGCTAACTCATTATTGCCACGCCACAATCCTTGCTCTTTCGCATAAGCCTCAACTAATTTAACCAGCTCTTCTGGCCTTCCGGTCAAGTTTAAATAATCTAGTGTTTTCTGGTCAATTGGAAAGAATCCACAAGTTGCGCCATACTCTGGGGCCATGTTAGCTATAGTGGCCCTATCTGCCAAAGATAAATAATCTAAACCATCACCATAAAATTCTACAAACTTACCAACAACACCTTTTGTTCTTAGGATATTGGTAACCGTCAGCACTAAATCAGTCGCAGTTACTCCTTCTGGAAGTCTGCCAATTAATTTAAATCCAACTACTTCTGGAATCACCATACTAATTGGTTGACCAAGCATCACAGATTCAGCTTCTATGCCTCCAACACCCCAACCAAGGACTGATAACCCGTTAACCATTGTAGTATGGCTGTCAGTACCAACCAAAGTGTCAGGATATATGACTCCATCATTATTATACACAACTTGCGCTAAATATTCAAGATTCACTTGGTGGCAAATTCCAGTACCTGGCGGCACTACTCTAAAATTTGTGAAGGACGATTCTCCCCACTTTAAAAATTGATATCTCTCCAAATTTCTTTTTACTTCTAGCTCAACATTCTTACTGAATGCAGAAACACTTCCATAACTATCTACTTGAACAGAATGGTCAATCACAAGATCAACCGGTACAGACGGATTTATATTGCTTGGGTTTCCTCCATTTTTCTTAACATAGTCCCGCATTGAAGCTAGATCAACAACAGCAGGAACCCCTGTAAAATCTTGCATCAACACCCTTGCTGGTTTATAGCTAATTTCGTGATTAGTGTGTTTATTGACGCAGTCTGCTAGTACTCTTATGTCATCCAGCTTTACGTTTACTCCATCTTCATTGCGCAATAAATTTTCAAGCAATACCTTGAGTGAGCAAGGCAATTTGGTTAAATCTATTCCTAAGAATTTACCAGCACTACTTAGGCTAAAGTAGCTATATGACTTTCTATCAACATTTAAAGTCGTTTTTGCATTTAAAGAATTGTTCATCCTGTATTAATTAAAATTGGAATTGCTAGCATTACTTTTTTGTTGTTGACTTTGCTGCCGATACATAGTTTCAAAATCTATAGGATCTAGCATAAGTGGAGGAAATCCACCACTACTTGTAGCTCTTGCGATTATTTCTCTTGCAAAAGGGAAAAGAAAAGTAGGTCCGCCAATAAACAAAGCTTGTCTAACTTCTTCCTTACCCAGCTCTTTCAAATTTTCTATTGAAAAAATACCGCAATACTTTACCTCACAAATGAAAGCTATACCATCTTTCACATCTTCATCTTTTATCGTTGCTTTGGCTTCTATATGCAAAGTAATTTCATGAAAAGGCTTTTCTTCATTTATTTCTTTTTTGTTTTCTGTGCCTTCTAATTTTGCTGAATTAATATTAACCATTACATTAATATCGGGAGCTTTACTAGAAGGAAGGAATGGCGAATTTGGATTCTCAAACGAAAAATCTTTGACATACTGACCATGAATTTTCATTTTATGTTGTAACATTTCTTACGTCTCCTTTAATTAAGTTGAGATGTTTAATACTTCCTTATATAATATATTGATTTATAAACGAATAGCAAACTTGACTATAGGTGAATATGAAAAACATATTTTTATCAATAATTAATAATATTCAGATATTTTATATACCAAGGGGTTAAGCTATTATGATAGAGCTTGCAATATATGCTTTACTAGCGGCGTTTATTTTTTCACGTTTGTATAATTCTTTAGGAAGGTCAGCTAACCTCAATCTAGAAAAGCTACCTGGTGTATTGGATGTAAGTCAAAGTGGAGAAAACGTAGTAGAAAATATTGAGAATTACATTTACAGCAACAACAAAAGTTCAATAAAAGCTACTTATGAACAAATATTACAAAAAAATAAGGATTTCTCCATTTCCCATTTCATAGAAGGTTCAAGTATAGCTTTTGAATTAATAATCAAATGTTTTAACCAAGGAAATTTGTCCCAGTTAAATCTCTTCTGGACAAAGATTTATATAACAACTTTGTAGACAAGATTAAACATCGTCAAGAGATACATGAGTCTATAATTGTTTCTATCGCTTCACAAAAGATCTTAGAAATAAAACTAGTAAAAAACGTAATATTTATTGCAGTATATTTCCTTTCAGAGCAAATTAACTTCGTTAAGAATAATGAAGGAGATGTCATATCAGGCAGTATGTTCACTATTAACAAAGTTGAGGATGTATGGCAATTCAAAAAAAATATTAATTCATCAGATCCAGCTTGGGTGCTTGTTTCTATTAACTACAAGAAGGCAAGTATTGATAAAAATTTAACAACAAACGATAAGTAAGGTTGTTGCATTGATGGGAAGTAAGTTACGCGAAATAGTACTTGATACTGAGACTACAGGTCTTGACACTGGATCTGGCCATCGAATTATTGAGATAGGATGTGTAGAACTAATTAATCGTATTCCAACAGGTAAAACATTTCATCGATATCTTAATCCAGAAAGAGATATACCCTACCATTCATTTAAGATTCACGGTATTAGTGAGGAGTTTTTAGAAGATAAGCCACTATTTTCAGATGTTGCACTTGAATTTCTTGACTTCATATCTAATAACATTTTGGTAATTCATAATGCTGAGTTCGATGTTAAGTTCCTTAATATGGAGTTAGGCAAGTTGAATGCTGGGTTAATTTCTTCAGACAGAGTGCTAGATACATTACCACTTGCAAGAAAAAAATTCATAGGGTCGCCAGCTTCTTTAAATGCATTATGTAAGCGTTTTGATATATCGCTAGAAGGTAGAGAGTTGCACGGAGCATTAGTTGATGCTCAATTGCTTGCAAAAGTCTATGTTGAGCTTACAGGAGGATTGCAAACCTTTTTGTTTAATAGCGAATGTGACCAGGACAATAACTACACGTTTATCCAGCATAAAGTGCGCAATTTAGCTCGCAGAGAACACTCACCAAATAGTGAAGAAATTGATGAGCATAAGAAACTGTTAGACAAAATTAACAATTCACTTTGGAAGGAATATATTGAATAAATCAGCTAATCAAGATATGATTTAATTTTACTGGAGACGCTTTAATGATAAAGTTTATAAGGTTATTATCTAGTTTATTGATAGCATTAGCGGTTGTTTTTTTAGGTTATTGTTATTTCACTAAAAAAGGCATATTTGCCGCAACAGCGATTCACAACGCAGAAGTTGAGATAGGTGGGGATTTTTCCTTGATTAACCAAGATGGACAGATCGTGCGCAGTAGTGATTTTAAAGATAAATATATGATGATTTTCTTCGGATTTTCCTCATGTAAAAGAATTTGCCCTATGAACCTTGGAATAATTTCAGAAACACTTGCAAAATTAGATGAAAAAACCAACGGCAAGCTACAAACATTTTTTATCACAGTTGATCCTGAACGCGATAGCACGGAAAAACTTAAAGAATTTCAGCAGCAATTTGACCACAGAATACAAATGTTAACTGGCGAAAGAGAAAAAATAGACGAAGTAATTGTAAAGTATAAAGTATACGCTAGCAAAGTTGGTGGAGAAGAGGAAATCAAACATTCTTCAATAATATACCTTATTGGCCCTGGAAGGAAAATATGTCACACATTTCGTAGCTGATTTAAATTCAGATGAAAGTCAATCTGATAAGATTTTGGCTGAGATAAGAAAATATGTAAGCTGAACTAAGAACTATTTAGCTTACTTAAAATTTATGTTAATGACTATTTTACTTAAATTAAGTCGTTTTTTCTAATTTTTTCTAGCATCAACTCAGCAGCTTTTTGTTCAGCAATTTTCTTACTATAAGCAGATGCAGAAACTTTGCCATAATTCTCTATGCAAATTGATATAGTAAACTCAGGATTGTGTGCTGGTCCAGTCTGTTTTACAAGCTCATACTCTGGTAAAGGTAGTTTATTTTTTTGAGTCCATTCCTGCAGCGAAGTTTTAGGATCTTGAGGAGGATCGATGATATCCTTAGCTAGCTTTTCCCAATGTCGGATAATAAATTTTTTAACACTCTCAAATCCACCGTCAATATAAATTGCACCTATTAGTGCTTCAAGCGAATTTTCTAAATTTTTTAAGGTACATCTTCCCCCATTGTATCGTTCACTATTATTCATGATGATAAAGTTACCTAACTCTACTTCTTTAGCAACATTAGCAATGGTACTGCCACAAACTAAATCCGTTTTTCTTTTTGCCAATGCTCCTTCTTTTTCTTTAGGAAACATTTTAAACAACATAGCAGATACAACCATATTCAAAACACTATCGCCCAAAAACTCTAGCCTTTCGTAGCTTACGATCTGGTTTTCGCTATTCCTTTTATTTACGCTTGGGTGAGTTAATGCCTCTTCTAATATTGCATGATCTGTAAATTTATAATTAATAACTTTAGATATTGTATCGTTCAAAATTTTTATATTCATCGTTCAAAAGAAAAGCACTCCCTATCATACCTTTACACTAAAAAATTAGCTCTACTTTACTAAAACAATATCAATAACTTCCAAAATGTACAGCCTAATGTATACAACCCACTGCTTCAGTAACGTTACTAAATCCATCTCTTCTTACCAATTCCGCAAGCTCCAGGTTGATTTTGTTCACAACTTGATGCCCCTGGTATACGAGAGCAGTGTACAGTTGTACTAAAGAGGCTCCTACCTTTATTTTTTCATATGCGTCAACACCACTTGAAACTCCCCCGCATCCTATCAATAGGATTTTGCTCTTAGTAAGCTTGTACATGTCACTCAATAACTCGGTTGAAAGTTGAAATAGTGGCCTGCCGCTCAACCCACCACTCTCATTATAGTAAGAATCTCTACTTATCGTAGTGTTGCTTACTATTAAGCCGTCAATTTTATATTCTAGTGTAAGCTCAGCGATATTTTCTTTTGTTTGTTGATCTATATCTGGAGATATTTTTAATATTATCGGTATGGATTCAGAGCTATCGATTGATTTCCGGGTTAGAGTGATAGATTTCAACAATTTGGATAATTCTTGTTTATTGTGCAAATTGCGCAAGTTAGGTGTGTTGGGAGATGAGATGTTCAGTACTATATAATTGCTCTTTCCATATACTATCTTTATTAAGTCAACATAATCGCTGATTTGGTCCTTTGATGTACTGTTTTTTCCTATATTGATGCCAAAAATGCAATCACCAAGCTTAGTTTCACTTATCTGTTTAAGAAAATAGTCTACTCCTTTATTATTGAACCCCAATCTATTAATTATTCCTTCATCTTTAATTAATCGAAAAATTCTCGGTTTTTTGTTTCCATATTGGGGATGTTTAGTTACAGTACCAGCCTCAATAAATCCAAAACCAAATGAGAGCATAGGCCTTATAACTTCTGCATTTTTGTCAAAACCTGCAGCAAGACCCAAAGGACTCCTAATTTTATTACCAAAAAAGTTTACATTTAAAGACTTCGGTAGTTCTATAGGTTTCCTACAGGGCATCTTTTTTAATGCTGCTATTACCAAGGAGTGAGCAATTTCAGGCGGCAGTAAAAACAATAAATTACGTAATATCATTTTGTAAAATACTTTGCTTATTTTTAGTTTATTTTTTACCATGCAACAAGAATAACTTAGAAAGCTTGAGGTTTATCGAAATAGTAAGTATATAGTTTCTATGAGTAGTAAAAACTAATTTTTCTGAAGGAAAACCACAACTTGATCAGTATTTTTATCTACTAATTCAAGGTAGCCAAATTTGTTAATTTGAGATTTTATTAGTATAGGGATCTTATTTCGATTTAAATAAAATCCCTGTTTTGATTGTTTATTAATCCGCAACCTTACATCCTCATTTTTCCAAGCAAGCATCTTATTTATTCCAGATTTTTCTTTACAATTATCTTCATTTACAAATCCTAAATATTCATCTTCTGAAGAATATATTGCAATCTTGCATATTCTATACCCTACCCAATTCCCTAGATATGGGTCAGTATCGTTTTTTTCGTGAAGCTCGAACTCCCCTTTAACATATTCCCATGGAGCTTTTGCATTACCTATTTTTTTTAGAAAGAGTACATCCTGATCAAAGTTTATAATGGTCCTTGTATGAAATGTTGTTAAGCTTGTGTCCCATAATAGTTGTTCTGTGATGCTAAAATGTTCTTTATCCTTTTGCATATTTTGAAATGATACGATTATCACATCTGCTCCAACTTCTCTTCCATAGTTAATATATTGACTAACACGTCCATGTTTGGCTGTGAATGATGACTTACCTATTAACAGAAAGTCATTAAATAATGCATTATACATAGTCTGTGCACCGTAAGCTGTACCAACGTAAACCGGTTGTTTGTTAGATGCAGGGTACTTTTTTGGTGCAAGATGAGTATACGAGCTCTTTAATAAATAGTGAAAAGTACAACTGGCAAGCAAGAAGGGCAAACCAATTAATAATAAAACTTTCGTTAGTCTCTTTGGCATTTTACTGCTTATATTTTGAATATAGTATCTTATTTTTTTAAATATTTCATTAAAAGCCACACCTCTTGCTAAAATTTCAGAAGAAAAAACGATCTAATTGAAATAAGAGGCCGGGACCGGAATTGAACCGGTATAAAAGGATTTGCAGTCCTCCGCATAAGCCATTCTGCCACCCAGCCGTTTTTTATGTGTAGATATCCATTATATCTTTTAGCATAGATAAAGCATCCTCTCTTTTTCTCTGAAAAGTGTTACGCCCGATAATTGAACCATTACCACCGCCTTGCTTAATCTCTTTCGCTTCATCGCATATGTCATCTACTTCCTTCGATTCACCACCAGAAAAAACTACTATTCTTTTCCCTGCAAAACAAGACCTTTTAACATATTCAATTCTTTTAGATAATGACTCAATATTTTCTGTTTCTATTTTCTCCCTTTCCAAATAGTTAGTTGGAAGTTTTACTTTGATTATATTAGCGCCAAGTAAAGCTGCTATGTGCGCAGCATAGGCAATGACATCAACCGCCGTTTCACCTTCTTTGGAAATTCCTTCACCGCGTGGATAAGACCATAGCACTACAGCAAGGCCGCAGGACTTAGCCTCAGCTATAATTTCGCGAGCTTCTTCCATCATATCAAAGCATTTAGCAGAACCAGGATATATAGTAAACCCAACAGCCACGCAGCCCAAACGTAGTGCATCTTTTACAGAAGCAGTTATTGCTTGATCAGAAGTTAAGCCTTTTGAGTGCAAGGAGTTAGCGCTATTAAGCTTCAAAATAAGCGGAAGCATTCCAGCATAAGTTGAAGCACCAGCTTCGATCATACCAAGTGGAGCAGCGTATGCGCTTACTCCTGAATCAACTGCAAGCTGAAAATGATAATGTGGATCGTAAGCATCAGGGTTAACTTCAAAGCTTTTTATTGGTCCATGTTCAAATCCTTGGTCTACAGGAAGAATTACTAACTTGCCAGTGCCACCAAGTTTTCCGTGCATAAGAACGCGAGTAAGATTTGCTTTTACCCCAGGATTTTCACTTTCGTAATAACTTAAGATTTGTTTTACTTCTTCACTCATTAATATCTTCAAATTTACTCAAAGTGTAGCAAAAACTATAGTTGAAGCAAAGACCTTTTTACGCTCTTGTTCCTACACCTATATTTAAAGGTGTAACTTTAGGATCGGTGGTGTGCTGTTGTGGTCTTTCTTGAATTAAATCTTCAAAACATATTTTAACAACAGGAAGAACGAGCGGCATAAGCACTAATTTGTAGTCATACCATGCAAATTTTTCCTTGTAGCTAAATTCTACGTCTTCTTCATATAAACGCTGAATGCAGTGTTCACTATATAATTCAGAAGCTTTCGTAAAAGTTCTAAGTGAAGCAATAAGTAATAAATCCAATACCAAATTAACTATCAGCATCGTTCCATATTGAACAGGCCAGCCATTTTGTGCAATTTCCGATACTAAACTACATACAGCAAACACTGCTGCAGTACATATAACACAATTATTAACAGTAATAAGCAGATTGCATCTTCGATTGAACCTGTCCAGATTTTCTTCTTGTAGACCCCTTTGTTTACTTGCTGCATAAAAAATGCCACACAAGGCTATAATGAACAACCATGGCCAAATCCCTATGCTGAATGCATAAAATTTATAAGCAACGCTTTGCAGCTTGCTAGTAGTGGCAAGCTGTGATAAGCAATATTTGACTTTACGTGACGAATCAAGTACCACATTTGCTAATATAAAAAATAAAAATGCTCTATTTATAGCTTTGCTTCTACGTGATAATATTCCATGAATTTTTGTTTGCCTCCTCCGTTCTTCTTCACTTGATAGCCTTTCATATTGACTAGGAGTTTTCCCTTCTTTTAAAGCGTTGAGATGCTTCTCTAGCTCTTTTTTATCTGCACTAAGTTTTTGAAACTTTTCTGTAGCTATCTTTTTCTTCTCCTCATCTTTTTCTTTGTCAGGGTGGCACTTTAATGAAAGCTTTCTAAAGCGCCGGTCAACCAACCTGAGTATATCGTCAAACTCCTGACTTATTACTTCTTCCGCCTTTATTCCCAATCTTGAAAATAAATTCTGTAAATCTTGATTACTGTAATACTGATTTCTAGTTAAACTTGCCACTGTAGCCTTATTAAAAGAGGTAAGTGTATTATATTTAGAATGCTAAAACAAGAATTTTAAGTTATATCAAAAGCAATTTCTTGCTTATTCATATAACTCCTTAATTTCTTTCCTTTGATTAATCGACGATTCAGTATTTCTTCAGCCAAATGACTTTTTATCTCTTTTTCAATCAGCCTCTCTATTGGGCGCGCTCCCATTTCTTTGCTATAACCTGTTTGTGCAAGGTAAGTCTTTACTTCTTCTTCCACTGAACAGTTTATGCCCTTTTGCATAAGTTGTTTTTTCAATTCTTGAATAAATTTATCCACAATGTGCAAAATGACATCCGCATTCAAGTCAGAAAAAGAAATGACTGCATCCAGGCGATTACGAAATTCAGGGCTAAAAATCCGTTCTACTGCTTTTTCGCCATCACCAATATTAAAGTCCTTATGCCCAAAGCCAATAGAACTTTTACTACGTTCAAATGCCCCTGCATTGGTTGTCATAATTAAAATTGTATTGGAAAAACTAACTTTCCGTCCGTAAGTGTCTGTAACGCACCCATAATCCATGATTTGTAGTAATATATTGTAAATATCACTATGAGCTTTCTCAATTTCATCAAGAAGTATGACACTATATTGATTGTTAGATACAGCTTCTGTAAGCAATCCACCTTGGTCGTAACCCACATATCCAGGAGGAGAACCGATCATTCTAGATATTGTGTGAGATTCCATATATTCAGACATATCAAATCGTATAAGGTTCATACCCATACTTTGTGATAGTTGCTTCGCAAGTTCAGTCTTACCTACACCAGTTGGTCCTGCAAAAAGATAATTTGCCAAGGGTTTATTGTAATCTCTCAGACCAGATTTTGCAATTTTAATAGAATTAACAAGAGACTCTATCGCTTGATCTTGACCAAAAATGACCTTCTCGAGATTTTCTTTCAGAGATTTTACTCTTTGCATATCATCAAGCCCGCAAGGTACGTTTGTAATCCTAGTGATAGTATTCTTAATGTCTCTACTGTTTATAATTTTTCGCCTGTTTTTTTGTAACTTACAATATGCGCCTGCTTCATCTATAACATCAACTGCTTTATCAGGTAATATTCGCCCAGTAATATACTTATGTGAAAGTTCAGCTGCAGATTTAATGGCATGTTTCGTGTAATATACTCCATGGTACCCTTCATAATAATGCTTTATACCATCTAGTATCTTTACTGTATCATTAACGGAAGACTCTTTTACATTAATTTTTTGAAACCTCCTTGCTAATGCTTTATCCTTTTCAAAGCTATTGCTATATTCTCTGTATGTAGTTGCACCTATACAACGCAATGTACCTCTTGCAAGTGCAGGTTTGAGCAGATTGCCGGCATCAAGAAAGCTGCCACTTGTTGAGCCTGCTCCAATAATAGTGTGTATTTCGTCAATAAAAAGAATAGCACCAGGTTTTGTCTCAATTACTTTTATTATAGATTTTATTCTTTCTTCAAAGTCACCTCTATAACGTGTTCCCGCAAGGAGTGATCCTAGATCCAAAGCATAAATTGTGCTGGATCTCAGTGCACTCGGAACACTACCTTCGATAATTTTCAACACCAGACCTTCAACTATTGTTGTTTTACCAACACCTGGTTCTCCGACATATAAAGGGTTATTTTTTCTGCGTCTTAGTAAGATTTCTATAGTGCGATTTAATTCGTAATCACGACCAATGATATAATCTATTTTTTTGCTTTTTGCATAATCATTTAAATTTTTACAATAATTTTGTAGAACTTCTTCATCTTTTAATAATTCACTTTTATTTGCTACAGTAGAGATATCGTTATTCTTATCAAGTTTTATCTTGCGATTAGTGATGCATTCTTCTATATCACCTGAATATTTTATATTAGATATATTATAAATCAAATTAGAATCCTTCGCATTCTGTTTGCGCAATAGCTCTTCAATATATAAATCTTGTTCAGACAGAATCTCTAACAGAACACTTGCTCCATTTATTTCTTCTTTTCCCAAGCGATGGGCCCGCATCATGGCTTTATGTATTATGCATTGAAATAGCGCATCAGGCTTAACTTTATTGACAGTCAATTCGGAGTTGTCTTGTAAAAAACCTTTTATATTATTACCATGATCATTCCTTAATATAATATTATCTATATTTATGATTTCATCAGCTCTGATGTTACATCTTGACAAAACATAATTTACATCCACATCTTTAGTTAATGCTAGCAACAAATGTTCCACTTTTGCATATTTAAGCTTACAATTAGAAGCAATCAGCAACGCTCTATTTAAACTTGCCTCTAAATTTTTAGAAATCATCTATTCTCTTTAAAAGTGTAAATTTATATATAATTAGTAGCACACAATTATTAAAAAAACTGAAATCTAGTAGCTCGTTGTAGCCAAATTAAACCCAATTACAGCCTCACGTTATACTGTTATAATATATCTTCAAAATGGATCTTATTTGTAAGCAGTGGAATTACGATTATCAAGTTGTAGCTAACCCTAATTTGGGTTAGCTATATATTCTTTCTGCCATCCTCCAGCCACTTCACTTTGCAGCAAACTTATTGGAGTTTTTAAAGAATAGAAGAATAGTTAAGTACATTAATATGCTTTTTCTAGTACTCTACTTGTCTTCTTAAATGCATTGATCTTTTTTCTACCGTATTTAGTCTTTAACGTACTTGGTCTTTTAAAGACCTTTTTGCTGTTACGTTTTTTAAATTGCACACTACAATCAAAATTTGGCTCTCCTTCTTTATCTGCTAATGCAGGCCGTCTTCCCTTATCTTGAGGTGTAACAAAAGATAGCGCATACCCTTCAGCTCCAGCACGTGCAGTTCTACCTATACGATGAATATAGTCAGCTTGCGATTGTGGTGCATCATAATTGATAACATGTTGAATATGAGGAATATCAAGGCCACGAGAAGCAACATCTGTTGCAACCATGATTTGATTACGGCCACGACGAAAAGAATTAATGACCCTTTCGCGCTTGTGCTGCCTTAAATCGCCATGAATTGCTAAAGCGCTATAGTCATCTTTGTACAACTTGTTAGCTAGCTGATCTGCCCCTTGCTTTGTTTTGACAAAGATAATGATTGACCCTTCGCGCTGACATAGTTGTGTAACAAGCTTTTCATATTTTTCTGATTCTGATGCATAAACAATTTCTTGCTTAATTTTTACAGAAGTTTTAGCCTCACAATCAACAGAAATACGTTCCGGTCGATTAAGGTACTTCTCAGTAAGTTTAACTATATCACTAGGAAGAGTTGCAGAAAACATAAGGGTCTGCCGTATTTTTGGCAGATATTTCATGATTCTTTCAATTTGAACTCCAAAGCCCATATCAAACATGCGATCCGTTTCATCAAGCACAAGAATGCTAACATTGCTAGTAATCAAAGTTTTACGCTCAATATGGTCCATAATACGACCAGGAGTACCTATTACAATTTGTGTTTTTTTCTGAAGCTGATTTAGCTGCCTAAAAATAGGCTCACCTCCAATCAACAAAGCGACCTTTAGTGCAGAATTTTGAAATAAGAGTTTTCTTATCTCATTTGTTACCTGATGGGCAAGCTCTCTGGTTGGCACGATGACTAAAGCTGAACCAATGCTTGGCTCATTCAGCAATTTAGCAACTAATGGAATAGCAAATGCTAAAGTTTTTCCAGTTCCTGTTTGAGCAGACCCAAGAATATCTTTACCCTGGAGAGCTAAAGGAATCGCTTGCATTTGAATCGGAGTTGGAACACAAAGATTATTTTTACTTAGAGCTTGTCTAAGCAAAATCGGGAGGCCCATTTCATGAAAATTACTCACAATACATTACCCTATTACAAAGCTTCATGACAAACTAATCTTCTAATCTTAAATTTATTGCAGATTTTTTATCTTCTCCGTTCCTACCACGCTCCTCTTTAAGCTCATAACTTACTCTTTCCCCTTTCATTCCTCTCTTTTTATCCTCTCCTCGAAGTGTATCAGGACTTATTCCTGAACGTTCTAATGTACTAACATGTACAAAAACGTCCTCACCTTTACCTTCTGGCTTGATGAAACCATAGCCTTTTTCAACATTAAACCATTTTATATTACCAAATTCCATATGAATAACTCTTAAACTATTAACTAATATTATTAATGTGATGAAAAACTTTGAAATTACGATTTAGAATGCTTTAAGCTTAGTTATTGCAACTAAACTTCTATACTCCATAGTCTATTCTTAACATTACATGATTATAATACACAATTATTGTACTTGATGCAACTAAATTTTTTAATCACGAAATGAACCTGCAACTGTCATTTCACTAACTTTAATCGTTGGTGAATTAAATTGCCCACAGAAAGTTAGGTCATTTGCAACAACTAAATTGCTAAACATATCTTTCAAATTGCCGGCAACAGTAATCTCGTGTATTGGATAGGTTATTTTGCCATTCTCTATAAAAAATCCGGATGCACCCTGACTATAATCGCCATTAATTAAATTAACACCAAAACCAAATAAATCAGTTACATATATTCCCTCTCTTACTTCCTCAATTAATTCCTTAAATGATCTATTACCATTTTTGAAATAGAAGTTACTAGCTGAAGGAATAATTGCAGCATTGCTTGCACGAGTTGCATTTGCAGTTGTTTCCAAGTTTAATTTCCTAGCCGAATATAGATCTAAAATCCAATTTTGTAGTACTCCATTTTTTACAAATTCATTTTCTCTGCTCATTACGCCTTCCCCATCAAATGGTCTTGATGCTATACCCCTTGGTAACAACGGGTCATCGATAATGTTAATTCTATCATTGAAAATCTGAGTGTTTAAACTATTTTTCAAAAAAGAGCTATTATTCACAACATTGCTGCCATAAATGGCAGAAGCAAAACTTTTCACTAATTCTTTTGCTGCTCTTCTTTCAAAAAGAACTGGAAATTTACCAGTTTTAATTGTACATGAATTTAACTGGTCTATTGCTCTTTTTGCTGCTTCTTTCCCAATTAACTCTGGCGATTTTAAATCACTAAAGTTACATGTTACATCGTAATCGTAGCCAATCTTCATTTCACCCTTTTCTCCAGCAACGACAGAAATCTGATTAATAAAAGTTGACTTACTAAATGAACCAATAAAACCAGAAACTGTTGATAATACCGTATTTACTGAAGTATGTGAAGATGAAGCTCCTTTAGAATTAATAATATTTTTATGTGCAAGAGCTGAGTTTTCTGCAGCTTCAGTAATTTCTTTTAATTTATCAATGGTTACAACATTATTATCTGAGATATTTAAATCTGCAGAAGAGATATAATTACTGCCATCTATAGCAAAGCTAATATAAGGATCTTCCTGGGCATTCTTTGCCATTTCTACCACTCGGCTTATCGTATCACTGAGATTATTCAAATCGTTTGTAGAAATATACGCAGCTTTGTTCTTACCTGCTATAGCTCTAATTCCTATAGTACAATTTTTAGATTGTGATATTTGCTCAATTTTTGATAAACGCTGAGAAACCGAAGTCTTATTAGTTTCATATATTACAACTTCCGCATCTTGATTCTGCTTTTTTATTAGTTTAGTGATATCTGCTACAATATTTAATATATTCATTTTTTATTCCTTAGGTCTCTATAAAGATTCTGCACCACCTATAACTTCAATCAAATCAGTTGTAATTGCTGCTTGACGAGAACGATTATAAAGCAGTGCTAGTTTATTCAGCATTTCTTTAGTGTTTCTGTTTGCTGATTCCATAGCAACCATTCTAGCACTATTTTCACTTGTTGCACTTTCAAGTGAGGTGGAGTAAAGAGCAACTGCAATGTAATCTTGAATCAAAGATTTTAAAATAAATTCAACATTTTGTGGTTCATATTCATAGCTATAATCTGTCGTTGAATCAGCTAGAGAGTTATCAATCAAGGATGAGCTTTTACTCCATGGTTTTATTGTTTCCAACATTGGTTTTTGCGTGAAGGTATTATAAAATTTGCTATACAAAACTTTAACCTTATCATATTTACTTAAGTCTATATCACTAACCAAAGCTTCTATATGCTTTAGCGTGATTTCCTTATTACTTTCAACCTTCAAAATACTTTTAGAGTCAAATCTACCCTTACCTATCTCAAAAGCTTTTTTACCAAAAAATACAATATTTACTTTCTTGCCACTTACAATTAATTTATTTATATGCTTCTGGCTAAATCTGATAACAGAAGAGTTAAAGTTACCACACAAGCCACGATCAGACGCAATAACAAATATTAGGTAAGAATCGTCTCCATTGACATTTAGAACTCTTGCCAGTAAATCTTGATCAATTGACAGCATTGATGAAGAAATAATTCTATGCAGCTTAGATATATGCAATTTTGAATTTGATAATTTTTTTTGGCTTTGTAATAATTTTGCTGCAGAAACCATTTGCATTATTTTCGTGGTTTTCTGCACAGACTTAATATTCTTAATTCTTAAGGACAGTTCCTTCAAGCTCTTCATTTTGTATACAACCCCAATTTATTAAAATATATAACTGGTAATGTCTAAAAACAAGTTTTTTTAATATGGAATTGGCCTTTCTTAATAATTAACAAGAGCATTTTACTATAAAGCTTTATTGTATATACAATCAAAACTATTTCAGCTCGAACACTTATAATCCCATTGCTTTAGCTCTCTATTACAACCAGTACATTTCCAACTTGGATCAGGAACAGCTTCTGAGTCCATTTTGTTTAACCAATAAATTGCTTGATCATACTCTTGCAACATAATCTTGAGCCGTATCATAACAAGATAAATTGATATATAGTTAGCTTTTTTCATAGCAGTATCTAAATACTGACTTGCAAGATCATATTTACCCAAACTAATTGAAGACGAAGCAAGTAAACAGTAACTAAAATAATAATCAGGACGTAAGTTGTATAATCCTTCAGCACCTTTATTATTTAACTTGATATACATTCTAGCTGATTGAGGAGTAGGATTTACCCTATGCTCTTCCTCTAATACTGCGGAAGCTTTTCTGATTTTTTCAAGTTTGATATATAATTCTGCCTTTAAATAATTGATGGGCTGAAAAGTTGCATAATAACTTTGTGCTTTAGCTAAATAATCTATAGCTTTGTAAAAACTTCCTTTACCTTCGTATTGCTTTGCTAAAGCGCAATAAAAAACCGCTAACATCTTTTTACGATCAAAGGAAAGAAAAATATTGAATTTGATAGCTTCCTTTAACTTTGAAATTGCATTTATCCAATCTTCTTGCAATATACAATGCTCTATTTGAAAGGGAATAGACAGAATTTTATCATTAATTGAACTAGAGCAATATTCTATAAATTTTTGAAAGACTGATCTTTCTTGCTTTAGGTGAACAATCAATTTATTGACCAGAAGTAGAGCTAAGTTGCGATTTTTACTTGCAATACTCGTCAAATTATGGCTAAAAAAGCTGTAATTTCCCGTTTTACCTGAATTAAAGAGCTTTACTAAAGATAATTTATCGCTTTCTTCATTTAGATTTTTAATTAGCTTATTAGTGTTCTCTATATCACCTAAGTCTAAGCTAAAGAAAGCTTCAAAGAGAAGCAATTCTTCCCTACTTCTTCTTCTATTTTTTATGTTAGCAAATGTTGATGAAATAGAAGAACAAAAACGTGCAACTCCAATCAATAAAAATAATAGGACTACACAAGCAAGAATAACGAAATACAGATCAATACTTATAATATAGCTGCCTAGCTCTAACTTGACTACTTCACCACTAACCTTAACCCATATCCCAAATAAAAAAGAGAGAGCAAAAATTATAAAATAACTCATGAGATGTATTGTAATAAGTGATGATATATTGTTGAAGTATTCTTGAAAGCCACAATAAAACCATTCAATTTATTAAGCCATGGCTTAAATTCCGGGTATGTTAAATCGCTTATTATGGTTTCTATGCTCTGCCAATCATTATCGCTTATTGACTCCTCAATTTCGATAAACTTTGCTCTTAATGGATCATTTTTATCTTTTATTTTCATCCAATTTGAAATAATTTTTTTAAACAATGTACTTTTATTATAGTCAATAACAGCAATATTCTTCTCAAAAGACAATTTTAAACCGTGTAAAGTATCTACCTCTTTCAAATTTTCTAGCTCATTTACTGCATTTTCTATTTCTGGATCGTCAAGCTCTGATACCAAAGGCTTTATTGAATTTATATGATTATCAAACTTTGTTTCTTGCAATAATGAATTCCTCATTTTAACTACAAGTAGAAGTAACTTTGCGAGGTTCTTATGCCTTGAACTACCGTCACCTTGCTCACATTGAGTGTGCAGATTTCTCTTTAAATCAAATATCTTTTTCTCTACCTTAAATTGATTAACTTCAAGCAACGTTCTAAGCTCGTCTATCTTTTCCGTTAGAGCATTTATACTGTCTTCACTTTCTTGCTGATTTATTTTAAAAAATATTATGTTATTTATTGCAATACAGCTGACAAACAATAATACAATTAAGAACCAACCTATATATTTTTGTTGAGTATCATTCATAACGTAATATCTCCACAGGATCTTGTGCAGCTGCTTGCAACGCAGGGGGAATTGTCGCTAAAAATGATAAGAACAATGCAAGTACGGAAATGTTCACCACATCTTGAGTGGATAGTATTACTGGCAAGCTTGAAAAAAAATGTATCATAGGATCAAGCAATTTGACATTAGTAATGCTTTCTAAAAACACTCTAATATTCTCAATGTTGAGAGAAAAAATAACCCCTATAATAGAGCCAAGACAAGTTCCTGCAAAACCAATTAGTAGTCCACAAGCGCAAAATATGCGCATAATGCTTCCACTTGTTGCACCAAACGTACGCATAATTGCAATTGCAGATTTCTTTTCTCGCACTATCATCATCAAACTTGAAACAATATTAAATGCTGCTACAACTATAATCAAAGTAAGAATTAAAAACATCACATTTCTTTCAGTTTTTAAAGCATTAACATAATGGCTTTGCTGAGATTGCCAACTTTCAGCTTTCATCCCTGTTTCTTTTGCTATAGCATCTGCCAGCTTATTAGCCGCAGCGATATCGTCTACAAATACTTCTATATTTCTTATACTATCTTTATAATTAAAAAAAGCCTGAGCTGATTTCATGGGCATGTACATCAAGGTATTATCATACTCAAACATACCCATATCAAATATGGCTACAACTTTATATTCTTTCATTCTTGGCATTTCATTAAACAATGCATCAAATCCTTCAGGCGATACAAGCATAATATTATTACCATAATCAATCTTCAAAGCTTCTGCTAACCTTGCCCCTATTATTATCCCTTCATCAAATTTTTCCATATTACCCACAATCACATTATTTGTAACAGTAGTATTATTAAATAAGTCTTTAGCTGATACACCTCGGACCACGCTACCTACAATTCCACCATTTGCTGCAACGATCACTTGATCATTGGTCATAGAAATGGCTTTTAATACACCTGGGATTTTCTCAATAGATTTTGACACTGCATGGTAATCTGAACTAATGTTTCTATCAAAGTAAACATTAATATGACCACTAATACCAAGTACAGAGTCAAGCAATCTTGCTCTGAACCCATTCATTACAGACATTACTACTATTAGCATTGCAACTCCAAGAGCAATACCAATAATAGAGAATAAAGTCATCATAGAACAAAATCTGGAGTTCTTTGCTCGCAAATAGCGAGCAGCTATAGTAATTTCAAATGCAATGGACATTATACTAAGATTTAAACATCATATTTTTTAGACTTCATATAATTGTAGACTTTCCTTTACCTAAAATTAGGTTGTCTAAATTTAGCAAGCTTGCAGAGTATATTCAATACCCTATATTAAAACCTTCCATATACATCGTCCAATCTTACTATATCACTATCAGATAAAAACTTCCCCACCTGAAACTCAACTATCTCAAGAGGAAAGCTTGTGCTTTTATTCTCAATTCTATGCAACACCTTCCTTGGAATCTCTATTACATGATTTTTCGCTATAGCATATGTTTTGTCATCTAAACTAACACATCCAACTCCTGATAGTATTATATGGTACTCATCTCTATAGTGGTGAAATTGCTTAGAAGTACAGCTTAGTGGATTTATAAAAAGATATTTTATAAGAAAATCCGTGCCCATTAAAACTATACTATAAAATCCCCATGGCTTAATCTCTTTCCTTATTGGCTTTGCTTCCTTAACTTTATTAATAAACAACATTAGGCTCTTATTTGGCCGTTTATAAACTCTACTTAGTAAATTTTTTGCATCATTTTCTGTCATCAAAACTGGCTCTCTTCCTTTGATTATAGGCTGAAATGACTCCAAATTCTTACTAAATCTCTTACTTAATTCTAAAACTGAACCCCAAGTACCAACATCCATCCAATCGAAATTGGCTTCTATCATTACAACATTTTCTGCTTTTTCTATCACTAGGTGATCAATAGATATACCTTCAATTCCTGCACAATCTTGCTGTTTTAAATACAGAAATCTCTCTCGTGGTACAAAATGTTTTATACTTGCACAACATAAATTATAGAGATGCAGAGCAATTTTTTTTATCTCATCTATATAGCGTCTTGCTTTCAATACAAACATTCCAGAGTTCCAATAATGATCGTTGTCCAACTCATATTCAGGCTTTTCTATAAAGCTCTTTACTATGTGATATTTCCTTTTCTGATCATAAACTGCATTTATATAGCCATACTCAGAATTGAATTCATGAGGCTTGACCCCAAAAGTAACTATAGAGTCAGTTTCAGAGGCTAGCTTAGACGCTTTCTCAATAGAAACATAAAAACTATTCAAATCACCTATAAAATGGTCTGAAGGCAGAATTAAGATTGTCTCGTTTTTATCGCAGAGAAGTGCAGCAATTAGTATTGCCGCCGCTGTTCCAATTTTCACTGGTTCGAAAATCACTTTATATTCTTGCAGCGCATGCAATTCCTCCATCACTAACGACTCATACTGTATATTTGTAGCAATTATAGGCAGCATATAATCGCTTTTTAGCCTCAATAAAGTGTTCTGAAACATAGTATTCTGACTAAATATTTTCTGAAATTGCTTTGGCTTAGATAAAGGCCAAAGTCTGCTGCCACTACCACCACATAATATTACAGGGCGCATTTAGTTAAGATATTAATTAAATAATTAATATCTTATACTAAGAGCAAGATACATGCAAGTTTTTGTTGTGGGATAATGAAAGTAAAAAGTAATTTAAAGTAGTGGCCAGTTAGCGAGGAGTTAATTGAATTTTTTCGTCTTGCAATGAATTCCGTCTGCTTAGTACTTCATTAACACGAGGAGTATCACTCATTTTTTCAACATCTGCTTTTTTAGACGCAGCTATTTTCTCATTACTTTTGTTTTGCAACTTCTCCTTTAAGCCTTCTTCAACACCTAGTTCTCTAGATTTATCTATACTTTCACTACTTTTGCTCAACCCCTTCTCTAAGTTTTTTTCAATATCTAGTTTTCTAGCGTTAAGCTCTTTCCATGTGCCCACTATACTAAGTGGCTTATGATGCTTTTGCCCTGGCTTTAGCCTTTCTCCACCTTTAATAACATGAAAGTCACTTTTTGCTTCTTCCCAACATCCTTCCAATTGATATTTCCACATAGTGTAGTAAGCATCACCATACTTTTTTTCATTTGCTACAAATAATAAAATTGGAGCTTTAAGTATGGTAGCTCCTACATTTACTAAATTTTTTACTGCTATTGCAGGAGTAAATAAAACATAACCTAAAAACTTCGCAATTGGGTTTTGTTTGCTTATTAAATATTCCCCAAATTTTATAGGAATCAAAGTTAACAACCTAGTACAAACTTTAGCCAAGCTTGTAGCAAAAACAATAGGAACAGATATAAGACTCTTATCTAGCTCTAGATTACCATTTTGATCTCTAATTTCTGAAAAATGGCTGCTTAGCTTCTTATAATCACTAGTGTATAATAGCTTACCGTTTCTCCCTTTCTCATCTCTATGCTCTTCATTAACCTTTCCTGTTTTATCATTGATAGAACAATCTTTTTTAGCAAGAAAAGAGGAATTAGTTAATCTAAGTAACTCAGTATCAAACTCAAAGACCGGCAAGTGTTTTTCAAGATCTATTTTTGAAAACTTAAATGGCTTATAAAATTTACTATAATCATTAACCTCACGCCTACCTTTACTAACTAAAAAGTCAATAGTAAAGTAAGATTTTTTATCAATTTCTTTAACCAAGGCTAGATCAAATTTGTATTTATTATATATAAGCTGGTACTCTGGATTTCCGTCTTTATCTTTTACAAGCTTGTCATTTTTTTTTACAACTCTCCCAGAATCTACAATCTGATCATAATTTTTTGGATATTGACACTTTCGTCCATCCTCATATATCATTATCTTTCTAAGGTCTTTGACATAAACTTGAGATTCGGATGAGGTAAATATACCCTTCACTTTTAGTATAAGATCTGTTACTCTTGTTTTTAATACCCCAAACATATTGCTAAACCAAAATCGCTATAGTTCAATAATAAAATTAGTACACTAATAATATATTAACACAGAACTGACAATTTTACAAGAAAATATGCCTGTAAAAGAAAAAGATTGTAAATGCAAGGGTTATATAAGTAATGCTTGATAAGCACTTTATACACATAACTGTAAAAATCCGTAGAGGTATATTGTATATATAATCCTCACACACTACCTGCATCCCAAGAACTGCATGCCAAAAAACACAGAATACCAATATAACAAAAAATAAAAGCTCTAGCGGGTGATTAACAGCCTGAAATAATTTTTCACTAAAAGATAAAGAGCTATCAATATAAAATGTGCAAGAAAGTGAATAAATAAACCAAGGAAATAAAAATAATAAAATCACCGCAGAAACACGCTGGATCCACCAATGATGTACTGAATTTCCAGATTGACTCATATAAGCATAAATAAAAAGGCCATAGTAGAAAGAAGTAGCGTTACTGTTAGTAACATAGCACTTTTTGAAACACTAGCAATTTCTAAATTAAGTCCAGCATCCCACAATAAATGACGAATACCATTAAGAAAATGATATAAGAAGCTTATAAAATATAAAACATAAGCTAATTTAGCAATAGGAGTAAATAATAATACATTTAAGTACTTTACTATAAATAACTTGGGAAAATAAACATATAATATGAAACACCAAGAAAGTATCATTAATAAAAGGAATAGCAAGATACCAGTCAATCTATGCATAATAGAGAAAAAACTAGTAACCTGTACTTTATATATTTGTAAATGTGGAGAAAGAGGCCTATCACTCATAAAATTCCGTTACCGGGAAATTAAAAAAAATAAAGTAGAAGTAAAGACAGCAGCATAGCACATAACAATACCACCATTTAAAATGATAAGCTATGTACAAAGCCTAAGGAGGTAATCCAGCTGCAGATTCCCCTACTGCTACCTTGTTACGACTTCACCCCAGTCACTGATCCCACTTTAAATAACTCCCTCCTTACGGTTAGGTCATTAGCTTCGAGTGAAACCAATTCCCATGGCGTGACGGGCAGTGTGTACAAGACCCGAGAACGTATTCACCGTGGCATGCTGATCCACGATTACTAGCGATTCCAACTTCATGCACTCGAGTTGCAGAGTGCAATCCGAACTGAGATGGCTTTTAAGGGATTAGCTTAGCCTCGCGACTTTGCAGCCCATTGTAGCCACCATTGTAGCACGTGTGTAGCCCACTCCATAAGGGCCATGATGACTTGACATCATCCCCACCTTCCTCCAGTTTATCACTAGCAGTTTCCTTAAAGTCCCCAGCATTATCTGATGGTAACTAAGGATGAGGGTTGCGCTCGTTGCGGGACTTAACCCAACATCTCACGACACGAGCTGACGACAGCCATGCAACACCTGTGTGAAATCCGGCCGAACCGACCCTATCCCTTCGAATAGGTATGATTTCCATGTCAAGGAGTGGTAAGGTTTTTCGCGTTGCATCGAATTAAACCACATGCTCCACCGCTTGTGCGGGTCCCCGTCAATTCCTTTGAGTTTTAATCTTGCGACCGTAGTCCCCAGGCGGAATGTTTAACGCGTTAGCTGTAATACAGAAAATAAATTTCCCATATTTAACATTCATCGTTTACAGCGTGGACTACCAGGGTATCTAATCCTGTTTGCTCCCCACGCCTTCGCGCCTCAGCGTCAGATTTGAACCAGATAGACGCCTTCGCCACTGGTGTTCCTCCTAATATTTACGAATTTTACCTCTACACTAGGAATTCCTCTATCCTCTTTCAATCTCTAGATTAACAGTTTTAAAAGCAATTCCAAGGTTAAGCCTCGGGATTTCACTTTTAACTTATTAGTCAGCCTACGCGCCCTTTACGCCCAATAATTCCGAATAACGCTAGCCCTCTCCGTATTACCGCGGCTGCTGGCACGGAGTTAGCCAGGACTTCTTCTGTGAGTACCGTCATTATCTTCCTCACTAAAAGAGCTTTACAACCCAAAGGCCTTCTTCACTCATGCGGCATAGCTGGATCAGGCTTTCGCCCATTGTCCAATATTCCCCACTGCTGCCTCCCGTAGGAGTCTGGACCGTATCTCAGTTCCAGTGTGGCTGATCATCCTCTCAGATCAGCTATAGATCATTGCCTTGGTAAGCTATTACCCTACCAACAAGCTAATCTAATATAGGCTCATCTAATAGCAATAAATTTTTCCCCCGTGGGGCGTATACGGTATTAGTTGCCGTTTCCAACAATTATTCCGTACTACTAGGTAGATTCCTATACATTACTCACCCGTCTGCCACTAAATTATACCGTAGCAAGCTACAATATAATTCCGTTCGACTTGCATGTGTTAGGCCTGCCGCCAGCGTTCATTCTGAGCCAGGATCAAACTCTCAAATTTAGACTTCAACCTATAAAAGGTTGAGGATACATCGGATAAATCCGATAAAAAATAATTTAGCTTAATACTGCTGTCTTTATTTCTACTTTAGAAATATTTTAATCTCCAACTATTCAAACAACTTTGAAAACATTATTATGTGATATAATCAATATGTCAATATGTTTTTGCAAATCAAAAGGCATTAATGTATAAATATATAATCATTTAGAATATTAACATGAAAAAATACATCTTTCTGCTTGCACTTGCGCCAATGTTAGTTGGCATCACATTATACTTATTGCATAACATTGGTAATACAAAACAATCTATAACTTCAGGTGACAAGTTTTATGAAGGATTATTCTTAAAAAAAGATAATAATCCACTGCTAGAAGAAATAGACTCAAACTGGAAGTATTTAGCAAATTTTGAACGCGCATTTAATCATATCTCAGATTCAACGCCAACAGATACAGCATCTATTTATAGTGATTTAGCAGATAATAAAGATATTCCTGATGTTTTTTGTGAATTAGCACGATACTTAGAAGTAATGAGCTCACTTCACTCTAATGGTAAAAAAATAAATCAAGAAACAATTGATAGTTTACAATCAAGTACAGTGTATCCTTATTCAAGCCAAGAAGTAACCGCTATAGTAAAGATACATAATAATGATATTAAAGGTGCAATTGAAATACTGCATTCACTATTAAATGATAGAGAATGCCCTACTCTAATCAAGGCCAATGCACAAGAATTACTTCAGATATACGAAAGCTAAAAAACTGCTTGCATAACAGCAGTGTGTTGGATTCAATGAAAGCAGAAAAAGTTGCTTTACAAATTTCATCAGTCTCCTTATTATGACATTAAGGGTATTTATGACTCAAAACTTATTTTTGACCTGCAGATTCAATAACAAAATTTAGGGTATTTATTGGTAGATTACATAAAATTATAGCGCCTGTATGTCTTTTAAATTTTTTCTACATTCAGCCAAATCGCGCTTAAATTAAGCGTTAGCAGTAGGGTCGAGAGCTGGCGCGCCTACTTTAGGGTTTGATGGCTTATCCATCACTTTCATGATGGTCCTCAATCCAAATTCCCATATTTACGTTTCCAACTCCCGCCTCATCAAACGCAGCATGCGTAGAGTAGGTAGCCAGAGAGTTACAGTTAAGCACTTTTCCCACAACCCCTCTCTGACCTTACCCAAAAAAGTAGAGAGAAAGTTAAGACGTTTTTGCTATGAAAATGATGAATCAAAAAGTTCAGGAATGCAATGTAGAATGTCTACGTTGTTTATTATAAAAAATTTCTATATATTCAAATATTGTGGTTCTATAGCCCTTCTCATAATAGTCCAAAAAGAGTAAGATATGGATTTATAGTAGTGAAGATAAGTAGCATATAGTTATGACTTAAGGAAAAGGGTAATGGAAGCGTTGGATGAAGGAGAGAGTGGAGCCCAAGAGATTTAAGATCGGAAAAACAACTTTATATGAGTGGAAGAAAAGACGTGAGAAAACGGAAGATTTTCAGTCAAAAAAGCCTGGAAGCATGGCATAAAATTACCAACTGGAATGCATTTGCCGAATTTGCAAATGAGCAAGGTGGCAAAACTCAGTCAGAGATGTTGGGGCAATATTAGTAGACAATCGAGCACTTAAAAATATAGGATTCACAAGAAAAAAAAGACCTATGGATACAAAGAAAGAAATGAGGAAAAGCGATCTCAATTTGCAAAGGTTATAGCGACAAAAGAACTTAAAGAATTGGTGTATATAGATGAGTCTGGCATTGATAGCAGTGAACTTATGGATATTGTCAGAAGGGAAAGCGGTTTTATGCTCTAAAATCTGGTAAGAAAACTCAACGAATCAGTATGATTGCAGCCTTAAGTGGAAGAAAGGTAGTTGCTCCGTTAACCTTTACTGCAATATGTTAATAAATGGTTTGAGCAGTTTCTGACACCGATCTGGACAAACTTGATAATGCTACTTTTCATAAGTCTAATAAGATTTGCTAAAGGGGTTGGTGCAGAAATTTTATATCTGCCTCCGTATTCTCCAGATTTTAACAAAATTGAGCATAATTGGTTTGCTATAAAAAACAGAATCAGGAACTCTATTCACATCTTTTCGTCATGCTGTCGATTCTTCCTTCTTATGACCTTTCTGGACTATTATGAGAAGGGCTATACTCTAGAAAGCTGATTTATACTACCAATCCAATTGAGGGGTTATATAGACAAATCAATTAAAACTAAAGACCAGTACAAACGCCTTGTACAAACAGGTATATTGCGCTATAAAGAAAGTAGAGCAAAAATGGCTCTGTCTAATTGGGCTTTAACTATGTCTCAACTTGATATCTTTTTTCCTGGTAGGTTAAGAATTGAGTTGAACTAAAAATTCGGCTTGACACAGTTTATTTAATCATAGGCGTCAAGTTAAGGAAAAGTGGCATAAGAAAGATACCGTCTTGCTAGTCAACAAAAAAATTACTCAAGCTGTATCATAAAATCAAAAAATACTTCTGATTGTGTAACAGTACACAGATTACAGTTAGTGAATATGTTGAATGGATTGGAAGCATTTTTTGATTTTAAACTACAGTCAACATCCTAGTTCTGTAATTCTTGATATGATTTGGATCAAAAGCACTTTTGGATGTCAGGATACCGAAAATGATATGGAGTAGCTTACGCTCCCACAATTGCCATATTATGCTTACCCTTCTTCTTTAGTCTTTGGCAAAAACTCACAATGATAGGATTGTGATTCTTGGCTACTATGGCAGGAAAGAAAAGGGCCTTACGTAATGTTTGTGAACCTGATTTACTTAATCTTGGTTTAGAATGTACAGATGAACCTGATGTTATATTTTTCGGTATAACTCCTGTATATGCTGCCAATTGCCTGGCATCTCTAAAAGCTTTTATGTCAGGGATTTCAGCTAAAATAGCTATTGCTGATTCCTCTCCTATTCCTGGAATAGTCAATAGAAGTTGAAAATTTTCCAACAATTCTTTGTGTTGCTTTAATAGTTCACGTACGGAGTTTTTTATTGTTTCTATTTTTTGAGCTATATTCATTGCAAGGTCTTCCCAAGCATTTACAACTTCTTTAGGCAGTCTCTCTTTTTTTTCTAGGTGGTTATTTACTAATTCTTTTAACGCAACTGAGCAACGATAAAGATGTTTTAATTTTTTCATTTCAGAAGAAGGTGGTGTCCAACGAGTTGGTTCCTGTCTTTGGCAATAATCAGCAATAATTTCTGCATCAGTCTGATCATTCTTTTGTCTTACGAGCTTACTCCTTGTATAAGATTTAATACAATAAGGATTTACAACACTAACAAAATGTCCAGCATTGTGCAGAAATTCAGCCAAAGCTTCGCTATAACAACCACATGCATGCCTTTACTTCTTCCACATTATGCTTTTGTAGAAAACTCAGCAGACCTTGAAACCCAAGATCATCGTTCTTAAAGCTCCTTTTCCTAGTTTCACGCTTTTCTTTTTTACTTATGAATGAAAGAAAAACATCAAAGCGATCTTTTGATACATCAATTCCAAGAAAGTTGTTGATCATATATAACCCCATACGTTACCATTTAAAACGAAAAGTAAGGCTAACCTTGTGGATACAGAATTAGAGCCATTTAGGTCTTTCTACGATACCGTCCAGCCTATACTTTTGAGGAGGGAACTCTTATCTTTCTTACAGATTTTATATCTAAGAGGAGAAACAGAGTTCTTCCCTCCTCCACCTAATGCTTAAGCTTAAAACATTAGGTGCTTTTTACAAGATACAAGAAGAGAAGCAGTAAAAATTATTTTAGACATTAAACGATAAAATTAGTAATTTATAGACTCTTAAAAAAAATTATCTTATTTTAGATCAAGATTTCTTAAAAAATAAATATAACAAATAAACCTTAAATAGTTGCTATATTGGGCGTATTCTCTTAACTTGATGCGTATGCTTTTTTAAACATTCCCAAGTATATTTTAATTAGTAGTTACAAAAATTATTTGGCAACCTTATTTTCTAATATTCCTTGTACGTCAGAGACTTCAAATCCTAGCGATGCAACTACTATGTTTTGTAAGTCTGTTGGGTTAAATTTTTCTAATTCTTTTTTAAATGTATTAGTTTGTTTGTATGCTATGTCTCCTATTTCAGCTGAGTAACTTGTATTACCACCTCTCATGCTTATCAAAATATTGCTTAGCATATATTCAGCATACAAAACAATCGTGTTTTCTAACTCTTCTTTTCCTTTTTTGCACGGCAAAATAGTAATTCCAATACGTTTAGCCTTATCTCTCTTTCTCTTGCTTGAGCTATTTGTTTTATGCTGTCAATAATATAATTTTTGAGCTCATTATATGGGGGAAGTATTGCAAGAGAAGACGTGTCTGCATAAGAAAAGTATAAAATAGTAAATTTATCACATAAATCTTCATAATTTTGCTGATATTTCTCTGGCTCATATTTTAATTAGTTTATAGTTTTTTTGTCTTTTAAGCTTTCTAGAACGCTCTTTGATTGCTGATTACATTGTGAAACGACTTCATATATTGTTCGAAAATCAGAGGATAATATCTAATCAACTTTTTCATAGACTTTAAAGTGAAAAGATGAGTAGTTGATAAAACCGTTTCCGTTATGCTTTTCAGTATTGTAATTTTTAATAGCATCTTTATCCTCATTACTTAATTTATAATAATGCTTATCTAATAAGTGTTGCTTTAGTAGACTAATCAACCTATTTCTGCTAGCTTGTTGAATGTCATATTTTAAGTAATTAAGAATATCTATATACTTAGTAATAGAAAAATCCTTTATGCTAGTTCCATGCTCTAATAATGATTCAATTAATTCTACTTTTTTCACAACTTTTTCTTGCCAATAACTTGTGGCTAAATATGAGCTGACGCACAAGCAGAGATCGGCGCACAGCTCTTCTATAGCTTGATTTATGGGGGTGTTCTGTATTTAATATTAACGTCAACTCCGTTTTTTATGAGAAATTTTGTAGCTTGACTGTCAATTTCTTCAAGAAAGGTGAAAAAAGTGTTTCTAATATCATCATCTTCGCTTTCATTTATATGTGCTCTCAGCACATCATTACTCAATCTTCCATTTTTAACTAGCTCCTTTAGCTCTGCTACTTTCATCTTATAGCGGATATCAGGCTCAACTTCTATACGTTTTTTTTCCAAACACAGCTTATTCTTTAAGTAGATGACCAACTATTAATATACCAATTTTTGCCACTAAGGTCAAATTACAGATTTCTTAGCCGTTGTCCTGACAGCACTAAAGATGTAAAATAATTTTACTTAGGAATGAATACCATAAGAAATTTTACAATAATAGCCTATGATGACTATTTAATAGAGGAGTGCAAGAGAAATCAAGTCAATTTATATAGAACGTGAGCGTGGAAAGCACAAACGGTAAGGCTTAATTGTACTGCAAGTTATGGTGAATTATCTGTACGAATTGCCTAAAATAGATGAGAATTATATGATTAATAAAGCGATTTCTCATTCAAAAAAAGTGTCAGCTATGTTAAAGGATTAATCAAAAAGATGTTGAAAGCCTCCTAATACTTATATATACGGTATTAGATAGTTTTATGAGGTAAAATATATGAATAGTGAGATACTAAAAAAAATAAAACAAAAAATACAAGAGAAAGTAGAACGTAAAGAACTGTACAGTTTCTTTATAGATTCTAAAGAAATAGAGTCATTCAATGATTGTATTAGTAGTATTAAAAGTACTGGAATAAGCGGAAAGGAATCGAATGAACTGCAAGATATTTATAAAGAACTTTTTGAAATACATCATAACATTTCTACTGACTGGAATAGTAATAAGGCTAGCTTAAGTAGTGAGAAAATCATTATACATTGTCGAAATTTAGAGTCTATCTTAAAGATAGTAAACATAATCAAAGAATTGAAGAAAGGATTGGGCCAAGCATACGTGACCTTAGGCTATGATGAAGAAAAGTTAATTAGTAATACCGAATCACTTCAGAAAAAAATGAAAGAAGCGCTAGAAAAAATGCAACAACAAAATGCAGCAAGGCAAAAAGAATTAGAAAAGAAAATTGAAGAAGAGTTTAGCAAGTGCATAGAAAGCGGCACTATTGATGCGGTATCAATTACAAAGTATGGGGATCAAAATCTTCTTTATGCAACAATTAAGCTAAAAGAAGACAATAAAAGCACAGATATTAAAGTAAGCGAATTTTTAAATAGTGATTTTTGTAAAAAAAACAATATTGTTGGTTTCTTTCTTTCAAATGGTGATCAAAAAGAATCTATCAATGGTCACATATATAAGGGGGTTAGATATTATTATTTAGGTACCACAACTCAGTATAAAATAAAGTTTAACTGGTATATAGATGAAAGATACCGTCTTGCGAGTCAACAAAAAAATTATAAAAATTGTCCAAGCTGTATCATAAAATCCAAAAATTCTTCCAATCTATATTTCGTGTAGTGGTACGCAGATTATAGTTAGTGTATATGTTGATAAGTAAATTAATTTTATACGTACACAACAGCAGAAATTTACTTATCAACATATACACTAACCAACAATATTCAATAAATTTGTGTAAGGTACTGTTTTACATAAGATATATTGGAAGAATTTTTGGACTTTAAGCTTCAATCAACCTCATAGCCCTGTAGTTTTTGATATGATCTGGATCAAAAGCTTTTCTTGAACTTAAAACACCAAAAACAATATGAAGTAACTTACGCATTGAAGCTCCCACAACAGCCATATTATGTTTGCCTTTCTCTTTTAACCTCTCGCAAAAAGTCATAATGATAGGGTTGTGATTCTTAGCTACTATAGCAGGAAAATACATCGCCTTACGTAATGTTCGTGAACCTGATTTACTCAATCTAGTCTTGGCATGCACAGATGAACCTGATGTTATATTTTTTGGTATGGTTCCTGCATATGCTGCCAATTGCCTTGCATTTATGAAAGCCTTTATATCAGGAATTTCAGCTAAAATAGCTATTGCTGATTCCTCTCCTATTCCTGGAATAGTTAATAAGAGTTGAAAATCTTCCAACAATTCTTTGTGTTGTTTTAATAGTTCACGTATGGAGTTTTTTATTGTTTCTATTGATTGCTCTATACTCGTTGCAAGGTTTTCCCAAACATTTACAACTTCTTCAGGCAGTCTCTCTTTCTTTTCTAAATGATTGTTTACTAATGCTAGCTCATTCTTTAACGCATCTGAGCAACGATAAAGATGTTTTAGTTTTTTCTTTTCAGGGGAAGGTGGTGTCCAACGAGAAGGTTCCTGTCTCTGACAATAATCTGCAATAATTTCTGCATCAGACTGGTCATTCTTCTGCCGTGCAAGCTTACTTTTTGCATAAAAGCTTATGCAAGCTGGGTTCACAACACTAACAAAATATCCAGCGTTGTGAAGGAATTCAGCCAAAGCTTCGCCATAACAACCAGTGAATTCCATACAGGCTTTTACTTCTTCTACATTATGTTTTTGTAAAAAGCTCAGCAGACCTTGAAACCCAATATCATCGTTTTTAAATTTTCTTTTCCTTGCTTCACGTCTTCCTTTTTTACTTATGAATGAGAGAGAAACATCAAAGTGTTCTTTTGAAATGTCTATACCTAAAAAGTTGTTGATCATATATAACCCCATACGTTACCATTTAAAATGAAAAGTAAGGCTTACCTTGTGAATACAGAATTAGAACCATTTAGGTTTTTCTACGATACCGTCCAGCCTCTACTTTTGAGAAGGGAACTCTTAATCTTTCATGCAGATTTTATATCTAGGAATGAACGCAGAATTTTTCCCTTCTCCACCTAATGCTTAAGCTTAAAACATCAGATGCTTTTTTCAAGATACAAGGGAATGTAGCATTACATTAAGTGCTAATAGCAATGGCACTATTAAAATAGTAAGTGATAGACCAACTGATAAAGATTTAGAAGAAAATAAAGATGTAAAAATTAAAGTTGGTGATAATTACCTAAGCCTTGCTGATGCAGTAAAAACATGTAAGCAGAATAGCCAGCAAAGCGATGAGGCAAGTAGCAAACTTAGTCAATCATCATCAGCTAATGAGCATTTCCGGCCACTAGTAAAGGCTCCAGCTTCATGTTTTTAGCAAAAAGGGAGATAAGTAATTGCTCTTACAATACTTAAAATGTAAAATAGATCTACTTAAATAAGTAGATCTATGAACAATATAAGAAACTTTGCAATAATAGCACATATAGATCATGGGAAGTCAACTCTTGCTGATCGTTTAATAGAAGAATGTAACGGTCTTGAGACAAGGGAAATGACCAATCAAATACTTGACTCAATGGATATAGAGCGTGAACGTGGAATCACAATCAAAGCACAAACGGTAAGACTAAGCTATACTGCAAGGGATGGTAATCAATATTGCCTAAATCTCATGGATACTCCAGGTCATGTCGACTTTTCGTATGAAGTCAGCCGAAGCTTAGCCGCATGTGAAGGTTCACTTTTGGTAGTAGATAGCAGCCAAGGAGTGGAAGCTCAGACTTTGGCAAATGTGTACAAGGCAATTGACAATAATCATGAGATAATAGTTGTGCTTAATAAAGTCGACCTTCCTGCTGCAGATCCAGAAAGAGTAAAGTCTCAGATTGAAGAAGTAATTGGTATTGATGCAAGTGAGTCAATTTTGATATCGGCAAAAACTGGGCTTGGGATAAAAGATGTACTTGAAGCTATAGTGACAAAACTTCCAGCTCCTCAAGGTGATATAAATCCTCCACTGCAAGCAATTTTAGTTGATAGTTGGTATGACCCTTACCTAGGGGTAGTAATTTTAGTGCGAGTTAAAAATGGAGTTCTAAAAAAAGGCATGAGAATTGTTATGATGTCTAATAATGCTACATATCAAGTGGATAATATTGGTATTTTCACTCCTAAAAAAGTTATGACTGGTGAACTTTCAGCAGGTGAAGTTGGTTTTATAATTGCTTCAATGAAAGAGATGGCAGATTGCAAAGTAGGGGACACTATTACCGAAGAGAAAAGGCCATGCAGTGAAGCATTACCTGGCTTTAAAGAAGTCCATCCTGTGGTATTTTGCAGTATTTTTCCCAACAACACAGATGATTTTAAATATTTAAGGGAAGCACTGGAAAAACTGCATTTAAATGATGCAAGTTTTACTTTTGAAGCTGAAACATCAAATGCGCTAGGCTATGGATTCCGTTGTGGTTTCTTGGGAATGCTGCATCTAGAAGTTATCCAAGAAAGACTCGAGAGAGAATTTGATTTAGATCTAACAGCAACTGCACCAAGTGTTATATATAGGGTTGCAACACAAAACGGCGAGATTCTGAATATTCATAATCCAAGCGACATGCTAGATCCAGTAAAAATTAAAATGGTAGAAGAACCATGGATTACTGCAACTATAATGGTACCTGACCAATATTTAGGAGAAATTCTATCTCTGTGTGAAGAGAGGAGAGGAGAACAGCAGGACTTATCTTATATTGGTAATACGACAACAGCACTGCTGAAGTATAAATTACCGCTGTCTGAAGTTGTTTTTGATTTTTACGATAGACTAAAATCAATTTCCAAGGGATATGCAAGTTTAGATTGGGAAATTTCCAATTACCAGGAAAGTCAAATAGATAAATTGAGTTTTTTAGTTAATGGAGAGCCTGTGGATGCATTAGCCTGCATCGTTCACAAAAGTAGGGCAGAAAAAAGGGGACGCGAAATATGTGCACGTTTGAAAGACTTGATACCACGTCAGCAATATAAAATCGCGATTCAAGCGGCAGTGGGCAGTAAAATTATTGCGAGAGAAACAATTAACCCGTATAGAAAAGATGTAACAGCCAAACTCTATGGTGGAGACGTCACACGAAGGATGAAGTTGCTTGAAAAGCAGAAGAAAGGTAAGAAAAGATTGCATTCTGTAGGAAACATAAACATTCCACAGAATGCTTTTATTGAGGCTTTGAAAATAAATGATTAACTGTATGTCTAAAAACATAATTTTAAAGAACTAAGTGCTATTTGCTCAATAAATTTATTTGCATTGAAATAGCTATATCATATCTTAAATCAACACTATACAAGATGCCATGCAACAAAAGATTTCTTGCATAACTTAGGAATATGCAAGAACATACCGAAAGCAACATTAGTGAAGGTATGAAATACAAACAAATAAGTAAACTTGATGAAGAGGAGTTACGGAGATTGACAGGAGTAAAAAGAAAAACGTTCGAAAAAATAATAGAAATTTTAATAGAGGAAGAGGCTAAGAAAAAGGCAAAAGGAGGCATGGAAGATCATTTGTTAATGGCACTACCGTACTAAGTGAAAGTGCCTGCATTCGCTGATAAAGCATCAAGATTTTGCATTGCCTGGAAAAAAAGAGCTATTAAATGCAATATGAGATTCTGGTAGTAGACGGAACAGAAACTCCCATAGAGAGAGCAAAAAAAAGCAGAAAAGATTTTTTTCAGGAAAAAAAAGAAACATACAATAAAAACATAAGTATAGCCCTTCTCATAACAGTCCAAAAAGGTCATAAGAAGGAAGAATCAACAGCATGACAAAAAGATGTGAATAGAGTTCCTGATTCTGTTTTTTATAGCAAACCAATGATGCTCAATTTTGTTAAAATCTGGAGAATACGGAGGCAGATATAAAATTTCTGCACCAACCCCTTTAGCAAATCTTATTAGACTTATGAAAAGTAGCATTATCAAAGTTTGTCCAGGTTCCAAAATCGGTGTGGCTATGTTGCATAGCACTGATAGGCATGTAAATCACAATGAATTTACACAGCTAATTTAAATTTAGCCATACCTATATCAGTAAATTTGTTCAGTAAGTAGCACTTAATTAACACACGATTTACCTCTGATTTATTTTTCAAGCCAAACCGGGAGTGTTAAATAAACTGTGTCAAACTGCATTTTTAATTCAACTCAATTTTCAATCTGTTGGGAAAGAAAATGTCGAGCTGAGATATAGTCAATGCCCAATCATGTACAGGCATAGTCCATTTCTCCTCCGCTTTCTTTATAGCACAATATACCTGTTTATACGAGGCATTTATGCTAGTAAATGAGCCCTTGGTTTTGGTGAATTTCCTAATTTGCCTATGTAGCCCCTCTATGGGATTAGTAGTATAGATTATCCTCCTAACTGGGTCGGAATACTTAAAATAACCAGATAGGTTTTCCCAATTATTCTGCCAAGATTATAGGGTACTTTGTGCCCCATTTTTCATCTAATTCCAACAGATAATTCTCGGCAATTTCCTTACTTGAAGCTTTTCTTTAAATCACTCAAAAAACTCTTTACTAGCTACATACTTCAGTGAGTTACGTATCTGATGCACTATACACATTCTGCATTAGGGAACACACCGTTTATTGCTGCAGGAAAGCTTTTTAGCCCATCTACACATGCAATTAGAATATCTTCCACTCCTCTCTCTTTGAGATCATTTAGTACTCCCAACCAGAACTTCACTTTCAGCTAAATAAAACTTCTTTTCTGCCATTTTGCTAATATATTATACATACATTTACTTACACAACTCCTTAAAAAACCATGAAAACTATCGGATATACAGACTGCAGCGGACGACTACGCCATTCGTTGATTACTGTTTGTCAGTAATACTTGATATCTCTGCCGCCGATATTTTGTGATCGTAAATTTCCTCAATATGTGACGCTATATCTCCATGCCACTGGCAAATGTGCTTAAGACCTTTGCTTCAAGTTCTGTTGTTTGTCTTTTTCTAACTATTTGGGGTTCAAAGCTTCCTTCCCTGTCTCTAGGTGTTAACAACTCAAATGAGTTGTACGTAAAGTTTTTCCCATTTCTTCGATTATTTTCTTCGCTTTCACCAGACAAGTGGTGTTCTATTTCACCTTCCAGACTTGCCTCAAGCAGCTTTTTTATAAACGGTGTCATCTCTTCCTGTTAGCGGTCTTCCTTCTCGTATAGACGACATCTTTATAATCTACCAAACCGGTAGTTTTATTTACTTGACTCATGTCAAACCTCCGTTTTTTTATATCAATTATATTTTTATTTCTTGGTTTGACACAGTTTATTTAACACTCCCGCCAAACCCAAATAACCTATAGAAAAAGACTTCAATATAAGACCGTGCTCCATACTTAACTTTTTTCTTCCATTCATTAATACCATCTTCATAATTCTCATATTCTACTTGTTTCTTTCTGATAGCTAAACAAATTTTAGCTAGGGCGAATAATAGGCACAATATTCTGCATTCTTTATACACACTTTTTATATCATAAGCCGCATCTGCTCGAATAGAACAAATGTTATATTTATCACTGACTTCCTCTAACATATCGCAGACCGGCACAGCAACACCACTATTCTTATCATTTACGTTTAAAACAACATGTAGTTTTCTTACTTGACCATAGCCACTGTATTTTCTTTTTCGAGTATTATGCCCACCGTTATTATTGTAGATACTAACTCTAGTGCTATCTACGGCAATTTTAATATTTTCCAAATCATCTTTATTGGTTCTATGGTCATCAATCTTCAAATTAAGCTTTTTAAATCTTCTGGAAGCTTGTGTATAGCTGATAACCTTAAGTTTTTTGCCTATTTGTACCATATAACCTTTTACAAAACCTACAGCTTGTCTCAAGCCAATTCTAAAAAGATATGTGTATTAAAATTACAACTTTACCACTATAAGTGTACCTGCAACTTTTGGACTATTTTCATACCAATTTTCTATTAACAAAATGAAAAACATTTCCTCTTTTTTTGAGAAACTCGTTATATTCTCTTTGGTTACTTACTCTCATTTTTTGCGGCATAAGTTATACTTGTTTGAAAAATGCTTATTTTACAACAAAATGCGTTAGTAACCATATATTGAAAAGCTTTTCTCCTTACAATATAACACTAGCTATTCAACAAAGCCATCCAGGATTATAGTAAATATTAAGCTCTCCTTTAAATATCAACTTTAAGAGTATCTTTATACTTTTTCTAAATCCCCCTTCCACAAACTGGTCTGTGATGTTTGATATCTTACTATTACCCACAAATATAAATGGACTTATAAATAAAGTATTAGAATATTAAAGTTTGCAAATATTGAGGGTATAAAAATGGCAAGTGGGTTGGGAATTATCTCAAGAAAACGTAGTAAAGGTGTTATGCTGCATACAGCTTTTGCTGTTAGTACAGAAGGCTTGGCATTAGGAATAAAAAATTTACTCGAGACCACCTGTTTCTGAAGAAGCCAAAGAGCTAAAAGAGAGGAATCGTAAAAGAGCACATATTGAAGATAAAGAAAGTATAAAGTGGCTAGAAAGCCTAAAGAAAACAGATAGCATTATAGACTCAACTAAAACTGAAGCTATAACTGTATGTGATAGAGAGGCAGATATTTATGAATTTTTTGAACTTGCACGTAATCTTAACTCAGCAGTTTTAGTAAGAGCTTCCAAAGATCGAGATATAAATAGAAAATCCAGATTTTCCAACGATAAACAAAAATTATGGAATTTTTTGAAGACTTCTCTAGCATTGGTACAATAGAAATTGAAATCCCTGTTAGAGATAATAAGCCAAAAAGAACAGCATGTTTAGAGGTTAAGTTTGGGAAGTTTATGATGGATCCGCCTAAAAGGCACATAAGGTATAAAGAGTTATATAACCTACCACTTTATGCAGTTTATGTTGTTCTGTCCTCCTGAAGCAAGTCCGCTAGAGTGGATGCTTTTAACGAATCTTCCTGTTAATACTTTTAATGAGGCAGTTGAAAAGGTTAGTTGGTATTGTCTTAGATGGAAGATAGAGATACTTCATAAAATTTTAAAATCTGGCCTTAAAGTTGAAGAATGTAGACTTGAAACAGCAGAAAGATTAATGAGGTATTTAACGGTTATGAGTGTTATTGCTTGGAGAATTTTTTTTATTACAACAATTGCAAGAACCAATCCAACACTACTTTATTAGCTGAAGAAGAGTGGAAAGTTTTATACGCGAAAATACACAAATGCCCAAATGTAACTCCTACTATAAAAGAGGTTGTTTCATGGATTGCTCAGCTTGGAGGCCACTTAGCCAGAAAAAATGACCCAGAACCAGGCCCCATTACTCTTTGGAAAGGATGGAGACGTCTCTTTGATTTATCAGAAGGATGGAGGCTTGCTACTGAACTTTATACTTATGGGTAATAGTAAGGTTTGATATGCATGCATCTTGATCATTTAAACCTTTGCTCTTATATTTGCCAAGCATACTTTTCATTTTAGAGTTAAGATCGAATGTTTTGATTTCACATGTACTTTTCTTCATATAATCTATTAGCTAATTTTGCGTTGAAACTCTTTGTGAGCTTTGCAGCTAGCTCTCTTGCTTTTTCATCTTTATTAAAAGCTGGTATTAAGCCAACTTCAGGCGCATTTGCAACAACCACATACTTTACACCATGTTCATTTAGAACCTTAAGTGCATTGCATATTTCACTAACTGCTTGTTTCAATACTTTTTCTGCTTTAACACTGTTATAAACAGTGGCAACCATAATATCATTTCCGCCGATTATGATGCAAAATAAATCTTCTTTACCTATATCTGGATGATGTTTAATTACCACATCTAGCTGGTTAGCTAAACGAAATTTATTGAAGAAATAAGAAAAAATAAGGTCAAGAATTTCAGATGCTGTTGCATATGAAACCGCATAGTTGTGACCTTGCTGTTCGTGGCATTTGCCAAAAAATGAGTAACTCCATCTCGGCTTAAATTCTTTTAAACCTAAATACTTTGCTACATATTCAACAGCAGTAGGACCATTACTAAAAATCTTCCTTGATGAAAGGGGGAACTGAATTTCACGTTTCTTACAAAGGATAAGTTATTTTAAATTTTAATGATTGCACCATTATCGGATAAACTATCACCCAGAACATAAAAATTTCTATACTTTGAATTAGAATTGTCATTTTTGTTTGTCATAATATTTACCGTAGATTAGCATGTTGTTTCATTAGATTCATAAAAAGAGAAAAATAGCGGTGCAACTTTTTTACAACCCCCATTTTAAACTTTATTGTGTATTTCCTTCATATCATACCTTTTTGAAAAAACGTTTTATTTTAAAAACGCTTTGACTTTTTCTCCACTTTTTCCGGGCAAAATCAGCTTCTTCTTAACTTGACACGTATACTTAAAAGAACCCTCTAAATTTTCTAGCGCGGTTTGGATGTTTCAACTTGCGCAGTGCTTTTGCCTCTATTTGCCTAATTCTCTCACGCGTTACATTAAAAATTTTTCCTACTTCTTCTAAAGTATGCTCCTTCCCATCTTTACCAAGGCCAAAACGCATTCTTAGAATTCTTTCTTCTTTTGGTGTTAAAGTTGCAAGAACATTGGTCGTAATGCCGCGCAAGTCAGCAAGTATTGCAGCATCCTCTGGTTTAGAAACTCGCTTATCTTCTATACAATCACCGAAGGTACTATTATCATCTTTACCTGTTGGAGCTTCAAGACTTACCGGATCTTTTGCTATTTTCATAACTTTGCGTATTCTTTCTATCGGCATCTCCAATTCTATACTTAATTCCTCTAATGTTGGCTCTCTACTCATTCTATGAGTCATCTTTCTTAATGCTTTATTGATTTTACTGATAATTTCTACCATATGAACTGGTATTCTAACTACTTTAGACTGCTCAGGTATTGCCCTAGTGATCGATTGTTTTACCCACCAAGTAGCATAAGTCGAAAATTTATATCCACGTTTATAATCAAACTTATCTACGGCCTTTATAAGACCACAATTGCCTTCTTGTATCAAATCAAGCAGAGCAAGACCTCTTTTTGAATACTTTTTAGCAATCGAAACCACTAGCCTTAAGTTAGCCTTAATCATCTCTTGTTTTGCTTCAGAGACTTCTCGTTCGTGTTTTTGTATTCTCTTGATTAGCTTCTTAAACTCTTGCACGTTATCTCCTTGTACATGATGCTTAATACTGCTTAAGGCACTAGCTATATGCTCATAGTTATCGTTTATAAACCTTAAGAATTTATTTTTTAATTTACCTGTAAAAGAAGACTGGTTTTCATTGATCTTTAGAAGACTTATCTCTCTCAACTCGTGCTTTAAAAGTACATCACCATAAACATTATAGAAACTTTCTCTATCAATATCGTACTTTCTAGCCTCAGCAATAAGATTAGCTTCTTCAAGCACAATTAATCTATTTATTTCGTAAAGTTTTTGTGTAATTCTTGCAATAGCAGCATCACTAAACTTAACTTGTAATGCTAGAGACCATATTTGATTATATAAGTTTTCTAGCTCACTAGAGAAACTTTTAGAATTTTTTTTCAATATCAATGCCTCATTTGTTAAAGTGATTATCTCATCCAATGCCATTATAACCTTTGGCAATAAATCACTTTCCATTTCAAGAACAGAAATATTTAAATTCACTGAACTTATATCTTCACTCTCATTTCCCTTTTCATCATCATCAACACAGTCTTTAGCATCTTCAGGAATATCCTCAGCTTCACTTTTTTCTTTGGGTACCACATTAAAATCAGAATTATAAATTGCATCCAGATTTATAATTTCTCTCAGTAAAAAAGTTCCCCCACTTAAATCATCACGCCACATTTTTATCATATTGAATGCCGCTGATGTTTCAATTATTGCACATAACATGTTATGCTTTCCAGACTCAATTTTTTTTGCTATCTCAATTTCATCTGCTCGTGACAAAAGCTTTACAGAGCTCATGTCTTGCAAATAAATCCTTACTGGATCATCATTTTGCACTAAAGTTGCATTAGTATTCAACGATGTCTCGTTATCATCAAGTTTGCTACTATCACTGTTAGAAAGAGCTTCTTCCTCATCTTCGCTACTTTCAAGTATGTTAATTCCAGAGTCCTGCAATAAAGATATAGTATCATCTATAAAATCAGATGAAAAATTTTCATCTGACAACTTATCATTTATATCATCAAAGGTGATAAAACCACCCTTCCTTATACCTTTAGTTACAAGAGCTCTGATAATTTTTTTTCTATCTTCTGTATCATTAATAGTTGACATCATTACCTTTATAGTTTAAAAGTTTATTTCTTATTATCAAATAAACTTACAATGAGCAAGCTTATAGTTTTATTCTTAATTCAGAGTTATTTGCTACTTCATATAGTTTAAGATACTGTTAATTTATACACACTCTTCTTAATCAATTATTCCCTCCATTCTTACTGCTATGGACAATCCAACTGAAAATGTTGCAATTCCAACCACTATAGCAGTAAGCATTAAAACGTGAGGTATAGGATTGCTATATAAATAAAAATTTGAAGTCAATATAGGAGGCAAAGAACTTTTTATGTATCCGAGAGATATGTAAAATAACAAAATAGATGCTTGTAAGACACTTAACCCTATCATTTTTTTGATTAAATTTTTATCGTTTATAATAATATACAAACCTAGCACCATTAATATAGTAATGATTATATAATTATATAGGGTCATTGTTTTTTCCTACGAGCAAAACTTATATATATGATTAGCATGGAAGAGCAGACGGTAAATACTACACCCAGCTCCACTAAGAAATACCCAATTTTTGACCTGTGCTATTATTAGTTGATAATATATTATAAGATAAAAAATTTTGGCCAAGTAAAACTGTTATAATACCCGTTCCCCCATAGGTTAAAATACCTAGCACGTTAGTAAATTTGATCACAGAGTAAGGTATTGCTTTTAAAGTTGTAGATATGCCAAATAACATTGAATATAATATTATCCCAGAGGCAATAATTATTCCTGCTTGAAAACCTCCACCTGGAGTGTAGTCACCATGAAATTGTATGTATAAACCAAACAAAGTGATAAAAGGTATCATCAAAAATGTTACTACACTTAATATCGGATCTTTAATCACCTTCTTTTTCTTCCTTTAATATTACACAAAGTGCAGCAGTAAAAACTACTATAGTTTCTCCAAACGTGTCATAGCCACGAAAGCTTGCTAAAACAGCTGTCACTATATTAGGAATACCAGTAGCTTTTTCAGTATTTTCTATATAATAAGGAGCAACATGCAAATGGACTGGAGCATCATGACTGCCAAAACCTGGCAATTGAATCATAAAGTATGATAAACATGCAGTTAAAACCAACATAAAAAAAAGTGTTATGGGGCTATGAGATAAGTTTACTTCGTGATTCTTTATCAAAGAGAGTGCTGCAAACGTAAAGACTGTGCTCAGTCCTGCACCGACAGAAGCTTCAGTAATTGCAACATCGGGCGCATTCATAATCAAGTATATAAGTGCAATAAGTGAACTAAATACACACATTAGAACAGCACTTACAACTAAGTGTTTTGAAAGGACTATAAAAATAGTAACCGTGAGTAACAGCAAAAGTAATATTAGATTTAATATTTCCAGCATCTTAATCTTCTTGAATAGTCCTTACTTTTATAATGAGTACGCGCTAAAATATAACTGTTAGTTGAATTGGCTATCCATATTATAAAAATCAATAATATAATTTTAATAGTATTGATTGAAAATTTATTTTGCAAAGCAAAACCAATCAACAACAACATTGCGCCACTAGAATCTGCAATACCTGCAGCATGTAGTCTAGTATAGAAATCAGGAAATACTATTACTCCTACGCTTGAAATGACTACTAAACAAACACCTAAAAATATGAGAATGGATGCTATCATAAATTATCAAAACAACATTAATCTCATTAGTGCTATAGTTGATATAAAACTAATGCTAGCATACAGTAGTGCTATATCAATTAAAAAGAAATTGTTAAGAATGATTGATATTGCTGTTATGAGTAAAACTACTTGCGTTGAAAAATTATTGAATGCTAAAATCTTATTGTATACATCACTTGATCTAAACACTATACAACATAACATTACACTCATACAGGACAAAAGTGCATAGATAGCAATGCTAATCATTTATAAACTATAAACCTCTGCAGATTTCTAAATTGGTACTTCTTCACCGCTATCTTGATCATCTATTTCATCATCTTGGCTTCCTTGACTTATATCAAGATCTGTGTTAAATTGATGATCAGAAAAATTTAACAAACTCGCTAGCTTACTTGGACTACGACTGTAAGCATTATTCATATTTCCTTTCATGTACTCCTTGCACCTTTTCACCAAAAGGTTAAACAATTCATGAGTATCTACCTTCTTTTCTGCTATTTCATATAAAGCAACTATAGTGTCCTTATGCCCTTTAAACTTAACCATTTGAACTGGATCGCTTGTCCCTGTACTTAAATCATGCGTTCTTTGACTTGCCAGCAGAACCAATTTAAAACGGTTATGCACCTGTTCTACACACTTTTCTACAATAGATTCAACCATAAAACACCACCTTGATAAGCTTTATACTATATCACAAAAAATAAGATGTCAACTGCGTATCTATTGAGATGCAACTCCATATTCTACTTTTTCTGTTTTAGCTTTTACTGCTTGATTTTCTGTTATTGTAATTGTTATTTCATGATCAAGCTTTCTTAAAAACCCTAACAGTCTTTCTAAAGAAAAACCATCTATTTTACCATTTTTAATTTGTGACACCTTTGGCTGATCAATACCAAGTTTCTCAGCCGCACAAGCTTGAGTCCAAGTATTTTTTTCTACAATTTTGTTTATTATGTAAAGCAACTTTGCTTTTATTTCTGTACTATCCAGATTGTTTAATGATATTATTTCCATAATTTTTACTCTCACATATCAATTAGCTTTATTAAGTATTATATCATAATATTTAATATACCAATATATTAATATTATATAATTTGTCAATAACTATAATGATATACTGATCTTAAAATTTTAAGTTGACTATATCTCTATCAAAATACTAGTAATTTTAAATTATTATTTTGTTAAAAAAATCACTAATAGAAAGAATAAATTAAAACTATAAAGTTTAAAATATAGAAATAATCATTTTACAAACTCGTTTTAGAGATTGTATATGGTTTCAAGAAAGGAATAAGGTCAGGGATAGAGTATATAAATCATGAAAACAAAGTAAGATAAGTAGGGAAAGAGTTGAGCAGAGCTCTATAGAAAAAACAGAACCAAAAAGACTTATAGTGTATTTTGTGGAGTGTTATAGGTTCTAAAAAGTTACTTTGAGTGGGCTAACAGAGTTTCCAAAATGGCAAGATTATTTTAAAAAATGAAGTGAAAAGCATAGCGGAAGTAAAAAAAGTGTTTTGGAGCATGAAAGAAGTAGTTGCGAAGAAACAATGGTCGGAAACAGCTTATACATAATTGGTACTCAAAGTATTAAACGCAGATAATGGCAAAAAAAAAGGCTATGTAAAAAGATTTTAGTGCAGTTGATAGACAAATATGCAATTTATGTGACAACGGCATAGCGCTGTAAGAACCCGTTAAGAATCTCTAGATGATGAGGTAAAATAAGCATAGATTAAGAATGAGGTATATCTATGCAAAACAAGTGATATAAGTCGAGAGCAATTTGAAAAAATCAGGCTAATACTGGAGAGCAGCAGGAAGAAAACAAGACCAAGAAAAGTTGATTTGTATGGCATATTCTGTGGAGTGCTATACATTCTAAAAAGTGGTTGTCAGTGGACCAAAAGATGGGTTATTTTTTGCTTGGTTGGAAAAATGTAGAAGACTGTGGCGAGCGAAAACTCAATACTAGCCTACAAACCTTCTTCTGGCTTCCATCGCTTTGTTTCTGAAAAGACTATGAGCAGACTCTTACATCAGAAATTTGTACCTCTATATTTTTATTAGAGATTAATTTCAATTTTCAAAATTTCTATTTAATGAGAATGCCATATTATATTCGCAATGTAATTTAAATATTTGTTGCTTCTGAAACACTATTTAGTTAGTAAATAAAATTATGTTGAATACAGCAAAAATGAAAAAAGATGTTGCTATAATTATGGGAAGCGAATCGGATTATGGCACTATGGTTCATGCTATTAATTTATTAAAAGAATTGGAAATTTCACATGATGTATTTATAATATCCGCACACAGAACACCAGAGAGACTCTTTAATTTTGCTAAGTCTGCTCAAGAAAAAGGCTTTAAGGTTATTATAGCTGGTGCAGGAGGGGCAGCTCATTTGCCTGGTATGACTGCGTCGCTTACTTATTTACCTGTTATTGGTATTCCTGTGCACAGCAAGCAATTAAATGGGCTAGATAGTCTGTTATCTATAGTGCAGATGCCAAAGGGTGTTCCAGTTGCAACAATGTCTATAGGCGAGAGTGGGGCATGCAATGCTGCAATTACTTCAGCATCCATATTATCGATTTCTAACAGTGAAATTGCAGGTAGATTAAAAAAATGGAGAGAAAAACAGACCAAAGCAGTAAAAGAGAAACCAACATTATAATGAGCTTATGGCAATAATCCTTTTAGACATGAAAACTATAAATCGTATAGCAGCAGGAGAGGTAGTAGAAAGGCCGGCAAGCGTAGTAAAGGAATTAGTGGAAAATGGCATAAAATGCCTGGAAGTTTCAGAGATAGAAATTAAAATAGAGAGTGGTGGGCGCAATCTTATTACTGTGATGGATAATGGAAGTGGAATAGAGAAGAATAACTTAAAACTTGCGTTTACGCGTCACGCTACTTCAAAATTAAGTGATAGTGAATTAATAGAAATCAAGTACCTTGGCTTTAGAGGAGAGGCTTTGCCTTCAATTGCAGCAGTGAGTAGAATAAAGTTATTGTCTAAGGCAAATGGGGCAGATGAAGCATGGTCTATAAGCTATGAGGGGGGAGAAAAAATAGGAGAGGTTACACCTTGTTCTTTATTAAAAGGCACACATATTGAAGTAAGAGACTTATTTTTTGTTACTCCCAATAGATTAAAATTCTTAAAAACTGAAAGGGCGGAAACGCAGAACATCATTGATATCGTAAATAATTTAGCGATGATCAACTATAGTATTGGGTTTACTCTTACTTCCGAGAATAAAAAGCTTCTGAAATATGCTAAGCATGCTTCGTTATTTAGCAGACTGTGTGAAGTAGAGAAGGAATTTCAGGATAATTCCTGGAAATTAACGAAGAAGAAGACGGCATTAAACTCACAGGACACATCTGTAGACCAACTGTCAATCGTGGTAAGTCTGATATGGTCCATACGTTTGTCAATGGAAGGCCTATTAAGGACAATCTACTTGTTGGTGCGATTCGTTATGCGTATCACGACTTTATTCCAAGTGATAGATATCCTTTTGCAGCGCTGCACTTAGAGATACCGTATGATCAAGTAGATGTAAATGTGCATCCAAACAAATCAGAGGTAAGATTTCAGAACAAGAGGCTAATGTATGAAATAGTGAGAAGAGGGCTAATAAAAATATTATCAACAAGAATAGGTACCTCTGATATCATTCCAGCATGTGGTCCAATTATTTCAACAACAGAGAGTTTTGATACTCAAAAAGAATTTTATGAAAGGAAAATAAGTCCTTTTGAAAATCAGTTAATGAGAGAGTTTACTTCTCCAAATGTAGAGGTAAAAAGCTTGTCAGAGCATTCAAAATCGTTTGATTATACTGGTATGCAAAAGTCTCTACCACAAGCAGGAACTATAGTTCTAGAAAGGGAACAAACTGATTTGATAGAGGACTATCCCCTTGGGTTTGCACACTGTCAAGTCTATAACACTTATATTATTGCCGAGGTAAAAGACAAATTAATTATAGTAGACCAGCATGCAGCCCATGAAAGGTTAGTATACGAGTGCTTAAAAAAAAAATCAAGTATAAAAAGACAAAAATTGCTTTTGCCTGAAACAGTTAAAATCAATAATCGAGCTGGAATGGAGATGATTGAAATTTATAAAGATAAGCTTTTCGAAATGGGTTTTGATATTGAAATTAAATCAGAAAATAAGGTCATAGTAAAAGAAGTCCCTGCAATCTTAGGAGCAATAGATGTGAAGGAGATGCTCATTGATGTAGTGGATAGATTAACAGAAATAGAGGATACACTGCCTATAGAAGATAAAGTAAATAAAATACTAGCCACAATTGCTTGTCGTGGATCAATTAGAGCAGGTAGGAAGATGAAATTAGAGGAAATGAATGAATTATTGAGGCAAATGGAAAAAACGCCACATTCTGGACAATGCAACCACGGCAGACCAACTTATATAGAAGTGAAACTAAGTGATATTGAAAAATTGTTTGAGCGGAGGTGAGAAATTGTCATATTTTTGTTTAGCAATATCTACATCTATTTACTTGCACAATGCTACCTCTAAGACTGTAAACAAAATTGAGTTAATATAGACTAAAGATACTTGTCCTGTCTTTTAACTCTGTTGAAAGATAAGCGAAATTTGGCTTATTGGCATTAATGTCAAGATTGTATGAGGTATAGAAAAAGAGCGTTCATCTTACTAGTTACTACAATTCTAGCGTTTTTATTATTAAAAAATCATAGTAGTTTTCACGAAGACGTAGTGCATCTCAAGAATGACAATAAGGAATTCAAAAGCCAGCAAATTCTGTAGAATCGACCATATCATACAGGGAAAAGGCAGTGTATGATCATACCTTTCGCTCTGATAATTAATTTGTAAATAAAATAGTTTTGCATTTTTTGATAAGATTAAGTAATATCAGCGTATTAGTTATAAAATCAATAATTTTTATGGATGAGCATAATCCTTGGAATCTTGGAAAGAAATCGGTAGGTTCCAATAATGAAGATATTTTAAGTAAAGCTATGTCTGATATAAGATGCTTTTTTAATGGCTTCACCAGAAATAGAGGCAAAAAACCTTATTTCATCATTTTCATTATTTTGCTGCTTTATGTTTGTACTGGCTTTTATATTGTTCATCCTAGCGAAGAAGGCATAGAACTTACTTTTGGCAAATATTCTGATACAGAAACATCTGGTTTGCGCTATCACTTTCCCTATCCTATTGGTAAGGTTTTTAAAGTGAACGTTAAGGAAGTAAATCGTGAAGAAATTGGTGTAAGCGGTTCTTATGGACGAGATACAGATCGCGGTGAAGGTGTGATGCTAACTGGAGATGAAAATATAGTCAACGTTAACTTCGAGGTTCAGTGGCGCGTTAGAGATGCTAAGGACTATTTATTCAAAGTGCGGGATTACAAACCAGGTTTCAGTGTTAAAAATGCTGCCGAAAGTGCCATGAGAGAAATAATAGGTAAAAACACGATCTCTTTTGCACTTGGTCAAGGCAGACCAGAAATTTCTAGAGATACTAGAATTCTATTGCAGCAGATTCTTGATGGATACCAAATGGGCATAGAGATTTTATCTGTTCAAATGAAAAAAATTGATCCACCAGAAAAAGTAATCAGTTCGTTTAGAGATGTACAAAGCGCTCGTGCAGACAAAGAGCGTACTATAAACGAAGCATATGCTTATAGTAATGATATTATACCTCGAGCAAAGGGTGAGGCGATAAAGATAAAACTAGATGCAGAGGCATATGAGAATGAAGTAATAAATGAAGCAAAAGGTAATGCAAATCGCTTTTTATCTCTTTATGAGGAATATAGACAGAATCCTTCTCTCGTTAAGAATCGTATTTATCTTGAAACTATGGAAAATATTTTCAGTAAGGTAGACAAAGTTGTTGTAACTGATGATCTGAAAGGTATGTTTTCTTATTTACCTCTTACAAATTTAGGAAAATAACCATGAGTAGTAATATTAAAATCGTTTTTGTTTTCATATTTGTTGTTTTATTGATTGCTTTATCTAACTCGATGTTTATTGTAGAAGAAACAAAACAAGCGATAGTTATACAACTCGGTAAAGTTGTAAGAGATGTTAGGGAAAGTGGCTTATATTTTAAGTTACCATTCATAAATAGTGTAGAGTTTCTTGATAAAAGAGTTTTAGATTTAAGTCCTGATAAGATCCCAAGGGAAGTGATAACAGCGGATCAAAAACGTATTATAGTAGATGCGTATGCAAAATATAAAATAACAAATCCTGTTGCTTTTTACCAGGCTGTGAGGAATGAATCAGGGCTGGTTAGAAGATTATATCCGGTTATAGAAGCACACATAAGAGAAAATATAGGCAGATTTTCGTTGATCAGTTTGTTAAATGAAAAAAGATCAGAGGTTATGCAATTGATTCAGCGTGGAGTTTATTCTGAAGCTGAAAAATTTGGCATAGAAATAATAGACGTAAGAATTAAGAGAGCAGATTTACCAGAAGAAAATAGTTCTGCAATATTTCGCCGTATGCAAACTGAAAGGGAAAAAGAAGCAAAAGAAATTAGAGCAGAAGGAGAGCAAGCTGGGCAGGAAGTTAGATCAGAAGCTGATAAATTAAAAAGGGGAATTATTGCTAGTGCAGCAAAAGAATCGCATGAAATAAGAGGTCGTGGTTATGCTGAAGCAACTAGAATTTATAATGAGGCATTTAAGGTTGATGAAGAGTTTTTTAACTTTTATCGCTCTATGAGCGCTTACAGTAAATCATTTGCCGAAAATAATACTAAATTCGTGCTTTCACCAAATAATAATTTCTTAGATATTTTGAACAAGGGGTGGAAATAGTTTATGAGAAGTAAAGCATTTATTTTATCTATATTTGCATATTTTCTAATTGCGTTTTCTTCATATGCTAATGTGTTCACAAAAACGGTTGCGGGCCCTGTATATCAAGGGCTTGCTGATATAGTGGAAGAGCTTATTCCTGCAGTTGTAAATATTTCAAGTGAGCAAATAGTTAAGCAAGAAAATAACAATAGAACTAAAATTCCTTTTACACCAAGAAATAATTTCTTTGATGATTTTAAAGAATTTTTTGAGCACTTTGATCAGTTTTTTATGGACAGGGGCCCTAGCGTTAACAGAGAGGTGGTGTTGCTTGGCTCTGGATTTATTATAGATAAAGATGGAATAATAGTAACTAATTATCACGTTATTAAAAACGCCCAAGATATCACAGTTACTATGAACGATAACACTTATTTCAAAGCAGAAGTTTTAGGCTACGATGCAAAAACTGACCTTGCTGTGCTTAAGATTAATTCTGATAAAGATCTTCCTTTTGTTGCATTTGGTAATTCTGATACAGCAAGGGTTGGTGATGCAGTTATTGCAATAGGTAACCCATTTGGTTTGGGTGGCTCTGTAAGCACAGGAATTATATCCGCAAGATCTAGAGACATTAGTATTGGTACTATGAATGAATTTATTCAAACTGATGCTGCAATTAACAGAGGCAATTCAGGGGGACCATTATTTCATCTAAATGGAAAAGTTATAGGCATTAATACTGCTATCTATTCCCCATCTGAATCTGGCGGTAACGTGGGTATAGGCTTTGCTATACCATCTAATCTAGCTATGTCAATTATTGACACATTAAAAAGTGGCAAAAAAATAAAACATGGTTGGCTTGGTGTGCAGGTTCAGCCTATAACAAAAGAATTTGCTGAATCCTTGGGTTTAAAAGACACCAAAGGTGCACTAGTTGCAAGTGTAGTAAAGGGTAGTCCTGCAGAGAAAGGAGGAATTAAAGTAGGTGATATATTATTAGAATTTGACGGTAAAAAAATTGATAGAATGACACAATTACCGCAAATGGTTTCAAGAACTGAACTTGGGAAAAAAGTACAAACTAAGTTACTTAGAAAGGGTAAAGAAGTCAATATCAAGGTTGTAATCGAGGAATCTGCAAACGATGATCTAGGTAATAATCAAGAAGAAAATAAATCAACATCTAGTTATATAAGTGGTTTAACCGTTTCAAATTTGCCAAAAGAACTAAAAAATAATGCACCCACAAAAGGTGTAGTAGTTACTAGTGTAGATAGTAATAGTAATTTCACACTGCATGTTATTAAAAAAGGGGATATCATTATCCAATTAGATGGAATCGATATTGAAAACACTAATGATTTTCAAAAACAAATTGATTCAGCAGTAAAGAAAAACGGCAAAGATTCAATAATGTTGCTCATCTACCGCAATGGAAACCAGTTCTTTACTTCAATAAAATTGAAGAAGTAGCTATTTTACATTGTATTCTATCATCGAATCTAAGTCATAAGAAACTGCTTGACAGGTTCTTCTATACCCTTTACTATAACAATGAGGGTGTTTTTAATAAAGTTCATTTTAGTGAAAATTATAGCAGCTTTCTCTATATTTAGCCAAGCATTAGTAAATTATTAATTTAAATTCTGGACTTACCTTATCTTTTTTAGATTGGTAAAGTTTTTGATGCTTATAGCTAATTATAATGAACATTTATTTTGTGACATAATAGATGCCAATGCCCAGACACTGACATCCAAACTTTCCACAATTTCACCGAGTGTTAGCATAAGTTAGCTGCTTTTTGCTTGTGAGTAACTACTGTTTAGGTGCTGGAATGACAGAAAAGAACAGCTTTCTTTCACAAGTCAATTTATAATTAAATTAGCATAAAGCATAATTATATTTACTTATCATCATTATTAATCAATAATTAACGCCTGTAAATTAACTATATCTAATCGCAAAGGGAGGTGGAGATGCGTTTTAAACTAGAAAAGGAAGATGTTCCTCAAAAAGATTGCAGTAATGTAACTCGTTATGTAACAACTACTCAAATAAGAGTAAATAACAAAACAACACTTAGCCTGCCTAGTGTATCTTACATTATCATCGACAACAATATTGATCGGCGTTTTCAAATTCGAGATTTGAAGCATGACGTGACAAGTGTACTACACGACTTATCTCAAGGGCTACGGCTAAAGCTAGAAAGGGTAGGAAACGATTACAAATTAGCTTTAGTTACTACCTCTGATAAACCTTATTATTATTACTATGATGGCAAAGATACTATTATAGCTACTATTGATCATATACCTAAAAATTACGCAAATAATGCCCATGTTTACACATATAATGCTAACAAATGTAGTGTTAATTATGAACTGCTAGAAAATAGCAAGGTTTTAATAGATCCAAAAGACATAATTAGTAGCAAAAATATCAGTCTTATTTTAGAAAATCTTAAAAATTCGTCTGATAAAAGGCTCACAATACGAGCAAGAAACTGGTTTTCTAACGAACTGCAATACAGATACTATAAGAGCGTTCATGTATATGATACCACTATTGGCGAGGTTTACATATTGAATAACGTTATTCCAATATTCAATCGCAAGGATAATAATTTCAAGTTATCTTCTTTTCATAAAACAAAGAGCTTAAAAGCGCAAGATAGTTATTTTACAGCAAAAAAGTTAGGCAATAATTATGTTGGCTGCATATCAGATGAAGATGGTGAATGCAAAGGATTTTATGACTTACACCCCGGTTATTTTGGATATGAGCATGACAATAGCCCAGATTCATATACTGATTATTACTATGACTTAAACCTCGGTTATTCTGGAGATGAGTATGACAATAGCCGAGGTCCATATCCTTATTATTATAACTTAGAAAATTTTGACAACTTTTTGGAGGTTGATGTGAACACTAAAGAATATATAGATTTAGAAGAAAGAATTAAAGCTTTAGAAAGCGACATTAAAAGATTAGAACATGCTGGTGTACAAGGTCCTCCAGGTCAAAAAGGTGAGGAAGGTCTCTTGGGTATTCCAGGTCTCCCTGGTAAAGCAGGTTTGGATGGTTCTAAAGGTGAAAGGGGTGAGAAAGGTCTCCCTGGTATTACAGGTAACCGTGGAGTAGTGGGTCCTACAGGTCTCCCAGGTCAAAAAGGTGAGAAAGGTCTCTTTGGTGTTCCAGGTATTCCAGGTCAAAAAGGTGAGCCAGGTATGTCTGGTGAAGCAAGTTTTGATGGTTCCAAAGGTGAACCAGGTGAAAGGGGTGAGCGAGGTTTCCCTGGTCCTCCAGGTTATAAAGGTGAGCAAGGTTTCTCTGGTTCTCCAGGTCAAAAAGGTGGTAGAGGTCTCCCTGGTACTCCAGGTAAAGATGGAATAATGGGTTATCTAGGTGAAAGGGGTCAGCCAGGTCCACAAGGTCAAAGTGGAGCGAAGGGAGATAGAGGTAATGAAGGACCAAAAGGTAGTAGTGGTGCAAAAGGTCCAGAGGGTAAAAAGGGTGAGAAAGGATATACCCCAAGTACTACAGAAATTGCAACAGAATTAGTTACTAGTAAAAAAGCTGAGCTAGGAAAAGCAGTGCTGGAAGCGAAAGATGATCAAGGTAAAAAAATCTTGATAAATGACCAAGCATTACAAGAAGGAGTAGCAGAAGAATTGAGAAAAAATCCAGGAAAAATTCAAGGTCCTAAAGGTAATAAAGGAGATACTGGAGCGTCAGGTGCGCATGGATCAAAAGGCGATAAAGGTATACAAGGTCCTCCAGGCTTCAAAGGTGAAAGGGGTGAACAAGGATTGCGAGGTTTTTCTGGTGAAAAAGGTGATAGAGGTTTTCTAGGTTCTCAAGGCCAAAAGGGTGAGCTAGGTCTTATAGGTTTCCCAGGTGAAAGGGGTGAACAAGGATTGCGAGGTTTCCCTGGTCCTCCAGGTTATAAAGGTGAACTAGGTCTCCCTGGTCGTCCAGGTAAAGGTGGAATGATGGGTTATCCAGGTAAAAGGGGTCGGTCAGGTCTTCTAGGTCTTCCAGGCTCTCGAGGCCAAAAGGGTGAGCCAGGTTTTATAGGTCTTCCAGGTCCACAAGGTCAAAGTGGAGCGAAGGGAGATAGAGGTAATGAAGGACCAAAAGGTAGTAATGGTCCAACAGGTGCAAAAGGTCCAGAGGGTAAAAAGGGTGAGAAAGGATATACCCCAAGTACTACAGAAATTGCAACAGAATTAGTTACTAGTAAAAAAGCTGAGCTAGGAAACGTAGTGCTTAATACAAAGGACAGCAATGGTGAAAATCTTGCAACTCAGGTTGCTGGTAAAATTAATCTCGATCCACAGGAATTTATGAATAAAGTTGATGAAGCAAAACTCACTGAAGGAGTAGTACATAAACTTTCTCAAAAGGAAGCGAAAGAAATTGCAAAACATATTGTAAACGCAATAACAAGCGATGTTACACAACAAAATAATCCCGATCCTATGGTCTTTAAGAAATATGAAAAATTTGCAGAAAAACTTGCCGAATTACTTGTTGATAGAAGCAGTATGAACAAAGAAGAGGCTAATACTCTTGTAGGAGATAAGGTGAGTGAGTGGGGACTTGCTAAGTACCTTCTATTGCATAGTGGTTTAGGTGAGCAAGCAAAAGCTCTCCACATGGTGGAACAAAAAATAGATAAGGAAAAATTGGCTAAGTATTTACTTGAGTATACTCAATTAAAAGGCAATGTGAGCGCAGCAAAAACAATAGTTGAAAATATTGTTCATAACTTCTTTAACACTAAAGTAGATGAGCTAGGAAAAGCAGTGCTAGAAGCAAAAGATGATCAAGGTAAAAAAATCTTGATAAATGACCAAGCATTACAAGAAGGAGTAGCAGAAGAGTTGAGAAAAAATCCAGGAAAAGTTCAAGGTCCTCAAGGCAATACTGGAGTATCTGGTCCTAAAGGTAATATGGGTGACCAAGGTCCAAGGGGCTTGCAAGGTCTTCCAGGCGTGCAAGGACAAAAAGGTGAGCCAGGTATAGATGGACTAAAAGGTGATCAAGGTATACAGGGTTTTAAAGGAAGTATGGGTAATAAAGGAAATACTGGAGCGCCAGGTCAAGCTGGCAAAGACGGAACCCCAGGCCCTAAAGGAGCAGATGGGGCACCAGGAATGCCTGGTCCGCAGGGTCCAGTAGGTTCTAAAGGAGTAGATGGTGCTCCAGGAACACCGGGAGCTCCAGGAACAAAAGGTGATAGAGGGGATAGCGGTGTAAATGCAAGTCCTGAAGAAGTTGTACAAAAATTAATTAATGGTGGCACCATTGCTAATCAGGTACTTGAATACCGTAATCAAGACGGAGATTTAGTATTAGAGCAGCAAATTGCAGGAAGAATTATCGATGATCAAGATATTCACACAGGAATAGCCATTGCACTAGCTGATAACAAAATTCAAGAGCTAGCAGATGTGTTACTAAGTGATACATTAGTAGAAAAACTTGCAAATAATACCGAGCTAACACAAAGCATTTCAGAAGAACTAAGGAAAAATCCAGGAGAAGTCCAAGGTCCTAAAGGAGAAGATGGATTGCCAGGTATAACAGGTCTGAGGGGCTTCAATGGTACACAAGGTCTTCCAGGCAGCAAGGGTGAGCCAGGTACAGATGGATTAAAAGGAGATATAGGTCCAGTAGGTCTTACAGGTTTGCCAGGTATGGATGGAACAAAAGGTACAAAGGGTGAACAGGGAAATATTGGACCTAAAGGAGCAGATGGAGCCATAGGAATAAAAGGCGATATGGGTGAGAAAGGAGATACCGGTACAGATGGATTGCCAGGTACAGATGGATTAAAAGGAGATACAGGTCCAGTAGGTCTTACAGGTTTGCCAGGTGTACAAGGTCCAGTAGGACCTAAAGGAGCAGATGGAGTACAAGGTATATCCGGTCCTAAAGGTGACAAAGGAAATATAGGTCTTCAAGGGCCCAAAGGTCAGGCTGGCAGATCTGGTCTTAAGGGTAGTAAAGGAGATACTGGTTCAACAGGACCTAAAGGAGAAGATGGATTGCCAGGTATAACAGGTCTGAGGGGCTTCAATGGTACACAAGGTCTTCCAGGCAGCAAGGGTGAGCCAGGTACAGATGGATTAAAAGGAGATATAGGTCCAGTAGGTCTTACAGGTTTGCCAGGTATGAATGGAACAAAAGGTACAAAGGGTGAACAGGGAAATATTGGACCTCAAGGAGCAGATGGAGCCATAGGAATAAAAGGCGATATGGGTGAGAAAGGAGATACCGGTACAGATGGGTTGCCAGGTGCACAAGGTCTTCCAGGCAGCAAGGGTGAGCCAGGTATGAATGGAACAAAAGGTACAAAGGGTGAACAGGGAAATATTGGACCTAAAGGAGCAGATGGAGCCATAGGAATAAAAGGCGATATGGGTGAGAAAGGAGATACCGGTACAGATGGGTTGCCAGGTACACAAGGTCTTCCAGGCAGCAAGGGTGAGCCAGGTATGGATGGAACAAAAGGTACAAAGGGTGAACAGGGAAATATTGGACCTCAAGGAGCAGATGGAGCCATAGGAATAAAAGGCGATATGGGTGAGAAAGGAGATATCGGTACAGATGGATTAAAAGGAGATATAGGTCCAGTAGGTCTTGCAGGTTTGCCAGGTATGGATGGAACAAAAGGTACAAAGGGTGAACAGGGAAATATTGGACCTCAAGGGCCCAAAGGTCGGGCTGGCAGATCTGGTCTTAAGGGTAGTAAAGGAGATACTGGTTCAATAGGAATGCCAGGTCCAAAGGGAGAAGATGGAATAGGTGCTGATGTGGTGCATCAATTTTTACGTGAGATTAATCAAACAAGAACTGAAACCTTGGATGCTAAAAATGCAGTAGAGGTAGCTAAAAATGCTTCTGAAAGATCTGCTACAGAAACTAAAGTTTTTAAAGAAGAGGCTGACAGTTTTGCTATGGATGCACGTCAATCAGCAGAAACCGCTGAAGCATTGCATAGTAAAGTAAAAGATATGTTTTGTAGGACAGAACCTATGGATCAAATATGCATTGCACCTAGAGGAAAGAGGGAAATAAGCAATCCATCAGTAAAAAATGGAGCAGGCAGACCAATTTCATGGATAAATGTTTTTGCCAATACTATTGTAGATACTGCTAAAAATGCTTCTCAATTCATATTTTCTTCTTTCAAGCCTGCTATAGATTATAGTAATTTTCAATCAACCAAAGCTATGATAACTCAAAGCGCTGACATAGATGGCACACTTTTGTTATTGGATGTATTGATAAGGAAAATTACAGGTCAAAAGTATATCTCTACAACAGATCAGTCTGTATCTCCGTTAGAAGCGCTAGGTTATGCATTAAATATTACAGGGGAGTTTGAAAAAGTACTAAAACATGCAGCGGTTAAATCTGGCATATCATTTAAAAACCTAAGTTTCAATCCTGTATCAGTACAATCAGCTATTGTGAAACAAATAAGAAGTGGTAATTTTTCTAAAATACCAGGGATTTTATGTTCGTTTGCAGAAGAAGCTTGCCCAAATTGTAAACAAGCTGATAAATTTTTAGTTACTTTTAAAGATGGGATAAAAAAGACGTTAGAAAGCAATAAGCAGCAAAAAGAGGGTTCTTATACTGAAAAAACAGCAACAGATACCAAATTGCCAAGAAGTTTTATGAGTTATGTTACTCCTCCAAATAGTCTCAGCACCATTAATCAAACAACAGCTGGTTATTTAAGGTAATAGTATGACATTTAGAATAGATAACAAAGATCCGCTTTACAAAAAGTTGATTAAACTGCCTGATAAATATTACAAATTAGAGCATGATGACAACAAATATACTATCTGTTCACACATGGGCACAGCTGAGTTGGGTGACACTATTAGAGATGTGAAATTGAAATTGGAGAGTAATATAATAGTTTTATATAAAGGAAACTCACCTGTGAAGACAAGAAGACATGATGAAAATAATATGCCTGTTGAAGAGGATCTTATTATAGAACAAGAGGCTATCATAAGTACACAGAGGGATGATATTATAGAAAAGCTTGCGTCCAAATCGATTGGAATTGCACTTTACAACATAAAAGATAGTCCATATTTTGGTATCAAATTATTGAATAGAGGCGCAACTGGAGTACTCGACTTTATCAATTTTAACGATGAAAATGACCCAGTACTACAAAAGATTAAAGAAGAAACAGATGGACTTTATTTTACAATAGAAGATGATAATATTTATATATCAGACAAAGAAGGAACCTATCTCCCGGTATATGAAGATGGTAGTTGCTATAAATATCAATACACAAAAAATGAACATGATGTATTAGAAATAAGTGAGATATCAACAATAATAGAAAACTTAACTAAGGCTGAACAGTGTGGTGTATCAGAAGCAACAACTAAGGCCGGGCAGGATTGTACTTTGCAGCAAGGAGAGAAGTTATCGGATGATATCTATCAAGCAAATATCATGTTGAACGGTAAGCTTGTAGCTACTTTGCCAAAGATTGGCTATCATATGCCAAATGGTGAGCTTGTCATACGTAATCACGTTACGAAAGAAGAGGTAAAAATTCCTAGAGATTTTCATTACCTTAAAGTCGTTAAGTCCGGTAATAATGATGATTATAAATTAACGTTTTGTAATTTCTTAGGTAATGAGTTTTTTGAACATAAAAAGTATGATCCACAATACTCAAACGTCTCAGGTGAATATCAGTATATAAGTTTAAACTGTATGAAAAAGGAATATAAACCAAATTTCTGCAAGTTGCTTAACGATAAACCATCATTTCTTATCACAGAAGGAACCACTGATCCAGGTTACTGCCCAGCCGATGTATTTGAATTAACAAAGAGTGGAAAAGGTAGAAAAATAGCTACATTAATTGATCAATTTGGCTCTTTCAATGAAAATGGTGAGTTTCAGTATTATGATTACCATATAAAAGCAGAGTATGATGTTTATAACTCTTATAAAATTCATAAAGAGTACACAGCAGCAGATACAAATAACGAGTTTCATTTCGATGATGGCGTAATTCTTTATGCCATTCCAGAGCTATCTTAACCACACACAAAGTATATTATAATTATTATTCTTTAAAAATGAATTTAGTAGACTTTAAAGCAGTGTAAGAATGTATTCTTTTTAGTTTAGATTCGCTATCATTTTGCTACTCATTAGTACCACAAAATTTTTGTAATAGAACGCAAGCTGCAAAAACTTAAGGAAAAAATGGTCAGTGCTTGACACTGGCATCTAGTTCTCTCCATCAAAAATGCTGTAAAGTGTTTACCAATTTAGTTGGATCCCAGTACTGGGATGACATCATGAGGGCTGGAATGACATTATGAAGGCCGGGATAAACACTATGAGGACTGGAATGACATCATGAGGGCCGGGATGAAATTATGAAGACCTAGCAGTTTGTGACGGTGTCATTCCAGCGCGTGACGCTGGAATCTAGTTCTTATTACCTGAGTCTTCTGGGTCCTAGTACTCGGATGACAAGAAAAGGGAGTATTGGTTTCAGCATTAGCCGTGCATCTGGATCCCAGTATCAAGTACTGGGATGACAAGAGAAAGAGGACACTGGGATGAAATTATGAAGACCTAGCAGTTTGTGACGGTGTCATTCCAGCGCGTGACGCTGGAATCTAGTTCTTATTACCTGAGTCTTCTGGGTCCTAGTACTCGGATGACAAGAAAAGGGAGTATTGGTTTCAGCATTAGCCGTGCATCTGGATCCCAGTATCAAGTACTGGGATGACAAGAGAAAGAGGACACTGGGATGACACCGAAGGGGCTACTCGCATCTTTTTAGCCCAAATCACAATGTTCGTACAGCTGTGTGTCTAGGCACTGGGATTTTGGATGGGAAATCAGTGTTAGTTACTTGAATGACGCCACAGGGGCTACTTGGATACAGAAAAGAGTACTGTAATCATAAAGTAGATTCCAGTAACACTATAGGAGACTAACATGAACTTTTTAAAATTCATTGAGTTATGCTTTCAAACGGTAGTGCCAGGGTGTGAGTATAACGGTTATCAGTATATAAAAGTCATAGCAGACAGGCTTGAAGCGGCAAGCGCTGGTGAAGTAAAACGAATAATATTCAATATGCCTCCACGCTCGATGAAGTCTGTATGCGTAAGTGTTGCATGGCCCGCATGGATACTCGGGAATCAGCCAACTGCAAGAATAATAGTTGCAAGTTACTCTCGACTGCTTAGCGAAAAGCACTCACTTGATACAAGGTGCATAATGCAATCTGATTGGTATAGAGAGCTATTTCCGGAAGTAGAATTATGCAAAGATCAAAACACTAAATATAAATTTCAAACAGTGCAAAGAGGATGTAGGATTGCAACATCAGTTGGAGGAACATTAACCGGTGAAGGTGGTGATTTCATTATTGTGGACGATCCACTAAGTCCCGCGCAAGCTTTGAGCGAAACATTTAGAAAGCGTGCTGCAAACTGGTTTGATCAGGCTCTAGTAACCAGACTCAACGACAGAAAAAAAGGAGTCATCGTTCTTGTGATGCATAGGCTCCATCTGGAAGATTTAACTGGTCACCTTCTCTCTAAACCAAAAAACATATGGCATCATGTCTGTTTACCAATAATAGCTGAAGATAAAGAGATTATTTATTCAGTTAATAATCATATTCCAGCGCGTATATACTCAAGGGAAGAAGGTCAGTTGCTATATTCCCTTAATGAAGGAAAAGAAGAAATTGAGATGATAAAAACTGAACTTGGAAGTTATGGTTTTGCTGCTCAATACCAACAAAATCCTCTACCACTTTCAAGTGGTATAATTAAACGAGAGTGGCTAAAGCGCTATAAAAATTTTCCTGATAGCCTCTTGCATGTAACGCAAAGTTGGGATACCGCAATTTCAACAAGTAACGTAAGCGACTTTAGCGTCTGCACTACCTGGACAAAAATAGATAATAAATTCTATTTGCTCGACGTATATCGTGCAAAACTTGAGTATCCAAAACTTAAAGAGCAAGTTCTATTACTGGCTGCAAAGTGGAAGCCACATGCAATTTTAATCGAAGCAAAAGCAAGCGGTCAGCAATTGGTGCAAGAGCTCAAGAAAAACAGTGATTTACCTATTATTCAAATAGTACCACATGATGACAAACTAACTCGATTCCACCGAATTGTCCCAATTATAGAATCTGAGAGGGTTTTTCTGCCGCATCAAGCAGTATGGCTCAGCGATTTTGAGCATGAGATTTTAATGTTTCCAGAAGTTCGTCACGACGATCAAGTAGACAGTATTGTGCAGTATTTGCAGTGGGTGAGAAAAACTAACACCAATGCCTTTAGAATCAGGGCTGTTTGAGTGTCACGTACACAGCTGTACTAACAAGCAGAGGTAAATCTAAGTTAGTTTATCTATAACACTTACTTTAAAAAACTTTATTTTACGCTGATATTCTAGCGCTTTTCTGTGGTATTTTGTAAGAGTATAATTTGCAAAACTATCTTCCTTATAGGTTAAAGAGTTACACTGCTTTATATGCAACTCTATCCACTCTGCATAATCTTGATGATCAGTTGCAATAAATATTTCCCCTGTGACAAGTATTTTTTTTGCTAATAAATTTAAAAATTCCTTATTAATTAACCGTCTTTTGTTGTGACTTCTTTTTGGCCATGGATCTGGAAAAAGAATAAAGAATTTTTCAACACTGTTATCAGGAAAATTGGCAATTAATTCTCTCGCATCTTCTGTCCATATTAAAATATTTTTTATGCTGTGTGCTTCTATGTTCTTTAGCAAGCAAGAAACCCCCTTTAAATAAGGCTCACATCCTATAAATAATAGATCAGTTTCATTGAATACCTGATGAAGCATATTTTCACCATTGCCAAAACCTATTTCTATCCATATTCTTTTTTGCGAGCTTACGATCTTTTTTATAGATTCCCTGCTATTTTGAATAGAATATTTCTCCAAAATATCCGACTTTAACCTAGATTTTCTGGAGAACGACCTAATCCATTTGTTATTCTCAAATAGCACACTCTTACATAACCTCATTTTTTATAGCTTAAACAATTCTAGAAATGAATTAATGAGAAATTACTTGTCACTAATTATTAATATTATATAATATATGAGTTCTAATAAAGTTTAAATTAAGAGTATGAATAATAATTCATCTGTAAGTCTGCCGTTCACTATCAGGAAGCTATCATCAAATAAGTTCATAGAAGAGATATTTCAAGACCAATTTGATAATCAAGGTAATGCCTTTTTTGAAGATTCTTTTGTTAATAGAATTAAAGAAGGAGATGTGGTAAAAGGTGTAATTACAAGAATAAATCCTAATGATATTGTGGTGGATGTTGGTTTAAAGTCAGACGGAAGAATTCTGATCAAGGAGCTCGGTTGTAATGATGAAATCACTATTGGCTCGAAAATTAAAGTTTATGTAGAAAGAATTGAAGATTATCATGGTAATGTTGTTCTTAGTCGTGAGAAAGCAATTAGAGACGAGAAATGGAATAAGTTGGAAGAAAGCACAGTTACAAAGGATGAAGTGGCTGGAATCATTAAACGCTCAATTAAATGCGGTTTTATTGTTGATCTTGGTGATGGAATAAGTGCATTTTTACCGCTGAGTCATGTGGATTTGAAGCAAGTAAAAGATGCTAATCACCTTATTGAAACTGAACAAAAATTCATCGTGCTTAAAATGGATAAGAAGCAGGGGAATATTGTAGTATCAAGAAGGCTGGTGTTAGAGAAATTATGCGCTGGTGAAAAAATTAAGTTTTTAGAATCTTTAAATGAAGGTGATATAGTAGAAGGCAAAATAAAAAGCATCACTCACTATGGTGCATTTGTCGGTATTCATGAATCAGATACAGTGGGAGTTATAGATGGGCTACTACATATTACAGATATTTCTTGGAGTAATGTAAGTCATCCATCCGCGATTTTTTCTTGTGGTCAGCATATAAAAACTAAAATTATAAAAATAGATAGAGAAAATGGAAAAATCTCCCTAGGTGTAAAGCAATTAGGAGATAATCCTTGGCAAGATCTAGAGTCAAAATGTCCAATTAACAGCATACACAAAGGATGTGTCACAGGTATAAAAGATTGCGGGTTTATTGTTGAGATTAAACCTGGAATTGCAGGTTTGGTGCACTCATCAGAAATAACTTGGAATAAGAGTACTTTACCAATTAGTAACTTTGTAACAATAGGACAAGAGGTAGATGTTAAAATTCTTGGTATTGACACTATTAAAAATAAGATGAGTTTAAGTACAAAAAGGTGCGTAGATAATCCTTGGCAAGTATTTATTGATAAATATCCTCTCGGTTCTATTGTTTCTGGTACAGTTAAGAGCAATACTGGTTCACAAATATCTGTGATTTTTGATGATTCTGAGATATGTGAGGATGTAGAAGGGATAATCTATATGCAAAACCTAAGTTGGTCTAGAAATAATTCAGATGAGATAAAAAAGTGTAATGTAGGTGATAAAATAGAAGCAAAAGTAATAAGGGCTAATGTAGATCGGACAAGGATTTATCTTGGAGTAAAACAAATAGAGTATGATCCTCTTGAAGAACTAATAAAGAAAGTTAAAGTAGGCGATAAAATGCAGGTTACTGTAAGTAAGAGAGAAGAAAATGGTCTAGTTGTTGAGGTTGAGAACAATGTAGCCCTTTTAATAGATCAAGAGCATTTACCAGAAAATAAAAGGTTTTCTATATCAGAAAAAATACAAGTTGAAGTACTGGGTGTTGAAAAATATAATATCATATTATCTGCCAAGTAACTTATTGTGAATTCATATAAATGGCAACAAAATCTGATATAATAGCAAAAGTAGCAAAAAGACATCCTCTGTTAGATAAGATCTTTATAGCAGCCATAGTTGATAGTTTTTTTTTGGTACTTTCAAGCGCATTGAAGTATCATAGTAGAGTTGAAATCAGGGGATTTGGTTCTTTTTCAATTAGGAGCTATAACTTGAAAGAGACAAGTAATTTGATGTTACAGAAGGTTGCAAAACATCAATATTTTAAAACTTATTTTCGTAGCAGTAAAAAGTTATCCAACTTGATAAATGAATAAAAATCTATATTGTAAATGTGAAAGTCATACAATATAGCACCATATGCAAGTAGTAGAAATAGTTATACGTAATAACACATACAAAATATCTTGCGAAAGTAAAAAGAAGGACCATTTATTACAACTTGCTAATAGCTTTAACAAGCTAGTTAGCTCCATATCTCAAAAAACTGGAGGTAAGGGCTCAGACGCATTAAATTTCTTACTTGCAGCATTGACTCTCGAGGATAAAATTTTAGAATTAACAAAGTGGTTGGATGAAGTAAATCAAGAGCGCGAAAAGTATAGAAGTGAGAGAAAAATAGAATATGTTGAAGTACTAAACAAGGTGAATAAGATTATTGAGTGCATAAAGGATTAAAGCAAGCAATCAAATCGACTATCTCACTACTCAAGCCAGGTGGTAGGAGTGTCTTACGAGTTATGTAACAATATAATTCGTAATCATCAAGATCAACTATTTTTTTGTATTCGATTAGTTCGCTTAAGGAAAATTTATCAAGATATTTTAATGCAAAATGCCCTAAAAGTATATCGGTTTCTTTGCAGCCCCTATGCCAGCTCCTATACATCAATTTTCTTCTTAATAAGGAGATATCTGTCATTGTCATTAAACTTTTTTTTAATTTAAAGACTAAACTAAATACTTGTCAAGCGAGGCACATTTTAATATACTTAGCCTTTGATTAAGATTTTAAATATAGGTGGAATTAATTTCTCATCAACTTAGCGATGGAATATATTATTTTCTATCATTTTCTTTAATAATTTCTGTCATAGTATTCGTGCATGAATATGGTCATTATATTGTCGCTAAAGCATGCAAGGTTAAAGTTGAATCTTTTTCTATAGGCTTTGGTCCTGAAATTTTTGGTTTTAACGATAAGTCTGGAACTAGATGGAAATTAAGTGCCTTTCCATTGGGTGGCTACGTTAAAATGTTAGGGGATACTAATGCAGCAAGCGTTCCTGTTGATCAACAAAAATTAACTGAAGAAGAAAAATTATACTCATTCCATACAAAACCTCGATATCAAAAAGCAGCAATAGTTTTTGCAGGGCCTTTTGCAAACATGATATTTACCGTTATAGCTTTCACAGTATTTTTCAGCGTGGCAGGCTATTATCGTACTCCACCAGTAATTGGTAATGTAATTGAAGAAAGTGCAGCAAAGCAAGCTGGCCTACTGCCAGGTGACACTATTACACAGATTAATGAGTATAAAATAAAATACTTTGAAGATATTTCACGAGTGATAATGTCAAACCCTGAAACAAGAATGGAAATTAAGTATAGCAGAAATAGCCAAGAGCACAGAACTACCCTAACTCCGTTTACAGTTGAGGATAGAGATGTTTTTGGCAACATAATAGAAAGAAAAACTATAGGAATTACCTCAATTAATATAATGGGGTTAAAACAGTCATCTTTTCTTGGAGCTGCTAGCCTATCAGTGAGTGAAACCTACCACACTATGTGTTTAACAATCAAAGCTCTTTTTCAAATTGTTGTGGGTAAAAGGAATGTAAATGAAATAGGCGGGCCAATAAAAATCGCAAAATATTCAGGACAATCAGCTAAAAAGGGATTTATTATGGTTCTATATTTTATGGCAATTATTTCAGCTAATTTAGCTGCAATTAACTTGCTGCCAATACCACTGCTAGATGGTGGGCATTTATTTCATTATATCATAGAAGCAGTTATACGTAGAGATTTGAGTTTGAAATATCAAAAATATGCAGCCACTTTTGGTGCTACCATATTGTTTTTGTTGATGGCAGTTGCAATCACAAATGATATTAGGCATTTTTTTTAAGATACGTATGAGAAAGTTATTCCACATACTAATAATAATTTTTATCTCTTTTCCTATTCTACTTGCTGCTCTAGAAAATAAGGAAAAAGTACAGATAAAAGATATTAAGTATATTGGAAATGAGCGAGTAAGTGATCAAACAATAAGGTTTTATACAAAATTAGAACCAGGTAGTTATATAAATGATGATGATATAGATTCAGTTATAAAAGGTTTATATAAAACAAAGTTATTTGCTAGTGTTAACGCCTATATGGATGATGAAGCAAACTTAGTAGTAAAAATTCAGGAGAATCCACTAATTAACAAAGTAATATTGAAGGGCAATAAGTTATTTAACAGTAAAGAGTTGCTAAATAACGTTATCCAGTTGAAATCACTAACTATTTTTACTGAAACAAAATTACAAAACGATTTAATAAATCTAGTTACTCTTTATAGGAATAGCGGTAAAATTGGTGTTAAAATTGCATATGAGATAGATAAGCTTGGTAGCAATAGGATCAATCTGATTTTTAAGGTAAAAGAAGGCAGAACCTCTAAAATTAAGGGTTTAAGATTCATAGGTAACAAAAATTTTTCAGCAAATGAGCTAGAGCAAGTTATCAAAAGACATAGCAATGATATATTTAGTAAGTTATTTAGAGCAATTTTTAAAAGCGGAACTCATTATTCACCTCAATATCTACTGATTAACACAGAACTGCTTGATCGCTTCTATTCATCTAAAGGATATATTAAAAATAATATCCAACCAATTGTTGAGGTTGATAGTAACAACCAAATAGAGTTAACTTTTTTGATTGATGAAAAGCAGCAATATTTATTTGGAAATAATGAAGTTGATATTGAAGCTGAGATTCAGGATTTAAGTTTAAGGAAAGAAATATTAGAATTTATCACAGAAGAAAATAATCAGATATTTAATAGAGTTAAAATTAACAATACAGCAGAAAAAATAAGTAAACATTTAAATGAAAAAGGGTATATATTTGCAAGAGTTAATCCAGAATTTACACAACGTAACAATATTATGGATGTAACTTACAAAGTGCTACCGGGTAAAAAGATTTATATAAACCAAATTACTATTGATGGTAATGATCGCACTTTAGATAAAGTAATTAGAAGAAAGCTCAGTATAGCAGAAGGCGACGCATATAACACATCTGAGATTCAAAAATCACGTAAAAAACTAATGAGTAGTGATTTTTTTGAAACAGTGAAAGTAAATAGTTACGCAGTTAATGACGATGCAGTAAATCTTGACTTAAATGTTAAAGAAAAAAACACTGCCTCAGTATCTTTAACAGGAGGTTTGTCTCTTCCTGGTAGAGTATTTGTTAAAACCAGTCTCACAGATCGTAATTTATTTGGTAGTGGTAAAGAGCTCTCTTTTGCTCTTGAAAAAAGTCGACATGTGCTTTCTGCTAATATGGACTTCGTTGAAAACAATTTTAACGATTCTGATACGTCATTAGGCATGGGTATTTTTTATGAAAAACAAGATAAACCAAACACTACTTTTGATACTTGTAATTGGGGAGGAACAGCAAGATTATCATATAAAATCTCAGAAAATCTAACCAATTCCTTTCACTATTCTTATAAGTATAGTCACATACACATGGACAATAAGGGTGGAAAAGATGAGGATATCTCTCAGATAATAAGAGATCAAAAAGGTGAACATCAGATTTCATCAGTGGGATACACGTTTACATATAATAAATTGGATAATCTATACGCTCCAAGAGAGGGGTATTTACTGCGCTTAAGTCAGGATATTTCAGGATTGGGAGGAAATGTAAATTTCCTAAAATCTGAATTCTTATCTTTTTATACACATCCGATATTAAGCAAAATTGATGATGATATAACACTACGCTTTAAGGTGGAGGCAGGTCATATTTTTTCTTATATTGATAAAGATCTAAACATTGGCCAGCGCTTTTTTAATGAGATTAGGGGATTTGACCTCTCTGGTATTGGACCAAGAGCAAAAGATAAAAATAATAGCTCATTAGGAGGCGAAACTTATTTTAATTTAACACAGCAAGTAGATTTTCCATTACCCAAATTATACGACTACACTGGTATCAAAGGCTCACTATTTGTTGACTACGCAACACTTTTTGGTTTAGATAAAAAGGGGGAATATAGTGGACAATATTATGATAGTAAGCTTATAAGAGTATCACCAGGTTTTGGCTTTTCAATGCCTTCTCCTTTTGGTAGACTTAGATTAGATTTTGGGTTCCCTTTAGTAAAGGAAGCTTATGATATAATACCATCACCAAACGTTAAAATTTCTATTGAAGCGGGGATTTGAATGAAATATATACAGTTATTAATATCAGTTATTGCATTAATTATTTCCATGTTTGTGGGATATAAGTTTGTAGGATATCAATCTCAGGGCGTGCTTAATACAAAGGCTGCTATTATTGATAGTGACAAAGTTATCAATGAATCTCTGGCTCTGCAAAATATACAACAACAAATAAAGGAACAGAATTCTAGGTTACAGCAAGAATTTGAAAATGAGTTAGAAAAACTTAAGCCATCAAAAGAAGAATCTGACCTTTTGTCAGAAGAAGCAAAAAAAGAAAGGGCAGAACAATTTAATAAGCACGCTGTAAGCGTTAGGGATAATTACGCTAAAAAAATGTCAAATTTAGAAGAAAACTATAGAGAAGCAGTAGAAAGTGTTTTTAATAAGATAAAAGAAGCTGCTAAAAGAACAGCAGAAAAAAACAATATAGATTTAGTACTACTTATTTCAAAAAAGAATCAAGTTCTATACTCTATGGATGAGGTTGATTTATCAGATGTGGTATTAAAAAATGTAAATAAGGAAATACCTGAATTTGCTTTACAAAGCATTGAGTAAGCTTATGCAATTTAATATCAGTGATATTATAAAAATATTACCACATTCTTATCCGTTTCTCCTAGTAGATAGAGTAATAGAATGTGATCATGGTAAAAGCATAAAAGCAATTAAGAACGTAACTTTCAATGAGCCATTTTTTATTGGTCATTTTCCTGACCATCCGATAATGCCAGGAGTTTTGATAATTGAGTCTTTAGCTCAGGCATCTGCTATATGTGTCCTCGGTAAAAAAACAATAGAAAATAAAGTTGTTTACTTTATGTCTATTGAAAACGCAAAATTCAGAAGGCCAGTTATTCCAGGGGACACGTTGATTCTTCAATCCAGTATAAAAAGTGCACGTTTGGGTGCATGTAAATTTGAGTGTGTTGCATATGTTGGGGAAGAAAAGGCTGCAGAAGCAACAATCTTAGCAAGACTGCAAGACAAATAAAATCTTCATCTGCAAAAAACAGTATGTACACTGTATAGTATAACGATGCAACTGAATTTCAAAGTCTCATTTTCAAACTTATACACTCGCAGTGGATTAATAAAATTGGATGAGGCGTTTTTAGATTATATAAAATCGTGCGATGAAAGCTTGTTTTGTTTATTAATTGAAGCAAGAGAAAAAGCAGCTTCTTCTTTGATGTCATCCCAGTGCTTGACACTGGGATCTAGAAAACAAGAAGAACGGATCCCAGTGTCAGCTACTTGGATGACAGATAGTCAGTTAATAATAGACCTCTCATATTTACTTGATGAATTTATTGCAAAACTTTTCAATATTGAAAAAGAAATAGAGGAGCTAAAGAAAAAACACAATGACTTTGCTGTAATATATAAATGCAAAAGGTTATTTGTCCAACGCTACGCATTGAAGAAATACACTAATGTGGCGAATATAGATATTACTAACAAACTAAGTCATTTTCTCACTTTGCCAACAACAGAAAAAAATTTTGCCAAGCAGGTGATGCATTGGTTTGAAGATAAAGAAAATCACAAAGAAGAAATAGAACTTGCAGCACAATATGCAGCGTGGAGAGTAAAAAATAAACAGAGTATACTCTTTAGTATCCATAGGAAAATTGACCATGAAAATCTCATACCATTTTCTAAAAAAGAAGTAGACAAAGTTGAAGTGCTGTATTCAAATGAAGTAAAAAGACGATATGGTTTTGATCTAACAAGCAAAAAGGTGAGTTTGAATAAAGCATTAGATAACGCTCACTACTGCATATTCTGTCATAAGCAGAATAAGGATAGCTGCTCAAAGGGGCTAATTAATAACGACAATACTTTTAAACAATCCCCACTAAAAGTTGAGCTGCATGGCTGCCCACTAGAACAGAAAATATCAGAAATGAATCTGATGAAAAGCGAAGGCTACAGCATAGCAAGCCTTGCAATTGTGATGATAGATAACCCATTATGTGCGGCTACTGGGCACAGAATATGCAATGACTGCATGAACTCTTGCATATATCAGAAACAAGAACCCGTGAATGTGCCAATGATTGAAACAAGGATTTTGGATGATGTGCTTAGTTTACCGTACGGATTTGAAATATATTCTCTGCTCAGCCGTTGGAATCCTTTAAATTTTCAGCGTTCATTGCCAAGAGAAAACACCGGAAAAAACGTTCTAGTTGCAGGCCTTGGTCCTGCTGGTTTTAATTTAGCTCATCATTTGTTGAATGATGGACATAACGTTATCGCCATTGATGGACTAAAGATTGAACCTTTGATTGATAATTTCCAGCTAATTAAAGATTTCAAACACGAAAAATTGAGTGAACGCACGGCAGATGGGTTTGGTGGGGTGGCAGAATATGGCATTACTTCTCGGTGGGATAAGAATTACTTAAAAATTATCAGGTTATTACTAGAAAGACGTGAAAATTTTGCACTTTATGGGGGCATTCGTTTTGGTGGCACGATTAATGTTGATGATGCTTTCAACTTGGGTTTTGATCACATCGCCCTAGCACTTGGCTCTGGCAAGCCACGAATGATCAAAATAAAGAATATACTAGCTCGTGGAGTGCGTATGGCATCTGACTTTCTTATGTCGTTACAATTGACTGGCGCTCTTAAATTTGATTCTATAGCAAATCTGCAAGTGCGCATGCCGATAGTTGTCATAGGTGCGGGGCTTACTGCGATTGACACTGCTACTGAAGCTTTAGCGTATTATCCAATTCAAGTAGAAAAATTTCTTCTTCGTTATGAGATATTAGTTGATAAGTATGGAAAGGACTGTGTTGAAAAAGATTGGACAGAAGAAGAGCGCGAAATTGCGAATGAATTTATATCGCACGCACAATTGATCCAAGCAGAGCAAGAGTTAGCAAAAAAAGAGAGTAGAGAAATAAAAATATTAGAGTTAATGCAGAGCTTGGGGGGAGTGAAAGTTGTATATAGAAAAGAGCTAAAAGATTCACCAAGTTATCGATTAAATAGCGAAGAGGTGCAAAATGCACTGTCAGAAGGGATTTATTTTATTGAAAACTTAGAACCAGTTGAAGTTGTGACGAATAAATATAACCATGCTGAATCAATAAAACTAATAGACACAAAATCCGGCGAAATCAAACGTATAAAAGCACGTTCTATTTTTATAGCAGCAGGTACTGAGCCAAATACAGTTATTGCAACAGAAGATAAAAAGCATTTTAAATTAAGTAATGGGTATTTTACTCATTTGAATTTATCAGGAAAAGAAATAGATCCAATATTTTCTCCTAAGATGCAGAATAAAGACAGGATATTGGTATATAAGCAAGGCAATAAAACAATTAGCTTTTTTGGTGATCTTCATCCTTCATATAGTGGCAGTGTCGTGAAAGCTATGGCAAGCGCTAAGAATGGTTACCCTATTATTTCCCAGCTTTTAAATAATGGCCAGCCAGCGTCATACGCTGCAACTAATGAAGAATTCTTCAACAAAATTAAAGAGCAATTCACTGCAAAGGTTATAAAAGTCCAATACTTAACCGACAAAGTTGTGGAAATAGTGATCAAAGCACCACTTGCAGCAAAAAATTTTAAACCTGGACAATTCTATAGGTTGCAAAATTTTGCAACCTATAGCAGAAAAACTAACCTTGCTATGGAAGGTATAGCTGTAACTGGCACTGAAGTAGACAAAAAAAAAAGAATTATCTCCACTATTGTACTTGAAACTGGCGGCTCCACTAATTTATGCAGGCACTTAAGAGAAGGTGAGCAAATAATTCTTATGGGTCCAACTGGATGCCCTACTGAGGTTGGTTAAATCTATTTTGTACTAATTATACCATGATGTATATTATTTATTAATAAATCTACACTACAATAATGATTTTTATTAAGGTAGTATTATGACATATCACTTAACATTTACATTTCCAAAGGAACAATATTCCATAGACAAGGGTAGTAATGAGTTTTCAGCAAAAGATCAGGAAGGCAACAGATTTATCATGACTACAGATAATAAACAAAAAGGAAAAATTTCTTTTTGTAAAGATGATAACAGCGAGTGTAAGTTTACACAACACTATGCAGTTAAAGATCCAAAAGTATGTAATAAGCTTTCTGATATTGACGGTGTTGACTATATAAGTGTTATCATGGAAGATTATGGTGAAAAATATTTCCACAACAGGATATTAAATGGACTCAATAAGTGTAATATTGATTACACAATTGTGGATGACGTTAAAATACAGGAAGATGTCAGTGTGCTGTAGAGGATTTTATAATCTAATTTTCATTATACAGCTACTAAAGAGCTTTCCTAGTTCCAGTATCTGCTGCTCAAATGCTGTCATTATAATACTTGATACAGACTAAAAACAATTTTAGATTCCGCTACTTGTTAGCGGAATCTATGCTAAGACACCACAACGATATCTAAAAAAGCGTAAAAGACTAAATTAACAAAGAATTCTTTAATAGGATCAACTATTGCAAAGGTCATAAAAGTTGAATGAGTGAATTGAAAACTGCCAACTCCATTAGATTTATGCAGATACTTAAGAGAAAGCGAGTAAATAACTTTCAACTGGCAGACTTGCTGAAGTTCTTGGTATTAAAGTAATGTCAAACTTTATTTCAAAAAGTAAATAATTTACTAACGCTCGTGCACAAATTAAAAATAAATTATGCACGAGTGTAGCACTATGAATTAGGAGTGCTATATTAAAGCTTACCTCACTATTAAAGCTATCGGTCAGATTAGATTTAAAACCTAATCTGACCGGTTTCTCTATAACCCTCTAAACCCTGATATAATTATATGGTAATTAGTTTAATTAGTGGTTAATATGCAAATTGATTTTATTCGTATATTGAGGTAGCATAAACCATACTGGTTTACATCATTGTGCAGCTTTATAAATTGTCACTGCTACTTCTGCTGATTGCATTAATAGTTATAGTACTAACATTACCTGAAAATTTAGGTAATATATTAAATTGGACTCATCCAGTTCTAAATTATGATTTATCTTTTCGTATCGTACTAATATCTTTTCTATCAGTTGCATTTTTAGCTGTTCTACCAGCAAAAAATTTGAGTTTTTCAGAGATGCTTTCTTTTGCTGCTTACACTATCAGCTCATTGTGTGCAATTTTATCTGAGCAGACAATATTAGTTGTAGTATTCTTTGAATTAATGACCATCAGTGCATCTTTTATTATTGCAGCTAGCTGTAGAGATAGTGGATCTGCAATAAGGTACGCTTGCGTACACTTTTTGGTTGGGGTTATATTAATAGCAGGATTGGCATTTCAAAGCACTAACCTGATAATTTGGGGTTTATTGATAAACTGTGCTTGTTTTCCTTTTTCGTTTTGGGTTGTTGATGCATATCCTGCTGCATCGCTACATGGCACTACATATCTCTCTTTATTTACTACTAAAATCTCCTTTTTAGTGATGCTTTTACACACTTATAACCTATGGCAAGATTGTACTGAAATATTAGCGCTTGTAGGCGCCATCACTGCAATTTACAGCATTATATTTGCTTCTCTTGAGCAAAATATTCGTAGATTTTTATGCTACAATGTTGTAGGACAAATGGGCTTGCTGATTATTGCAGGAGGTTTACTCAGCCCTTCGGAAAAGGCAATACCAATTTTGATGCTACACATAATTTTCTCTCTCGTTTATCAATCATTATTGTTTGTGGTTAGCAATGCGATTATTTCGCGGACAAAAACAATTAGTTTTAATGGAGTGGGTAATTTGATGTCAGTGGAAGGCATGTGTGCTATAATTGCAATACTTACAATGGCTGCATTTCCTGGAACCGCTGGATTTATTAGTAAATCATACATTACAGCCGAGATTGAAGCAAGTGGTGCTAATTTAGAAGTGTATAAAAACTTATACAAGATTCTAAATTTACTGCTTTATTTAAGCGTGGGGCTCAAGTTTCTTTACTACATATTTATTGTAAAAAGTAAGTCGAAACCTTTAGCAGAGAGGGGAGGCAAAATGACTATGATTATTTTAGCATTTATATGCGTAATCGCTGGCAATCCTTACTTACCTATTTACAATAAACCTTCGATTTTCGATTTTGTGTACAACACAAAAAATATTTTGTCGCAATTTAATTTGTTACTATGTACCACTTTATTGTTTATTCCTTTACGCAAGTTATTTTACCCGAGAGTAAATTTTAAAATGGATGTTGATTGGATTTTTAGAACTTTCATATCCTATATTGTCTTGTTGTTCAATCAGTTAGTCTCTAAAACTAGAGAAATGTTTGCCAGCGTAGTGCAAAACTTGACTAATCCACTTACTGGTTTATACTTTAATAATATTACTAAACTTAAAGAAGTGCTGGGTTATAACTCAGTGAGTTTTGTTTCAGCTTCTTCTCTCTTTTTAATGAGTATTCTACTAATGCTATTATGTTTAAATCGTTAACTGAAAGTTTAAATTCTGTATTTAGTAAACTGAGAGGAAAGTCAATCATTTCTGAAGATGATTTTAATCTTGCCATGCGTGAAATACGCATAGCCTTAATTGAAGCTGACGTTTCACTTGAAGTTGCAAAAAAATTCATCAACGACATTAAAGATAAAGTGATTGGGGAAAAAGTCATAAAAAGTGTTTCTCCAGCACAAATGATAATTAAAATTGTACAGGATAATTTAGCTGCAGTTCTCGGATCAGAAAAAAGTGACTTAAACCTAGCAGTTAAACCCCCTGCTGTGATTATGATGGTGGGGTTACAAGGTGCAGGTAAAACAACTACCTCAGGGAAACTTGCTTTAAAGTTAAAAAAACAAAAGAAAAAAGTGATGCTCGCTTCTTTAGACATTTATAGACCAGCTGCTCAAAAACAACTTGAAGTGCTAGGCAGACAAATAGATGTGCAAACTTTACCTGTAATGATAAACGAGAAGCCCATTGCAATTACAAAAAAGGCAGTAGCAGTAGCAAAAAATGATAATTATGATGTATTAATACTAGATACCGCAGGCAGGCTTCATATCGACAATAATATGATGAGTGAGTTGAAAACTATAAAGGAAATAGCTTCACCTGCAGAAGTTATTTTAGTAGCAGATGCAATGATAGGCCAGGATGCAGTCAACATTGCCAAATCATTCAATGAGGCAATAGGTGTAACCGGCATTATTCTTACCCGTGTTGATGGTGATGCACGTGGTGGTGCTGCTCTTTCTATGAAAATGATCACCGATTGTCCAATTAAATTTATTGCTTGTGGTGAAAAATTAAGTGACCTTGATGATTTTTACCCCGATAGAATTGCAAAAAGGATACTTAGCATGGGTGATGTTGTCTCATTGGTTGAAAAAGCTGCTGAGATTGTTGGTCAGGAAGAAATTGATAAGTTACAAAAGAAAGTAAAAAGGGGTAAATTTGACCTAAACGACTTGGTAGGAATGTTGAAAATTCTCAATAAAATGGATGGTATTAGCAACATAATGAAGTTCATTCCTAGTTCATTCACAAAAAAGCTAAGCAGCGGTGTGCCAGACGATAATAAAGTGAAAAAATATATAGCCATTATAAACTCAATGACTGAAAAAGAAAGACAAAATCCAGATATTTTAAATGGCAAAAGAAGACTTAGAATTTCTAAGGGGTCTGGGACAAGTGTAACTGATGTTAATCTTTTAATTAAGCAGTATAATCAAATGAGCTCTATGGTAAATAAGTTCAGTAAAGTTGATCATGGTAAACTCAAAGAATCTGATTTAATGAATATGCTGAGCAGAAAGTAAGTCAATAGGTAGTAGAAAGAAATAAAACCATCAGTTGTAATTGCTGTTGAGTAGTGAAGTATATTATTTTAGCGTGGAGTAACAAATTTAATAAATTTCCGCAGTTGGAATTGGCATAATAATAAAAATTGATAATAAGTTAGAGATTGTCCTGAAAGTAGTAAACTTAGGTGTAATAGTTTAGACTTAATCTGACAGGGAAACAAAGTAAGATAAAAATATGAACAAATTATAAAGGAGTGTCAGATATGAGAAGAAAAAATACGTATCCGTTCAGGGGAGTGGAGAAACAGATGGACGGAGGAGTGATAAAAAGATAATCATAGAATGAATGTGAGGTAATATGGTTAATCTTTTAGAAGTCTGCAAAAATTTACAGCAAAGAATAGAAAAATTGGAGGCAAGGATAAAAGAGTTAGAGGAAGAAAATAAAGCTCTAAAAATAGAAAATGCTGAGTTAAAGGAAAGGCTAGGTTTAAATTCAAAAAACTCATCTCTGCCAAGCTCTAAAGAATTATACAAAATAAAAAAAGACAGGCCAAAGAGCGAAAGGAATGTTGGTGGTCGGTCGGGCACAAAGGCAATTATCGGTCTAAAATGGATGCAGATAAAGTAATAAAGATAGAATTCTTGCGAATGCGGAGGAGAGATTGCAATTATGCGACAAACCGTACATTCATCAGAAAGTTGATCTTCCGGAGATCAAGCCCTATGTAGTAGAATATCAATTAGAGCATGGACGTTGTAGGAAATGTGGAAAAAGAAGAAGCAGCAAGTTACCAGAAGGTGTTATGTCAGATACATTTGGACCAAGAGTTAAGTCAGTAGTTGCAGCATTAAGTGGGTTTTACAAAAATTCAAAGCGTGAAGTTGCTAGTATCATAAATGACATTTTTAATTTGAACATAAGTGTTGGCAGCGTATTAAATAGTGAACATAGAGTTGCGTCAAAATGCGGAAAAACGTATGAGCAAATCGAGCAAGAAATAAGCAGAAGTGAAGTTTTGCATATTGATGAAACGAGCCATTACAATAAATTGGTTGGTGCTGGATATTTGTTAGTAATCAAGAGAGTTTCGTAAAACTTACAGAGTCAAGAGGAATGAAAGTTTTAAAAAATAATGTATGTTGCAATCGTAATAGCTTGGTAGTAACTGACAGGTACGCAGCATATATAGCTCTTCTCATAATAATCCAAACAAGTTAAGATATGGATTTATGGTAGTGGGGTTTGTATGCCAGCAGAGTATAGTTACGACTTAAGGAAAAAAGCATTGGATGAAGGAGAAAACTGTTGCCAAGAGATTAAAATTGGAAAAACGACTCTATATGAGTGGCAGAAAAGGCGTAAGGAAACGGGAGATTTTCAGTCAAAAAAGCCTGGAAGCGTAGATAAAATTACCGACTGGAATGTTTTTACCAAATTTGCAAAAAACCATGGTGGCAAAACTCAGTCAGAAATGCTGGGGCAATATCAGTCGACAAACGAGCACTTAAAAATATTGGATTTACAAGATCTACGGATATAAAGAAAGAAATGAAGAAAAGCGAGCTCAATTTTCAAAAGTTATAGCAACAAAACGTCATGAAAATCTTGTATATATTGACGAATCTGGAATAGACAATACAGAACATACGGATATTGCAGAAAAGGAGAGAGGTTTCATTCACTAAAATCAGGTAAAAAAACTCAGCGCGTCAGTATAGCTCTAAATAAAAAGAAAATCATTGCTCCATTGACCTTTACTGCAATAAAGATGTTTTCGAGGCTTGGTTTGAGCAGTTTTTAACTCCAATTTTAAGGTCTGGCCAAACTTTGATAACGCTACTTTCTATAAATCTAAAATAGATGATCTTGCTAAAGGAGTTGGTGCTGAACTTCCTCCATATTCTCCAGACTTTAACGAAATTGAGCATCAGTGGTTTGCTATAAAGAACAGAGCTAGAAAAAAATATCCCTATTTTTAAGTCTTTCCTTCAAGCTGTTGTTTCTGCTTTTTTATTCTGACTATTATGAGAAGAGCTATAATTATTTTTTTGATAAAAATAGGCAAATCTGTTGGGCACACTTAGCAAGGGATTTTGAAACATAAGACCTGCTGCGAATCAAGCGATAAAAAAAAGGAAAGGAGGGTGACTAAAATCAAGGTTAACTAAAAGGAGTGCTTAAGATTCACAATACCAGCAATAATATTGAACCTCAGGTTATATTTTTTCTGAAAATTGCGATAAACATTCGACATAATCTTAAATATCTTTATCTCTCGGATCTTACTTTCTACTCTCATTCTAAATGATGCTAATCTTCTATTATGCTCTTTCTGCTCTGGAGTTAATGGCTTTTTACGATACTTTTTATATGGAATTATAACATTGCTTTGCAATTTTTGCCAACCTTGATATCCAGAATCGGCATATTTTATGCTATCGAGTGGTAGATATTTTTCTTGTTTCCTTATGCGAAAATCGCTCACGATATGACTTTGACACTGATAAAATTCTTCCTCCTTCTTCGATAATAATCTCAGTTTTCATAGTGTTGGTTCTTTTTTTTCCTGAATATCCGTTTTTACTATCTTCTGGCCTCTGTATTTGCTGTTCTGTAACATCAGCCAGAATTTTCAGTATTTTTTCTGGTGTCATACTTCTATCTTTTGTTATAGTCACTTTTTTGGCGAGTAATGGCTCTATTCTCTTAAGTAACCTACATACATTTGCGTTGTGCACATTGAATAGGCATCCTAAAAATCTATGTGTTATGTAAGTGCGATAGTACAAAATTACACAAAATTTCCAGAGTTGGTAGTTCTACCATGGCACTTTTTCTGTTTTTCAAGCTTTTCCCATCCAGACCTCACTTTTTCCACTACTTTTTCGAACTCCTCTATAGTTAAACCTGTTATATTACGAAAGTTTCTTCGGTGTTTCCTCATATTATAGTAACTAAAGCTCATTTTTTACCTTACTCAATCTGCTGATTCTTCTTCTACCTCTCTCCCATCATTTTTTCAATCACCTTTTGCAGCAGGTCTTGAGAAATTTGATTCATCATTTTCATAATAAAAATGCCTTTACTTCCTCTCTACTTTTTCTGGGTAAGGTCCAAAGGTCCGCCGGTCTACTCTCCCTATAGCATCAATAGCAAGCGTCAATTAACACTTTAACTTCTAACTTGTCATCAGTAATATTGTTTATATAAAAACTATAATTTTTTATGCCTGAATTTGGGAATATACTGCTATTGGTAGCCTGCTTATTGTCTTTGACATATTCGTTTTTACCGCTCAGTTCTTGTCGGTTTATTACCACTGCCATATTTTTTTGTGTATCAACATCAATGGCTATTTTGATCTACTGCCACATTACAAATGATTTCTCACTTGAAAACGTATATTACCATTCACACACAACAAAACCTTTGATCTACAAGATTTGTGGTGTTTGGGGAAATAAAGAAGGGTCTATGTTGCTTTGGACCTTAGTGCTCACCTTTTACCTATTTTTGATGGGTATTTTTACTGATAACGACAGTAAATTGAAGAAAGTATCCTTGATCACCCAAGGCTTGATTTGCTTTTGTTTTTTATTGTTCACTTTACTTGAATCCAGCCCCTTCACTAAAATGCCAGGCATTGAAACAGATGGACTGGGTTTTAATCCGATATTGCAAGATATAGGTCTTGCTATTCACCCACCGATATTATATTTGGGGTACCTTGGGTTTAGCGTTCCTTTTTCGCTCTCTATAGCTGGATTAATTGCAAAAGTTGAAGGAAATGTTTGGGCTAAAATTGTCAGGCCTTGGGTACTTATTTCTTGGTCGCTGCTCACTTTTGGCATCAGCTTAGGTAGCTGGTGGGCGTATCGCGAACTTGGGTGGGGTGGATTTTGGTTTTGGGATCCAGTAGAAAACGTTTCTTTGATGCCGTGGCTAATTGCAGTAGCGCTTACACATTTGTTGCTCGTGGTACGGAATTTCAATATTTTGAGGAACTTTGCTATTTTGCTTACGCTTACAACTTTTATCTTGAGTGTGACTGGAACATTTCTAGTTCGCTCAGGAATACTCACCTCAGTGCACACGTTTGCAGATGACCCAAGATATGGACTATATATATTAGCTCTACTTGGTATAATTACAGTCAGTAGCTTAGTAATATTCGTAGTATTTACGAGAAAAAATTGCACATCTTTTCAGTGCTCGACATTGGAATCTGAAAAGAAATCTGCTACTCAAGTGACAGAGGGTAGAAGATTCTTTTCACGCCTTACGATGATGCTGATGAACAATTTATTATTCATCACTGCCTTTTTCATTGTGTTCGTTGGCACCTTATACCCTACAGTGCTCGAATATTTAACCGGTGAATTAATTTCAGTTGGAGCACCATACTATAATTCCTTATTTAACCCTATTGCACTGGCTATTCTAGTGCTCACCATGATCGGGCAATACTGCTGTTGGCAGGGAAATAGTCTATTGCCAATATTCCGTGAATATAGATTTTCATTCTGTAGTGCTGCAGCTATTTTGCCGTTTATCTTTCACATGGAGCTAATAATTGTGCTATCAGTTGCTATCTCCATAGCATTATTAGTCTTTATTTTAGAAGCATATAGTAAAAGAATTCGTTTATTTAAGGTAGCACTTGGTGAATCAATTTTATTAGCAAGAAAAGTTTCTAAATCCTACTATGCAATGATGCTTGCTCATGCTGGAGTGGCAATTCTAGTGCTTGGTATAACATATTCGGTTGGCTGGCAGGAGAAAAAAGAAAATTACTTAAAAATAGGGGATAGCATAACAGTCAATAAATTTAAAGTTACTTTACGAAATATTGAATTGATAAAAAAGGAAAACTTCCATGCAGTGAGAGGAACAATGGATATCAGGAATTTGTTGAATAACAAGATATTAGGTGAGATAGCCCCTGAATATAGATTTTACCTTGTGGAAAGTCAGAAAAATGTTGAAAGCAATATCTACCACAATTTGCTTTCTGATATTTATGTCGTAATCGGTGAGATTGATAAGAGTAAGAGCAAAATCGCAGCTAAAGTGCACTATAAACCTGGAATGTCTGTAATATGGTTTGGATCCTTCCTCATCGCTTTTGGTTTGCTCCTTGCCGCCTTTTCTTCTGGCAAAAAAGTTAAGCCACCTGTTCGTTTAATATCATAAAATTGTATCCGTTCAGGCAATGGCGTCAACTTAAGGGGAGATATTAAGGAGTAAAATACTACAAGAGACAGGACTTTTGTTTCTATTTTATTTCAATAAAAAAGTTTAAAATGTGTCTTTTTTAGGTGAGACATGCAAAAAGGAAAAAATCTTATCTTACAAATAAAAAATGCAATATACTCGAAAACTTTTCAGAAAATCCATTATATTGGAAAAAATAGTTTCACACGAACAAGAAAACTTCCTTTTTCGACAGTATTTTCTATAGTTAGTTAAAAAAAGTTTTGGAATAGAATGTGAACTTATGGAGCCGTTGACATGTACCTTCAAAGCAAGCTTTCTCTAAAGCAAGATATATTTCAAGAATTTAAGCATCCGAACAGCCTATCAGGATGAACCTGAATATGTGTGCGCCAAGAAAAGCGTTTAGAATACAGTTGGTCAACCTAGGCAAAGTCTAGCCAATAGCCTAGAACAGACCATTATGGTGCGTAAGGTAACGAGCGTATCAAAGCTAATGGAATGGACAACACAGGGTGCAACGAAAGTGAAGGTATTGAGTCCCGAAATTTGTTATGACATAGAGGTTGACATTTTCCATGAGATGGAAGACAGCATGAAGGGTAACAACAAGGCAAGTTATCACTCACTCTATCGGGATCTGAGGCCGTGTCATGTGTTGAAATGGATTCTAAGTGAACTTGGGAGATCCTTTGTATTCCTAAAAGGTGCTCTGGAACAAGTCAATAAAGGCAAGGACTGGAGGAAGTGACCTTACCCAGAAAAAGTAGAGAGGAAGTTAAGAAGTTTTTTCAAAGAGGTGTGATATGACAAAAAGAAGAGAACATACAGCAGAATGCAAAAATGAAGACTGGAAAAAGAAACAGGTCAATCATCAGCAAAAATAGGAAGAGATTTGGGTATTAGCGGCTAAGCAGGTGGGTAAAAACATACAATCCCAGGAAAAGGAACTTGTGACAAAGAAAAGTTTGATTTAAAGAAAGAGCTGGCAACGAGAGAAAGAGACATTTTAAAAAAAGCCCTGGGATATTTTGCAAACCAAAAAGAGTTTTTATAAAAGAACATGAAAACTGCTATAAAACACGGGAATTATGAAGGTTTTTGAACGTATCTGCTTGTATAGATGGATTACTCAGAAAAAAACAATAAGAGAAGAGCTCATACAAAGAAAAGCATCACAATGCAGGTACGGAGCTCCTAAACTGAATTAAAGGCTTTAGGTAAAATCAAAACAATGTTATGCAGAAAAATGGCATTCAAGCTAAGCTTAGATGAAGGTTTAAAACCACAAATAACATATTGAATCAGAATTTCACCACTGATCAACCAAACAAGATATGGGTTTACGTACATAAAAACCAATGAAGGATGGTTGGCAATAATAGATTTAGTTGATAGGCATAGATATGGCTATTGATAGGCGCAAATCTGCTTATAGCAATCAAGGATCACAATACACCTCTAAAAATTATCAATTTTTACTGAGTACAAAAAGTATTATTTCTAGACAAAGGTTGTTGTTATGATAATGCTGCTTCAGAGAGCTTTTTTAGTTCACTCATACTCATTGATACTTCACAACACCGCAATATTTGAATATATAGAAATTTTTTATAATAAACAGCGTAGACATTCTACATTGCATTCCTGAACTTTTTATTTTCATAGCAAAAACTTCTTTACTTCCTCTCTACTTTTTCTGGGTAAGGTCACCCGCTAACACGTAGCGGGATGACGGTTGTCGGTAAGCCTAAATTACTTTAGCTATATCTCTGCAGCTAACTGCGCTAATAATGCTGGCGTTAATTAAAAATTAAATATTAAATCTTTATACTTTTATAGATAGCGTTAACATTGAGGTAACATTGTGGGTACAACTAAGATTAGTAAATTTCCATATATAAAAGGTAAAGTGGCAAAACAACATGCCGAACCAATAGTTGAAAAAAATCTCTATACTATTTTAGGATTCAAAGATATAGAAGATTTTGAAAATAAGACAGGTAAGCTTGTTAATAAAAAAGTTTGGCAATCATTTGTTGACTGCTTTGCAAAAGAAATAGATTATGCAGCAACTGAAAAAGTTGTAAAAAACATCGTTTGTAACATTGCAAAGAGTGATCAAGGTAAAGCTTTTACCAAAATTGAACATCTGATATTAAATGAAAAACAAGGTGATAAAAAGAGAGAAAAAGCGATTAGAAAAACTGTTGGTATTTTGAGAAAAATCAATCCAGAAAAAGCCTTTAATGAACTTTCAGTAATAAAAAAACAAGCTGAAGATTTCTTACAAACCGATTTTTATAAAGCTCAGAGTAAACCACTTCAAGGATTTGCTCCATCTGGTGTACAGCTCTTTGCAGAAGTTCTAAAATATATAGAAACACTAGAAAAATTAGCTGAAGTTAAAAAGGAAGAGCTAGTTAAAGATTTCTTGTTAAATCATGTTAGTTCATTGAATAAAAAGTATCCTAAATCACAAGGCAAAAGGGAAGATGCTATAACAATACTATCAAGTGATGAGTTGAAGAATTTTTACAATAAAGGTGTAGAAGAAGGAATATTACAACCAATGGTATCTTACAAAGAATGCAGAAACCTGTATAACCAAATGAAAAATGAATCCAAAAGTATAATTAAAAGAGAAGAACGGGAAGAAAATTTGAAGAAAATAGATAAGTCGATAGTCAGCGCAATTAATGACATAAAAAAACATAGAGAAGCAATCCTTAACTGTAAAGACTTTCAAAGTTCTTACACAAAAGAGAAAAAAGAACATCCATTTAGAGGCAACGCATGTCAAAAAATGATTGATATATATCAAGGAAAAATTGCTGGATATCAGGAGAAAATTTGTCAAAACTTAAGCCAAATAAAAGCGATATTAAAAAGTGTGCCGCAAGAAATGGATGATGTGGAAGAATTAGAGGAAATAATCGATGGTATGCATGAAGCGAAGCAGTTTGATGAAAATTGTGACTCAGCTTTGATTTGCTTATCGAATATACAGAATAAGTTAGACGTTCAGCTGGAAAGCCCCCTAACAGAACTCAGAGCTTCACACATTAACGTTAAAATTGAGCCTCAAAAAAAGGTTTCTACTTAAGAGACTCAGGGGTCACAAAAGAATAGCAAGACAATTTCTAGGAAAAGTGAGAAAGAGGTCTCCAAATATTTTCTATCATTGGACACTAGGTTTAGGGTCAAAAAGGCTAAATAATGGGAGCTGTATAAGCTGAGAGGTTTCCGTACAGTTCTGCGAGAGACTGGTGGGGAAGTTCTGCTGATCTACTCTCCTTTTGATTATCAATAACTATTACCTTATTATGGGCGATTTTTGGCTTATTATCGATCCAAATCGGTATTCCATTTGAAAACAGTTCACTTATAACACTATATTTGAGTGGAGTTGTGATTTATCTAAGACGACTTTAACATCAACACCACGCTCTTTGCGTTAATCAAAGATTTTGCAACTGTTCCAAGAGTAAATGTATATTCTTGAACTAAGATAGACTCTTTAGATTGGTCTATCTCGCTGATTATCGGTACAGCGCAGTCTTCTTCAGGTGAGAAACAAACTGTAGCTTTTGGGCAAGGCGAGAATATAGGACCCGCATGGTAATACAGAGAAAAACATGCTAACAAAAATAGAAGATACAAAAGCCTCACAAACCACACCTAAATACACGGCGGTAGTCTACATCATAGTTTAATCACCTGTCAATCCATATTCTCCCCACTTCTCTGTAACTTTTTTTACTATTTCTTCATCCATTTTAATTTTTCTTCCCCACTCTCGTTTGGTTTCAGGTGGAAGTTTGTTTGTTGCATCAAACCCTATTTTACCTCCAAGTCCGCTTTCAGGAGAGGCAAAATCTAAATAATCAATAGGGGCATTCTCTATCATGATTGTATCACGCACAGGGTCCATTCTTGTTGACATTGACCACATCACTTCCTTCCAATCACGTATATTTATATCATCATCAACAACTATAATAAATTTCGTGTATAAAAATTGCTTGAGAAAAGAGAGTATACCCATAACAATTCTTTTTGCGTGTCCAGGATAAGATTTTTTTATCGACACTATCGCTATTCTATATGAGCAACCTTCTGGAGGCAGGTAAAAGTCCACTATCTCTGGAAATTGATTGACAAGAATTGGCACAAAAATTTCATTGAGCGCTTCACCAAGAATTGATGGTTCATCAGGTGGCTTGCCAGTGAAAGTGCTGAGATAAATCGGGGTTTTGCGCATTGTAATTGCAGTAATATTAAATTCAGGAAATTGCTCAACAGAATTATAGTAACCGGTATGGTCTCCGTATGGCCCTTCATCTTGATACCTATCCAAACTCATATAGCCTTCCAAAACGATCTCTGCGTGAGCTGGAACCTGAAGGGGAATAGTTCTACAATTTACAAGCTCAAGAGGCTTTTTGCGCAGCAGCCCAGCAAATTGGTATTCCGACAATGTTTCTGGCACCGGAGTTACCGCAGCAATAATTGTTGCAGGATCACTACCAATCACAGCAGCAGCAGGAAATTTCACATTTTGCCCGCTCTCTTTCCATCGTTTATGGTGACCTGCACCACCACGATGTGCAAGCCAGCGCATTAAAGTCGTTTTTTTATCCACGACCTGCATACGATATATTCCAAGATTAAAGTTATCTTGCTTGTCTGCTGTTGGTCCTTTTGTGACCACAAGCGGCCAGGTGATAAGCGGTGCAGGCTCATTTGGCCAGCATGTCTGAATAGGCAGCAGACCTAAGTCAACCTTATCCCCAGTCAGCACCACCTCTTGACATGGAGCTTTGCTCACAACTTTGCTTCGCATTGACAATACAACTTTCAGCAAAGGAAACATCTTCACAGCATCCTTGAAGGTTTTGGGTAGCTCAGGTGATCGCAAAAATGCTAGAAGTTTACCTAAATCTCTTAGCTCACCAGCAAGTCCCAATGCAATTCTCTCAATAGTACCAAATAAATTCACCAGAACTGGAATCGAGTTTTTGCCGTTTTCTGTGACAACGTTTTCAAAGATGATAGCTGGTCCTTTGTTTGACAAGACTCTGCGATGAATTTCTGTCATTTCCAGAACTGTTGAAACTTCCTTTTTAATCCTAATTAGATCTTTTTTCTCTTCTAAGGCTTTGATGAAGTCGCGTAAGTTGTTGTACATATTTTAAAAATTTTAAGCCTTTTAAGAAGTGTTTTCCCCAGCACAACTCATTCACTTATTATTATAGAAGCTCTAGAAAAATTATTCTCCAACTCGCTTTTTAAGTTTTTATACTCAGCAGTCTTTAATTCTTCATTAGTAATAAAACTTTTCTTTATAGCTATTACATTGCTAAATTCAGTTCCGTCATTTTGATATTTACATGATCTATTTACATATAACCAAGGAGAATCTATTTCAAAATTCAAACTTTCACAATTTTTAATTTTGATATTTTTTATTATCATATGGCTTTCCTTAGTTTTAGGTACACCGATAAAAAGGTCTGATACTTGGTCAGAAGCTGTATTCACAACATCATTAAGCCAATTGTCTCCTAAATTTAAAGCAGGCCCTAGATTTGTCTTAAAAACCTTATTTTTTTTCTGAAATTCATACTTAATTATAAGATCCTCTACATTACGCGAAGTAAGGTCAGGCAATTCTAAGAACTTCTTTTCTTCTTCATCAAGATATACTCCACTAATCATACGAAAAACAGAATCTCTTAATTGCTCATCTGAATAATATAATCCAACACCTGTTAAGCCTAGAGCTGCTTCCCCTTGCACGATAAGCTGGCCATATTCATTTACAACATTATCTTCTATAGTTAATTCACTATGGGATATCACTTTTGAATTTTCACCTTGTACAGCAGGAATTTTTATGTAATCCGCTTCCTCAGAATCGAGTACTAGAGCGTTCCTATCAGCAATGTCTGGAAAAATACCCTGTGCCATACTGACGGTATTAGTTGGATCAATCCAATATATTTTTCCACCTTTATTTGTTACTTTGAGCATCACATGATTAAAATTACCCATATTGGGTAACGCTGCTTCAAAATTCGAAATGCTAGTAGTTCCTCTCATAACTAAAATAGGTTGAACTTTATAACCAAGTTTTTGCAAAATAGCAGCCGTGCTAGCAGAAAAGTCTTTGCAATCCCCAACTTGAGAATCAGCAATTTTCTCCAAATCTCTCGGAAAAAATTTTCCTGACACTGTACGCCAGTCTCCCATGTACTGAACTTTTTCATTCAATAAAGAAGTAACAGCATTGATCTTATCTTCATCAGTACTCTCACTGGTAGCAGATTCTGCTATAGCTTTAAAAGTTGCAGGAAGTGGCTGGTTAATGACGCTATGATAACCAGGAGCTAACTTTTTAGCTAAATCCTCCCATTTAGATAGGCTTGAAAGTGATACCCAAGTGTTGTGTTTAATATTCAATATTCCATTATGTGGTTCATTTGTTGTGTTTTCATAAACTGCTTTCTTCAGAGCAATGCTTATAGAGTGTATATCATCATTTTTTTCCTCAGCGATTTCTAATACTTCTCTTGGATCATTAACTTTAATCTCCAGGGGTAATTCAGAATTGATTTTAGTATTGTCTGCTTGTAAATAATTTCCCCAATAGTTAAAAGTACGACCATAAAAGTTATCAATAGGAACCTTTTTGTTAACTTGTTTATACCTTAAATATACTTCTGTACCAATTTCTATTTTAGGAAACGATATAGTTACTTGCCTTAACTGATCGAAGCCTTTACTAGGACTAGCTAGCGGTTTATCCTCTATCATGTCTTCAGTGACTATATATTCCTCTCCGTTATAAGCTGTTTTAGCTTCTAAAACAGTCAAATCTGCACTATCATCATTGTAGATTAAACTATACAGAGAAAATCTATCACGCCCAGACTCCTTGAGTATTTTTGCTTGAAGTTCTACTTCCGTTTCGTAGGTACCATCTTTATTAACATTAATGTTAACATTAGAAAACTTATACTCAATAGAAGCATCTTCATACTTACTCCACCTTGCTTCAGCTGCAGAAGTTACAAAAAATACTACCAATGCTAAGTTAAAGAGAGTTTTTAAAAATTTCATTACGTCACTACATTTACTGAAAAATCATTTTATTAGACTTACACAATGCCACCTACAATACAAACAGCCAGCTAATTAGGAAAGAAACTTACTTTCTATAGGACGGCTGTTTCTTTACCAATCATTCATATAATTTACCGCCGCGTTTGTTAGTATTATACGCGGCGGTTATAATATAATCAACTTTTTTTACCACATTTACAGTTGATATACCTGGCGGTAAAGACCACCTAAAACTTCTGAAATGCCCGCGCCAAGTTTTCTAATATAACAATATACTAAGTTTTGATGCAAATATTTTTATATATTAACATTCAACATTTCTTTACTATAATGTGTCTTAATTATCTCTTTTAAGTAAGTGTATGTCTAAGATACCATTTTTATTGATTTTTATATTTGCAGTAGCAAGTTTACCAGTAATAAACAATTGGCTTTCACATCGCAGTCAAGTCTTAAATGATGACTATATAAGTGAGAGATTAGATGACTACATCAGTAAAAATTTTGATAAGATCATAAAAACTCTTCGGGAAGAATCAGCTAAAGGTAGTTATGCTAATGCAATCAAAAGTAAAATTTCTCAGCATAAAAATGAAATATTCGACTCCGCTTATCCTTACTCAGGAAATGAAAATAGCAATGTCATAGCTGTAGGGTTTTTTGACTATTCTTGTGGTTACTGTAAAGCTATGAAGGATGATGTAAAACAATTGATCAATGATGGCAAAGTTAAGTATATTTTTAGGGATGCTCCAATAATTAGTAACAACTCTTTAAAGGCAGCAAAAGGTGCTCTAGCCACTTATTTTATCGATAAAGAAAAGTACTTAGATTTTCACTATGCTGCCTTAAGTCACAGAGGAGAATTTTCGAATGAAACTATATTAGGTATAGTAAAAAATATAGGGATTAACGAGGACGATTTTAATAACTCTATGAAGAATAATGCGGACAAAATTGAGCAAATGATAAACAATAGCAAACTTTTAGTAAGGGATTTGGGAGTAGGCGGTATACCTTTTTTGATAATTGGAGATAGTCTTTTTGTAGGAACAACTGATTTGAATGTATTGCGCAAAAAGGTGGATGAGTTAAAGGGCTAATAAATTTCTTGCTTGACAGAGCAAATGAACCTCAGTATAGTAAGGCTAGGTGTGATAATCTTACATTGCATAATAGCTCAAAAAGGCAAGTAACATCTATAATTTGAGCGTAGCCAGTTTACAAACACTGGTCAATCTGTAAAAAAAAAATTAAATTTACTGGAGTTCAATATGATAAAGCTTAACTATCTATTTTATTTGACTTTTAATAAAATTTATTATATTTTTAATAAATTAACATTGTTTAGGAAAATGATATGACTGGTAACACAAATTTAGATTCAATAATTCCTGAAACAAAAAATGGTCAAAAGACGATTAAGGATTTAAAGACTGCTCTTAAAGAAAAAGAAGTAAGCTCTATATGTGATGCTTTAAAGCTTGTCTTTGCTACCATTCCTGCTTTTGCTGCACTTGGATTGGTTGTGTCTATGGTAGTAGTATGGGCTTCAGAAAGTTTAGCCGGTTTTGTATTACTTGGTGCAATCATAGCCTCTCCTCTTGTTGGCATAGCTGCTGGATTAATTACATATTTTTTAGATCAAGACCGTAAACAAGCTAAAGCGATAGAAAAGCCATTGGCGCTTCTGGAAGAAGCTGAAGTGTCTGAAAAATTACCATTATTACAACCCTCTATGCAGTCATAATATTACTGGTTTCTTCTTTCACTAGTAATCAACATCTTACATTTACTTCATCTCTTAATAGTATCTAGGTTTCTAGATACTATTAAGTGTTTGTTGTAACTTGCATAAACCACACTTTTTTTTAGCTAAAATATCTCAACTTCATTTTCATAGGAGGACATATGTCATTTACAGAAATTAGATTTCCAGAAAATATATCTTATGGGTCCACTGGAGGACCGGAATTTTCTACTGACGTTGTAACAACTCATAATGGTTGTGAACAGCGCAATGTCAATTGGTCTCATGCACGTGCCAGATACAATATAGCTTATGGAGTCAGGTCAAACGAGCAGCTAACAGAACTCATAACATTTTTTCAGGCACGAAAAGGTAAAGCAATAGGGTTTCGTTTTAAGGATTGGTCAGACTTTACAGTTGTCAATCAAGAAATTGGCATAGGAGACGATAAAAAAACGACCTTTCAACTGATCAAAACTTACATAAGTGAAAAAGACAAGCATACACGAACGATTAAAAAGCCAGTGCATGATACAATAAAAATTTACCTAGATGGTGAAGAGACAGAAAAATATTCAATAAATCATTCAACAGGAGAAATCACATTTATGAAGCCACCAGCAAAAGGCACAATAATTATTGCAAGTTTTGAATTTGATGTGCCCGTGCGCTTTGATACAGATTACCTAAACGCTTCTATTGATGACTATGGAAGCAATAGCTGGAATAATATTCCCTTGGTGGAAGTGAAGTAAGCTATTAGCTACCATAAAAATTAAGCAATGTTAAGTTTTTCTCTATATCTCTGCAAAAATCATCATAGTAATCAGACTTAGTTCTCTAAAGTAGCTGGTCACTTTGTGTAAATTGCTCAAAAGAAAAATCATCACTAAGTTGTTGTATATCACTCTCATCTTTATCTAGTAAATTGAGTTTATCAGATTGTGTTTCTTTATCAGTCATTAATAAAGGAATATTTTCGTTTTTATCTGTTATATCAATACCTTCCTCTTTTGCTTTTAGAGCACCTACTATATCTTTATAGCCCAGAATGTCAGCCAAATCCAGAGGAGTCTGTTTCATAATGTTTTTTGCATTAACATCAATACTTTCTTCTTTCAACAGAGCACGTACTACCTCTTCATGATTATTAATGGTAGCTAAATATAGAGGATTTTTAAGCTTGCTATTATAATACGTTGTTTTTGTCCTTCAGAAAGTTTCAGTCTACTGTCTTTCTTCAGAGAAGAAATTGCAAAATTTCTATAGTTATGGTATAATTATAAATACTGCTTTCCAATAAGCTGAGTACGAAAAATGCCTTTCGGACAAACCATTATATATAGCACAACATTACTTGCTGTAATTACAGTATTTTTCTTTTTTAGAAAAATATACAGAGATCGGATTAGGAGAATCGTATTTCCTAAAAAAGTCCTTGAAGAAGAGTGGGAAGAAGACAGAAAATTTAATGAATTATATCAAAAAAATAAGCAAAGAGAGCTGATGAAACAACAGGAAATGCTACGCGAGAAGCAAAAAGATATACAAGTTTACAAAGATGATCTAGAAATAGTTGATATAGCAAAACCGGTAGGTAAGTGGACAAAGATGGTTATGATAGGTAATGGTTTAATGCAGCGTTTTGCACAATTGATACATAGGGAAGGCGGACAGAAAGGGTTTTGGGAGCTATTTGTAAAAGCTCAGGCTTCAACTCAAGGGAAGCATAAAGGAAAGGGCAGATAATTCATGCTAGAATGTGAAAATTTATCCTGCGCTCGCAATAACAGAGTATTATTTAAAAATCTTAGTTTTAAAGCTAAGCCAAAATCAAAGATTTTAGTTACTGGTCCAAATGGTAGTGGTAAAACCAGCTTAATTAGAAGTTTATCTGGACTTTTGCCACCAGTATCAGGCAATATAATGTACTGTGGAAAGGATATATATGATGACATAAAATCCTATATACCTTCCATGGTCTATATAGGCCATAAAAACGCCTGTAAAGATAGCTTAACAGCTGGTGAAAACATAGAATTCTGGGCAAGAATACGGAACACTAGAGAATTAATTATGGCAGCCGTTTGTTGCTTACAGTTGCAACCTGTACTTAATATCAAATATAGTGAACTTTCTGTAGGATGGAAAAGAAGGGTTGCGCTTGCTCGCCTCTTAATTTTTAATGCAAATGTTTGGCTGATAGATGAACCCTTCTGTAATCTTGATAGCACAACGTGTGAATTAGTATTGAACCTAATCTCAATACGCTCTGAGCAGAACGGTACAGTAATTATTACAGGGCATAGCTCTACAGAACAATTATGTGACTTCACAACAATCGATATACGTGATTTCAATAGACTTCTTGTATAATTTTTGGCCTTACGGATTAGTAACCTTACCCAGAAAAAGTAGAAGGAAGTTAAGACGTTTTTGAAATAAAATAAAATGTTTTTTCAAAGAAGTGTGATATGGCAAATAGAAGGGAATATACAGCAGAATTTAAATTAGAAGCAATTAAGCTAGTCAAAGAAACGGGTTAACCCAGCAAAAATAGCAAAAGATTTGGGTATAAGTGGCGATTTGTTAAGCAGGTGGTAAGAAAATATAATGAAAAAATGTCTGGAGCAGACGCATTTCCAGGAAAAGGAAAGTTAGCTCCTTATGATAAAGAAAAGCCCTTGCCAACTAAAAAGAGTAAAATATTCTTTTATAAAAGAGCATAGAAATTATGGATGTTGATGTGCTTTGTGTTGTTAAGGGCCTTATAGTAAAATTATCAATATTCATCATTTCTCTAATAATTAAAATATATACTTAATATAATTCTATTTTTTACAAAAATCTTTTTTCCCCTACTTTGTGTAAATCTAGAAAATTTTTGTTTGTAATCTTTATCGATAAATGACTTTAGGTTTAAAATTGAGGAAGTAGTTGCTATATATACCAGCAAGTATGAGTTAAATTTGTATTATGGATTTAAATAAATTTACCGAAAAAGCGAAAAGCTTAATTCAGAGTGCTCAAATGAAAGCATTGGGATCTGGGCATCAGGTTTTTATGCCCGAGCATTTACTGAAAGTAATGCTTGAAGATGAATCAGGTTTAGTCCAGGATTTGATAGGCGCTTGTGATGGAAATATGCAGAATATTTCTGATGCTGTAGATGGTGCAATAAAAAAGTTTCCAGTAGTTAAAGGTCCAGGAAGTGGCAGCCTTCAACTTTCAAGAGAAGTAGCAAAAGTTTTTGAGGATTCAATCGGTATTGCAAGGAGGAACAAAGATTCATTTGTTGCCGTTGAGCGTTTACTGCAGGGCCTTGCTGCACAAAAAGATGATACTGTAGGTAAAATTCTAGCGGAAAATGGTGTTACACCGCAAAAATTGAACTCAGTTGTTGCAGAAATGAGAAAGGGCAGCAGTGCAGACTCGCCAAATAGTGAAGAGAAATTAAATGCGGCAAAGAAGTATACAAAAGATATTACAGAACTTGCTATGCAAGGTAAGCTTGATCCTGTAATTGGCCGTGATGAGGAGATCAGAAGAACTATGCAGGTATCGTTGAGGCGAACAAAGAACAATCCAGTGCTGATAGGTGAGCCTGGTGTTGGAAAAACTGCAATAGTTGAGGGACTTGCAAATAGAATCGTTGCAAATGACGTACCACTTGGTTTGCGTGATGCAAAAGTTTTAGCTTTGGATCTTGGTGCATTAATTGCTGGAACGAAGTTTAGAGGGGAGTTTGAAGAAAGGCTAAAAGCGGTAATCAATGAGGTTTCAAAAGCAGAGGGAAAAGTTATTTTGTTTATAGATGAGCTTCATACTTTAGTTGGAGCAGGGGCAACAAGTGGTGCAATGGATGCTTCAAATTTGCTAAAGCCTGCTCTTGCGCGTGGAGAAATTCGCTGTATAGGGGCTACAACTTTAGATGAGTATCGTGAACATATAGAGAAAGACCCTGCGCTTGCGAGACGTTTCCAGCCTGTGTTTATTTCTCAACCAACTGAAACTGATACTATTTCAATACTCAGGGGCTTGAAGGAAAGATATGAGGTACATCACGGTATTAGGATTACAGATGGTGCAATAATCGCTGCTGCAACGCTTTCTAATAGATATATAACAGATAGGTTTTTACCTGATAAAGCGATCGATTTAATTGATGAGGCAGCAAGTAGGGTTAGAATTGAAATGGACAGCAAGCCTGAGGTTGTTGATGAGCTTGAGAGAAAGATTATACAGCTAAAAATCGAGTCAGAGGTTTTGAAAAAAGAAAGTGATGAGAATTCTAAACAACGCTTAAGGAAGATAAATGAGGAAATTGAAAGTCTAAACAGTAAATTTGCTGACTTAAGCAGTAAATGGCAGATAGAGAAGAATAAAATAGCTAAAATACAAGAAATTGCTGAAAAATTGGATAACGCGAGGAAAGAGTTGGAATTAACTCAGCGCAATGGAAATTTAGGAAGGGCAGGGGAACTGATGTATGGTGTGATTCCTCAACTTGAAAGTGAGTTGAAAGGTCAGGAGGAAGTTACTGATAGTTTCCTAAAGAAAGAAGTTACCGAAAATGATATTGCAAATATTGTTTCAAAATGGACAGGCATTCCAGTTGATAACATGATGCACAGTGAAAAGGAAAAGCTTCTTAATATGGAGAATGAAATAGGGAAAAGAGTAATAGGACAGAAAGGTGCAATAGAAGCGATAAGTAATGCAGTGAGACGCTCCCGCTCTGGTGTGCAAGACACTAATCGACCTTTTGGTTCATTTTTATTCTTGGGTCCAACCGGAGTTGGAAAAACAGAGCTGGCAAAAGCCCTTGCCGAATTTTTATTTGATGATCAATCAGCACTTCTGCGCTTTGATATGTCAGAATATATGGAAAAACATTCTGTTTCAAAGCTAATTGGTGCGCCTCCTGGGTATGTTGGTTATGAACAAGGTGGCAGGTTAACTGAAGCAGTGAGGAGAAGACCATATCAGGTAATTTTGTTTGATGAAATAGAAAAGGCAAATCCAGACATATTTAATATATTGTTACAGATTTTGGATGAAGGCAGGCTCACCGATAGCCACGGTAAATTGATTGATTTTCGCAATACCATACTAATTTTAACTTCTAACCTTGGTGCTGAGGTGATGCTCAAAGGAACTGCTGAATCCGTAAAAGATGAAGTGATGCAAATAGTTAAATCAGCATTTCGTCCAGAATTTTTAAACAGACTAGATGAAATTATTATATTCCACAGCTTAACCAAAGATGACATTTATAAAATTATAGATGTTCAATTCTCTTATTTACAAAAGATGCTTGCTAAGCGTAAACTAAGTATGAATTTGTCACAGGAAGCTAAAGAACTAATAGCACAAACTGGCTATGATCCTGAATATGGAGCAAGACCTCTAAAAAGGGTAATACAGGAATATATTCAAAATAACCTAGCTAAGTTAGTTTTATCAGGGGAAGTAGTAGAAGGAGATGAGCTAATAGTGCACGCTTCCGGTAATGAAATCTTAGTTAAAAAGATTTAAATTCGCTGTGTATTTTTGTTTTAAGAAATGTGTATAAATCATAATGTTAAGGTTGAGTTTTTATTTAAGTTAGTTGATCAAGGAAATCAAAAGGAAAAAGAAAAGATTAAAGAGTTTATAAAATACTTTTATAATTTTGTCTATAATAGTGACCTAAAAGTCAACGATAAATTTCTTTTATACATTGCAGAAGATGCATACAACTTCATTCTCAAAAAAGAGAAAGAAGGAAGTAAATTGGCGGTAAATAATGTAAATGATATTTCAGGGATAGAAGGCAATTTCACTATAATTAAGATAACAAATGATGACATACCTTTTTTAGTTGATTCTATTATTGCCACTATTAAGTCGCATGATTTAACCATATGCTACTACAGTAACAGCATAATTAATGTCCAAAGGAAAGATAGCCTAATAGATAAGATTTATCTTTTGGAAGAAGGTAATGGAATCAAAGAGTCAGTAGTATATGTAATTATTAAAGGTATAAGTGACAGTTTTGTTGATACATTAAAAGAATCTCTACAGAAAACGCTGAAAGCGGTTAATTGTGCTGTGAAAGATTGGCACTTAATGCTGCAAAAGCTGGATGAGGTTCTTGAACAGCCGGAGTCGAACGCTGTAAACAGAGATTTTCTGGCTTGGTTGAAGAATAACAATTTTGTATTTCTAGGTTACCAAGAATACATTGCTAATAAAGATGAAAAACTTGTTCCAAGTGATGAAAAAAATCTTGGTTTGATGAGAGCAAGTGAAGAGTATCAGGATTCATTGATTTTTTCTGAAAATTTGAATTCTTTATACATACTAAGATCAGACCTAATCTCAATAGTTCATCGGCGTACGTACATGAACTGTATAGGGGTGAAAGAATTTAATGACCAGGGTGATATGATAAGGGAACGGCATTTCTTTGGGCTATTTACTTCTGTAGCGGAAGTTCAAGATATTCAAACTATTCCGATAATAAAGAATAAAGTCAAGACAATAGAAAAAAAGGCAGGGTTTGTGCCTGGTGGCCATAACAACAAAGCTTTAATCTCTATCTTACAGACATTCTCTTGTGATGAATTATTCCAGTCAAATGAAGACGAGTTATTTGAAATTTGCACTTCGATCATGTCTCTTGCGATTAGACCAAGAGTCAAATTATTTTTGAGAAAGGCAGGGAACTTTATTAGTTGCATAGTACTGATACCGATGCGTTATGCTAGTGCAAGGCTAATGTTTAAGATACGCGATATATTGAAGGATGAGACGAATGCAGAAAGTTCAGATATTTATAACAATCACATTATCAATGAATATGATTTGATGAAATTGCACGTGGTGCTAAGAACCAAAAGCGCTAGCGTTTTTGATGATGAAGTTTTACGTATCGAGAACAAATTAAGAAACATTACAGAAAAGTGGGAAGATCGTTTTATAGACAATTTATATAATACTTTTAGCACTGTTGAGGATGTATTCATTCGTTACTGCAAAGCGTTTCCAATAAGCTATCAAGAGAATTTTGAACCTCATGATGCGTACTATGATATGAAAAAATTGGAGATAGTGAGAAAGAAAAAAGTCAGCGAAGTTGATTTGAGGCTTACTCGTGACAATCTCAACTATCAATTGAAGGTTTACACTCCAAGCAACGGAGGCCTTGAATTGTCAAAGATATTAAAGGTTACTAAGAATTTAGGAGCTAAGATTCTATCTCATAATGGCTATTACATAGAAATTAACGATGGAATATGGATACACCATTTTGTGTTGTCAAGAGTTGACGAATTGATAGATAACATTATTCTGAAAGAACAATTTGAAATAACGCTTGCAAAAGTATTCAGCAAGGAAATTAAAAATGACTATTTCAACAGTTTGATCATTATTGCTGGGCTCAAATGGAAGGAAGTGCTTCTGATTAGAGCGCTAAGTGCCTATCTAAAGCAAACGTTATTTAACTATAATCCAGAATATATCCAAAAAATAGTATCAGAGTATCCAAAAATAATGAAATATCTGATACAGCTATTTCGTGCAAGATTCAATCCTAATATAGATATTGATAGAACAGAAACTACTAACATTTTCCAAGAAAAAATTGAAGAACTACTAAAAGAGATCAGCAATGTTTCACATGATTGCGTTTTACGTTCGATATTTAACTTGATAATGGCAATTTTGAGGACTAGTTATTATCAAGATGATAAGCCATACTTATCTATAAAATTTGATTCGAGTAGAATGAATGATTTACCTGATCCGCGTCCATATCGTGAATTGTATGTTTATTCAAACCTTTTTGAAGGAATACATCTAAGAGGAGGGAAATTAGCCCGTGGTGGTTTAAGATGGTCGGATAGGACGGAAGATTTTCGCACTGAAGTTTTGGGACTCATGAAAGCCCAGATGACAAAAAATGCGGTCATTGTGCCTGTTGGTGCAAAGGGTGGATTTGTAATAAAGCAAGTTTATAAAGACAAAAACATTTTAAGAGAGAAAGGTGTTGAATGTTATAAGAATTTTATCAGAGGAATGCTTGATATTACTGATAATGTAATTGATGGCAAAATAATTCCACCAGAAAATGTGATTAGGTATGATGAAGATGATCCATATTTGGTAGTTGCAGCAGATAAAGGCACTGCTTCATTTTCTGATTATGCTAACCAAATAGCCTCTGAATATAATTTTTGGCTTGGAGATGCATTTGCATCTGGTGGATCAGCAGGTTATGACCACAAAAAAATGGGTATTACAGCAAGAGGTGCATGGATTGCAGCACAACGGCATTTTTGGAGAATGAATAAGGATATTTACCAAGATGCAACTGTTATTGGAATTGGAGATATGGCTGGTGATCTGTTTGGAAACGGTATGCTGCTTTCAAGAAATATACGTTTAATCGGCGCATTTAACCATATGCATATTTTTATTGATCCAAATCCTGATGCAGAAAAGGGTTTTGCAGAGCGTAAACGCCTCTTTGAATTACCGTTTTCAACTTGGATAGATTACAGCAAAAGTTTGATTTCTCAGGGTGGCGGAGTATTTGAGCGTAGCAGCAAGCAAGTAGACATTTCTCAAGAAATGAAAAAGTGCTTTGATATAACGGAAGATACGTTATCTCCAAACGACTTGATCCGATATCTACTCAAGGCAAAGGTGGACTTCATATGGAATGGAGGAATTGGCACATTTGTTAAAGCAAAGAGTGAAAGTCATGGCATGGTTGGTGATAAAGTAAACGATGAGTTAAGAGTAAACGGTCAGGATATTAGAGCTTCTATGTTTATAGAGGGTGGCAATCTTGGTTGCACACAGCTTGGAAGGGTAGAATATGCTAAAATAGGTGGGTATATCAATGCAGATTTTGTTGATAATTCAGCAGGAGTAATATGTTCCGATCTTGAAGTTAATATCAAAATTATTTTTATGAAAGGAGGGAAAATTTCCTTAGAAAAAAGGAATGAAATACTGGCTAGCATGGTAGACGAAGTTGCATTTAAAGTGCTTGAGGATCATAACAAAATTGAAACAAAAGCATTACTCCTTGAGTGCTTGCAAGCTAAAGAAAGATTGGAGCAGCACCATAGATTATTACTCAATTTAGAGAAATCTGGGCTGTTAAACCGAGACGTAGAATTCCTTCCAGCTGAAGAAGAGATAGCGAGAATGTTAGAAGGTTTCAGTTCTTCTCAGCTTTCTGTTCTGATGTCTTATGCAAGAACAGCAATAAAAAATGAAATTATACACTCTGAGCTACCTGAAAAAGATTTCTTATGCTGTGATTATTTACTAAATTACTTTCCACAAAAGATGGTAACAGAGTTCAAGGATTCCATACTGAAACATCAACTTCGCAGGGAAATTATTTCTACTTGCATTGCAAATGATGTAGTAAATAGGATGGGCTGTATATTTATTAATAATTTGGTTGAGAGTACTGGAATTAAAGTACATGAAGCAGTTAACATATATATCGTTGTCAATCACCTATATAATTTAAGTAGCCTTTGGCAGGGAATTGATAAATTGGATGGAAAAATAGATGTTGATTCATACTTGCAAATAGTGAGAAATGTACAAAAATTTATTGGTAGAGTATCATTTTGGTTAGTAAAAAATCTTGATCTTGTAGAACTAGATGGTGTTGCAGAATTTAGGGGTGCAATTGAAACTTTAGGCCATGATGTTTTAGATGAGCACCTGTTAAATGTCTATAATCATGGATACACTTCTTTAGTAGAACTTGATATAAATGAAGATCTAGCAAAGAGGGTTGCTGATCTACGTATTCTTATTTATGCGCTGGACGTTATATCTGTTGCTGAACAGACGTCTTTGTCCATTTTTGAAGCTGGTAGAATATACTTTGAATTAAAGTCGCTGCTAAGGTTTAATATGATCAGAACAATTGCCATCAATATGAAAAGCCGTTCTTCCTATTGGGATCGCAGCTTAATTAATGACTTATTGGATGATTTAAGCAATTATCATCATAAGCTAGCTGTTAAAGTCATAAAAGCTACTGATAATCATGTAGATAAGGTTCAAACTTGGGCTTATAGTAATAAGGATTGCATAGAACGTTACAATAGCTTTTTAAATGAGATGACTGCTTCTAAGCTTGATTTAAGCAAATTAATATTCATAATCAGAAGAATTAAAGTACTTGCTTCGTAGGAAAAATGTTTAACATAGGTTTTTCAGAAATTTTAGTTGTAGCTTTAGTGAGTATAGTTGTTCTTGATAAGAGTAAGGTACCTGTATTTCTTAATCTTATTAAAAATATATATAGGTATTTTGTGATTGTAAAGTCAAGAATTAGGAAATTGTTAAAGGATGCCGGGATTGAAGACTTATATGAAGAGTGTAATACTGAGAAAGTCAATTACATAGTTGGTGAAGATGGCAAACTTTATCCTGCTTATAATGTAGATAATACAAAAAATGACAGCAAAGATCCTAGTAGTAGATGATATACCATCTAATGTTAAGCTTTTGGAAGCTCAGCTAAAAGCAGAGTACTATACAGTTATAGTAGCTCACGATGGCGAAGAGGCGATTGATTTAGTAGCGAAACAGCAGCCAGATATTATCTTACTCGATGTTATGATGCCAAAAATTAGTGGTTTTGAGGTTTGTAGGGAGCTAAAGAATGATCCCTTAACGACTCATATTCCAATAATTATGGTAACTGCGCTGCATGACATTCACGATAGAGTGCAAGGCATTAATGCTGGTGCAGATGACTTTCTAACTAAGCCAATAGATGAAACTGCTTTATCTGCGAGAATTAAGTCTCTTATGCGCTTAAAGACAGTAATAGATGAATTACGCTTGAGAGGAGAAACTAATGCTGAGATTGGCGGAGTAACAGGTATGGATTATTCTAACCAAATCTTTGATGCTAGCATACTTGTTGTAGATGAAGACGTCTTTCAAGCAGAGCAGATATATAATGTACTAAAGCAGCGCTTTAGTTCAATTAGAATACTGAGTGATCCAATGGAGGCATTAAAGGTTGGTATTAAGGATAACTACGATCTTGTTATTTCTGGCATGCAATTTTCAAAAACTGATGGCTTACGTTTGTGTTCTTGGTTTCGTAGTAAGGTGGAGACACGTTATACACCAATTCTAATTCTTTCTGAGGATTATGATAAAAGCAATTTAGTAAAAGCACTTGATGTAGGTGCTAATGACTATTTAACAGTACCTTTGGATGAGAGTGAATTAATAGCTAGGGTTAATTCGCAAGTGAAACGCAAAAGATATCAAGATGCCTTGAGAATGAATTTATTTAATAATGTGGAGATGTCTATAAAGGATCCACTTACTAACTGTTATAATAGAAGATATTTTGATGCACACTTAAGAAACATTGTTAAGGATTCCATGGAAAAGGATAGAAGTTTGTCCCTTATGATGCTTGATATAGATTATTTTAAGATGGTGAATGATAACTTTGGGCATAATGCTGGAGATGAATTTTTAAAGCAAGTGCAGAAAAGAATTTCTGAAAATATCAGAGTGACAGATTTATTGGCTAGGTTTGGCGGTGAGGAGTTTGTTGTTGTAATGCCAGATACCAGTATATCGGATGCATGTACTATTGCGGAGAGAGTACGCAAAATCATTGCTAAAAAGCCTTTTATACTTGCAGATAAAAATACAGCTCACAATTTAACTGTGAGCATTGGAACCGCAGAAATGCAAAAATCTGACCTTGACAATATTAAAGAATTTATAGTACGTGCCGACAAATATTTATATAAAGCAAAAAACAGTGGTAGAAATAGAGTAGTTGCTGGTTGAAATTCTTTCAAAGAGGTGGTGACTCAGATTCAAATGATAGCATAAAATTTCTCAACTCTGGAAATTTCACATTTAACTGCAAAAATAGATATTTATTTAAAAAATGCCCTGTAATTTTCAGTCCTAGTCTAAATTCTTGATATGAGTAGCTGTTTTGTAGGGTGTTATTGTATACATCATGCAACATTTGTGGAAAAGGTAGTAGTTTATCTGCATAACAGTCGCCTGCTTTTTTCGACACTGCTCTACCAGTTTTTGGAGAAATAAATTGCAGATTTTCTTTCACACCTGTTACAGCACATTTTGATAGGTCTAACTTAAATCCAAGTTGCGTAAGAAGCAGAAGCTCTAAGTTAAGGTAATAGCTTTGCCAAAATTGGCTATTGTATTTAATTACATCGATGAAGTGTCTAAAATTGTCATACAACTCTGTACAGGATTCACTATCTGGAAGGACTTTTTCTAAGATAGAGGAAAAAGAAATAGCAGCAATGCTTTTTAACCTATCTTGAAAAAAATGATGGAATGGAGATTCAATTAACTCGCACTTTAAAAAACCTAGATTTTCAGGTAACTTAGCACTCCATTCTACATGTAATAAATTACTTATTTGAAATTTATAGTTGCTATTGTTTGTTAATCTAGTTAATCCTCTGCACTTTCCATGATTTCTTGTAAATAGAGAAAGAATTAAATTTCTATCACCGTATTTTTTAGCAGCTATAATAACACCTTCATCTTTCCATCTCATTTGGAGTATATTGACCATATAGAAATATAAGGTTAATACGGCAAATTTGGTTAAGTCAACTGAAATATATTGACTTTACGTGCAATATTAGCTTTAAACCAGTAAAATAAGCTGCTCGACATATGCGTTTTTTCTATTTTAATTATATTCTTTTTTTGTCTCTATGTTGTTTTTTGCTTTTTTCAATGAAAGCCCAAACCGATGATACGTCAGTTATTCCTATACCACAAAGGAAAAAAGGATTAGTTGAACACGCGCAACCAAGGCAAATTATTGAAATGCAAGAAATTGATGAGGGTATTCCAATTCCAAAAAGAAAAAAGGGTGTAGAGAGAAAGCTAGGAGAGGATATCAAAGAGGCAAAAAATGAAATAAGAGACAAAAAAACCGTTGAAAGCAAAAAGGATGAGTTAGTTGTAACAGAAATTATTAACTCTATAAGGGACAAGCTGACAGAGTGTTGGAGCATTCCTGAAGGCATAGTTTATAAGGAAAATTTTAGTATAAAAATTAACTTATTGTTATCCAATAAAGGTGAGGTCATTGTGGCCAATATAGCAGACAGTATTTCCTATCAAAATCATCCACTTTTTAGGTCAATAGCAGATAACGCAATGCGTGCAGTATATAAATGTAGCCCGTTAATTGGCTTGCCTGCTGAGCACCATCACATTTGGCGCGAAGTCACATTGGATTTTATTCTAAATAGGTAAAATAAACTTTTCACATTACTCAAACTACTTCCATGCGATTCTTCGATGACAGTACTCAAGCGGCAAAAAACGGGCAGCACAACTAGCAAGTTTTCAATAAATGACGGTTAAAGACCTCTCTGCAACGTTGACTTCTCTTATATCTGTAATTTCACCGCTCTGATCGAACGAAATTTGCAGAGATTTACTGCTGTACTTCCTTTTTCCCAAGAAATTAGCTTGTTTAATTTTATATGAGACATAGTACCAAACGTTTTCATCGAACTTTGATACTAATGTTGGTGATCCTAAAGTATGAACCACTTTTTCTTTATCATCACCTACTTTTATCTTGCTCCACAGTTCAACATTAATGCCAGGAACTCCGCGATTATGAATAGTGTGTGTGCAGCTCACTGTGAATAATAAAATAAAAGATATTAATGCTCGCATTTTTGTTGATAAATCACTCGAAGCTATAATACACTAATAAATTACCTGCCGTCAAATTTCAAAAAGTTAAATTGACTAATATCGCTTAATATAGTATTTACTTCAAAGATAATTAGGTGTCTTATGTCGTTATTAGAATCGGATCCAATATACAAGCCTTTTAATTACCCTTGGGCATATGATGCATGGCTCCAGCAACAAAGGATACACTGGATACCTGAAGAAGTTCCGCTTGCTGATGACGTGAAAGATTGGAAAACTAAACTTTCGAATGTGGAGAAAAATTTATTAACCCAGATTTTTAGGTTTTTTACTCAAGCAGATATTGAAGTAAATAACTGCTATATGAGGCATTATTCAAATATATTTAAGCCAACAGAAGTATGTATGATGCTTGCAAGCTTTTCCAATATGGAGACTATACACATTGCAGCCTATTCATACCTTCTAGATACGATTGGCATGCCAGAAAGTGAATATCAAGCATTCTTAAAGTATGATGCTATGAGAAAGAAGTATGAATACATGTTAGAATTCGAGGAAAGCAAAAAACACGATAAAAAACATGTAGCTAAAACTCTAGCAGTGTTTGGTGCATTTACCGAGGGGTTGCAGTTATTCGCATCATTTGCAATTTTGCTCAATTTTCAACGCTTTGGAAAAATGAAAGGCATGGGACAAATAATTGCCTGGTCAGCCCGTGATGAAACTTTGCACACCAATTCAATTATCATGTTGTTTAATACATTTATTAAAGAGAATAATGAAATTTGGGACGACGAGTTTAAAGAGGAATTATATTCTGCATGTCGCACCATCGTTGAACTTGAGGATGAATTCATAAAGCTTGCTTTTGATTTCGGAGACGTTGAAGGACTATCCGCAGAAGAAGTGCGCAATTACATACGCTACGTAGCAAACAGACGGTTAATGCAATTAGGTCTTGAGTCCATATATGATGTTAATGATAATCCTGTTCAGTGGCTTGATGAAATACTAAATGGCGTGGAACATACGAATTTTTTTGAAAATAGAGTAACAGAGTATAGCCGTGCAGCAACTCAAGGCACATGGGAGGAAGCTTTTGCTGAAAACGATACAAACAGTAAAGAGCAGTAATTACACCCTTTTTTATCATTCCAGCACTTTATGCTGGAATCTGAAAAGAGGGGCTGCTGGTTTGATATTGTAATAACTGGGTCATAAAATAAAAATCCTACCATATTTTCTTAAATTTTCATTGACATCAACTATACACTATGATGAAATTCCCTAGTTTGTGCTAAGAGGTAGTATCAATGTTCAAAGCAATATTAGAAGAGGTTAACAGTAGTCCAGATCTAAATAAGGAGAATTTAATTGATAGAATTAAAGATGAGCTAAAGAAAAGAAATCAACTTATATATGATGATTGGAAAAAAAGCGAATTTGATATAAATCATCTATTTATACAGGATTTTATATTAAGTAAATTAGCTAAAGATGATGAGGAATTACTAAAGCTCTTCATGAATCAAGGAGAAACTCTTTTGTGTGTTGCTGCTAGACATGGATGTATAAAAGCAGTAAAAAATCTTCTAGAAAACGGGGCAAAGACCGATATAAAAATTAAGTATGGCGCAGCTCCTTTACATGAGTCTGCTGCATATGGGCATACGCAAATAGTAGAAGTCTTACTAAGAAAAGGAGCAAAGGTTGATTTACAAAGCGAAGATGGATTGACTGCTTTACATTATGCTGCTTGCCACAATTGTACACGAGTAATCGAAGCTTTATTAGAGAAAAGAGCAGATATTAATATACAAGATAAAGATGGAAGAGCTTCTTTGCATTATGCTGCCGAATGTGGATATACAAGTACGGTAAGACTTTTACTAATAAATAGAGCTAATATCGATCTACAAGATAAAGATGGACATACTCCTTTGAATTATGCTTGGCGTAGTAAATATCCAGAAACAGCAAAACTTTTACTAGAATGTGGCGCAGATCCATCATTTATTCACAGGCCTAAAGGGGAGTGTTAAATAAACTGTGTCAAACCAAGAAATAAAAATATAATTGATATAAAAAAACGGAGGTTTGACATGAGTCAAGTAAATAAAACTACCGGATTGGTAGATTATAAAGAATTAGAAACCTGTCGTCTATACGAGAAGGAAGACCGCTAACAGGAAGAGATGACACCGTTTATAAAAAAGCTGCTTGAGGCAAGTCTGGAAGGTGAAATAGAACACCACTTGTCTGGTGAAAGCGAAGAAAATAATCGAAGAAATGGGAAAAACTTTACGTACAAGTGCAGGCTCATTTGAATTGTTAACACCAAGAGATAGGGAGGGAAGCTTTGAACCTCAAGTAGTTAGAAAAAGACAAACAAGCCTACATCCCGAACTTGAAGCAAAGGTCTTAAGCACATTTGCCAGTGGTATGGAGATATAGCGTCACATGTTGAGGAAATTTATGATCACAAAATATCTGCAGCAGAAATATCAAGTATTACCGACAAATTGCTACCGATAATCAATGAATGGCGCAGTCGCCCACTGCAATCTGTATACCCGATAGTGTTCATGGATGGCATGTTTTTTAAGGTCAAGGAGGATGGGCATTGTGTAAGTAAATGTATGTACAATATATTGGGCATAGACCAAAATGGTAAAAAAGAAGTACTGGGCTTTTATTTAGCTGAAAGCGAAGGAGCTAACTTCTGGTTGGGTGTATTAAATGACCTAAAAGAGAGAGGTATAGAGGACATTCTGATAGCTTGTGTAGATGGACTAAAAAGCTTTCCTACAGCAATAAATAATGTGTTTCCTAATGCAGAAGTACAGCTATGTATAGTGCATCAGATAAGAAATTCATTGAAATATGTATCTAGCAAAGATGTGAAAGTTTTTATGAATGATTTGAAAAAAATATATCGTGCTACAAGTAAAGAAATTGCTGAAAATTATTTGCTTGAGCTGGAAGAAAAATGGGGCGAAAAGTATCCGTTAGTTGTAAAATCTTGGCAGAATAATTGGGAAAATTTGTCCAGTTATTTCAAGTATTCAGGTCCAGTTAGAAAGTTAATTTATACTACTAATCCTATTGAGGGGCTGCATAGGCAGATCAGAAAATTTACTAAGACCAAAGGCTCATTTACCAACACAAACGCCTTGTACAAACAGGTATATTGTGCTATAAAAAAAGTAGAGCAAAAATGGGTCATGGCTTTGCCTAATTGGGCATTAACTATTTCTCAGCTTGATATTTTCTTTCCTAACAGATTGAAAATTCAGTTGAGCTAAAAATGTGGTTTGACACAGTTTATTTAACACTCCCGCCTAAAGCAAAAAAAGCAGGAGTTATTGTAGGTGTTACAGTTGCTATTGGGGTTCTAATAGCACTTGTTCACGTTACTACGTTATCTTTACTGTCAGGAGTTGATATTAGTATAGTATCTGCACTAATAATCGGTGGAATTTACTATGAGGTTGCGTATGGAGTATCAGAGTACTCATTGAGTAGTGAGGTATCTGTTCAGCTAAGCGGTGTGAGAAACGATAGATAGAAGATTGTGAAAAGGGTTTAACTCCCTTTGTTTCCAAGTTAAGTATAATGAAATTATCCTCTCAAGGAATGTGTTTCCTCGCTGTGATTGGGTAAAATATGAATTTTTACGGTAAACGACATAGTGTCGTATCTGTTGTTCAGCATGATTATTTGTCAATGGAATGTTTTCTGAATCATTCAAAAAATTCCACATCATTCTTTCAGATTTCAAAATATTTTTTGCAACTCGAGAAGCTCCTATTGCTTCAGGTAAGTGGAATATCTCCTTCAAGTAATACCTTGTACGTTTTCGCAACTTTCTGGCACGTCTAGTAAATCTTAAAACGTCTATTTCACTTTTTAGTAAAGCTTTTTTCAGTGCAAATAATTCAGTAGCTACGTTTCTTAAGTAACAGCCCAGAACTTTGACTTCGATGTTCCAACTATGCACTAACCTTTCAAAATCTCTTGATAAATGTGCCCAGCAGATTTGCCTGTTTTTATCGGCAAAGTAGTTGTATGCTGCATATCTGTCAGTTACTACTAAGCTATTGCGATTGCAGAACTTACTACTTTGTAAAACCTTCATTCCTCTTGACTCTGTAAATTTTACAAAACTTGCCGCATTGCTTGCAAACATCCAGCACCAACCAAGCTTACCCTTATTGTAATGGCTGGTTTCATCGATATGAAGAATTTTGCTTGTACTTACTTCTTGTTCGATCTGCTCATACATTTTTTTGCATTTTGAAGCAACTCTATGTTCACTATTTGATATGCTACCGACGCTTATGTTCAAATTGAAGATATCATTTACGACACTCGCTATTTCGCGTTTTGAATTTTTGTAAAACCCGCTGAACGCTGCAATTATTGACTTAACCCTTGGTCCAAATGTATCTGACGTAACACCTTCTGGTAACTTACTGCTTCTCCTTTTCCCGCATCTCCGGCAACGACCTTGCTCCAGCTGATATTCCACTACATAAGGCTTGATTTCCGGAAGATCAACTTTTTGGTGAATGTACGGTTTCTTGTATATTGCGATCTCCCCTCCACATTCGCAAGTAGATGACAACTCTACTTTTACCACTTCATCTGCGTTCATTTTAGCGCGATAATTGCCATTGTGCCCAACCTGACCGCCAACATTCCTTTCGCTTTTTGGTTTGTCCTTTTTTATTTTGTATAGCTCTTTTGAGCTAGGCAGAGATGAGTTTTTTGAATTTAAACCGAGCCTTTCCTTTAATTCAGCGTTCTCTATCTTTAAAGCCTTGTTTTCTGCTTTTAAATTTTCATTCTCTCTTTCCAGCCTTTCTATTTTTTGCTGTAAATTTTTGCAAAGTTCTAAAAGGTTTACCACATTACCTCACTTTTGCTCTATGGTTATCTTTTTAGATTACCTTGTCTACCTTATTCTGCCACTCTCCTGAACGGATACGTAGTGAGTTAGATGATATTGATATTAGCAGCTATAGCATGCTTGTAACAACTAATTCAATACAGTAGTAACCGCGCCATGGCAGTGTTTGTATTTCTTCCCGGAGTTACAAGGGCACTTGTCGTTTCTTGAGACTTTGGGAAGTCTGATATTTTTAGCAGGGTGTAACCTGTTGCCTATTTCTTGGTTGTCTGCCAACTTAAAGTGTGCTAGGCGGTGAATGGTAAGTTCCTTCCATTTTTCAAGCATCGACTCAAACATCAAAAAAGCTTCACGTTTAAATTCATTCAGTGGGTCTTTTTGCCCCATGGCACGCAAATTTATGCTTTGTCTTAGGCTCTCTAAAACCGAAAGGTGTTCCCTCCATAAATGATCAAGTGTCATGATCATCACTTGTTTCACTATCGTATTCCACAAATCTGTAGTTTGTTGACTATTGAAATATTTTTCTTTCTCAGTAAAAAATTCTTGTATCTTATCATTTACATAATCTAAGGCTTCTTGTTTATTCAAAAACTCTTCTAGAGCTTCCTTGTTAAGCGTTACCCCATACCTTCTATCGAATTCTTTGGCAATATCTTCAACATAATCCTCGTAATAACCACTTTGTACTATACCTTCTATTACATCCTCATTTACTTCACTATATACTTCAACTAAGTCGTTGATTTCATTATTTAAAATATTATTTCTCTGCTTAAAAATAACCTTACGTTGATTGTTGATTACATCATCAAACTTTAACAAAGACTTCCGCACATCATAATTTCTAGCTTCAACTTTCTTCTGTGCCTTCTCAAGTGCTTTATTAATCCATGGATGATGAATAGCCTCGTTGTTCTTTAGTCCCACTCTTTGTAAAAAACTCCTCATTCTATCAGATCCAAATATCCTCATTAAATCATCTTCAAGTGATAAAAAGAACTTAGAAAGCCCAGGATCCCCCTGACGGCCAGAACGGCCACGCAGTTGATCATCTATTCTTCTGCTTTCATGCCTCTCGGTTCCAATAACACATAAGCCACCAGCTTTTATAGCAACTTCCTTATCTTTTTTTACTTTTTCAACTATTTCTTGATATTTTTTCTCTCTTTCATCAGCATTTTTTATTTTCTCGAGCTCTACCTTTACAATCATTTCAGCATTCCCACCAAGCTGAATATCAGTTCCACGTCCTGCCATGTTAGTTGCTATAGTAATGCTTCCTGGTACTCCAGCTTGCGCTATTATGTATGCTTCTTGTTCATGATAACGAGCATTCAATACTGAATGCTTAAGAGAATGGCTTTGCAAAAGTGTAGAAAGTTTCTCAGAGTTTTCAATACTTACTGTGCCAACAAGGACCGGTTGAAGGCGTATATGGCATTCTTCTATGAACTTCAACACAGCATTAAATTTTTCTTTTTCTGTGCCATAAATTTCATCATCAATATCAACTCTTTTTACAGGTACATTGGTTGGAATTTTTACTACATTTAATCTGTATATATCACGAAACTCTTCTGCCTCTGTTGCTGCTGTTCCCGTCATTCCGGAAAGTTTATTGTACATACGAAAGTAATTCTGAAATGTGACCGATGCTAAAGTTTGGTTTTCATACTGAATTTCAAGATTCTCCTTCGCTTCAAGTGCCTGATGAAGACCATCGGAATATCTCCTGCCCTCCATCATACGCCCAGTAAACTCATCAATAATCACTACCTTGCCATCCTTTGCTATATAATCTTTGTCAGCAGTGAACAGCTTATGTGCACGCAATGCTTGGTCTATGTAGTGAGTCATTATCATATTGTTGGTATCATAAAGCGAAGAATTTTCAGGAATGAGATTATATGACTTCAGTAGTTCTTCCACTCGTGAAATACCATCTTCAGTCAAGAACACCGTCCTACCTTTTTCATCTACTTCATAATCAGAGTCAACTAATTTGGTCACTATTTTATTGATATGCTTATATATCTGATTGTTTTCCTCAACTGGGCCAGAAATAATAAGCGGAGTGCGAGCTTCATCAATGAGTATTGAGTCCACTTCATCAACTATTCCGTAGTGAAAGCCTCTCTGAACCATGTCTTCTTGAGAGAATTTCATATTGTCCCGCAAGTAATCAAAGGCAAGCTCGTTATTTGTGGAATACACGATATCTGCACTGTAAGCCTCTTTTCTCTCTTCATCTGTCAAGTTATTCGTAATAAACGCAACAGAAACCCCAAGAGAATTATATAATTTGCTCATCCATTCTGTGTCTCGTTTTACAAGGTAGTCGTTAACAGTTACAACGTGCACGCCTTTCCCTTCTAAGGAATTTAGATATGCTGCTAAAGTTGCAACAAGTGTCTTTCCCTCTCCTGTTTTCATTTCTGATATCATGCCATTATGAAGGACCATTCCACCAATTAGCTGAACATCGAAGTGCCTCATACCAAGAAATCTTCGCGATGCTTCGCGTACAACCGCAAATGCAGGTATTAGAAGGTCATTTAGTGTTTTTCCATTTTTCAATTCTCTTTTAAATTCCGCGGTTTTACCAGCAAGCTCCTTATCAGATAAGCTCTGCATTTCTGGCTCTAGCACATTAATCTGCTGAACAATTTTTCTGAAGGACTTTATTATCTTCTTGTTCGTTGATCCAAATATCCTTTTTATAAAAAGAAGCGACAATGTAAAAATGAAGAATATAAGAATAGTTGTTAAAACTAACATAGAGTCTGGCATAAACTTGGGTAAAGTCTTATTTAATATGAGATTATATTACTAAACGTAGCTTGCGGCAATTAGATTCAGAAAATCTTTATTTACACACTAAGGAAAAGCTTCTTGCAGACGAAATGTTAAAGAATCTGCCAAAAGGGTTTAAAGATTCTCCGGTCAAGTTAGTTATCAAACGTTCCGAAGATCCAACTTTAATTTTAACTTTACCAAGAAAAGCAATACCTCATTACTAAGAAGTGGCTGGTTATATAATGTTTATCCATACCTAATTAAGTATATTAATGGGTAAATGAATTTTAATACAATCTTATTATACTTATACACACGTTGTATAGAATGAAGGTATGGAAGATTTTATAACTGCAAGAAGGAAAGATGATGCTGTGATATCTGTTTGTCAGGATAATAAGAAAAAAAACGTGTTAATCTCGGGACTCAATCAAGCCGCAAGGGATTTATTAAAATATGAAGAAGACAATTTACTTAATAAGCCGTTAATCAATATTTTGAGTACAAGAGCAGCCGATGATGTGAAAAGCTATTTAGAGTATACTGAAGATGGACGCGATTTGCCGGATATATTGCCAAAAGTGATAGGTTTTTCCTTAATTGACGCTAAAGGAGAAGATATAAAAACAAAGGTAAAAGTTTTTTGCACAACGCAATTTACTAATAGCAAGATTAATTATGAGCTATTGATACGTGACATTAGCCTGCTTCATAAGTTAAGAATATTTAGGGATAAATATCTGATGGGTAAAAAATATGAAAAACACAACTTGTTTGATATACCAAACAATGAGTCCACTATTTTGGAGTTGTATGTTCTATTGAGTTTTGCTTTTCAATACCAAATTACTGCAGTTATAGGAATAATAGGCTTAAATAGTAGCTGTAACGAGGCAAATGATGCACTAAAAATTGTCATAGAACATTTCTATCAAAATTGCCGTAGTGATGATTTTCTAGGATGTATTGATGAGAATAAGGTGCTTTTTATTTTGATTAACTGTGATGCAAAGAACACATCTAAAATAGTTAATCGTATACATTCTGCCATTAACAAGCAGTTATTAAAGCGAAAACTACTAAGTATATCAATAATTTATGGGAATGTAATAAAAAGCATAGTGTCTTAAGATTCAGAGACACTTCTGTAGATGTGTAGTTTATTGTTATCTGAAATTCTTGACTTCCAATTTGGAAAATGCTATTATTATAATAGGTTATGTGAGGTAAGTATGTGTGCGCCAAGAAAAGCGTTTAGAATACAGTTGGTCAACCTAGGCAAAGTCTAGCCAATAGCCTAGAACAGACCATTATGGTGCGTAAGGTAACGAGCGTATCAAAGCTAATGGAATGGACAACACAGGGTGCAACGAAAGTGAAGGTATTGAGTCCCGAAATTTGTTATGACATAGAGGTTGACATTTTCCATGAGATGGAAGACAGCATGAAGGGTAACAACAAGGCAAGTTATCACTCACTCTATCGGGATCTGAGGCCGTGTCATGTGTTGAAATGGATTCTAAGTGAACTTGGGAGATCCTTTGTATTCCTAAAAGGTGCTCTGGAACAAGTCAATAAAGGCAAGGACTGGAGGAAGTGACCTTACCCAGAAAAAGTAGAGAGGAAGTTAAGAAGTTTTTTCAAAGAGGTGTGATATGACAAAAAGAAGAGAACATACAGCAGAATGCAAAAATGAAGACTGGAAAAAGAAACAGGTCAATCATCAGCAAAAATAGGAAGAGATTTGGGTATTAGCGGCTAAGCAGGTGGGTAAAAACATACAATCCCAGGAAAAGGAACTTGTGACAAAGAAAAGTTTGATTTAAAGAAAGAGCTGGCAACGAGAGAAAGAGACATTTTAAAAAAAGCCCTGGGATATTTTGCAAACCAAAAAGAGTTTTTATAAAAGAACATGAAAACTGCTATAAAACACGGGAATTATGAAGGTTTTTGAACGTATCTGCTTGTATAGATGGATTACTCAGAAAAAAACAATAAGAGAAGAGCTCATACAAAGAAAAGCATCACAATGCAGGTACGGAGCTCCTAAACTGAATTAAAGGCTTTAGGTAAAATCAAAACAATGTTATGCAGAAAAATGGCATTCAAGCTAAGCTTAGATGAAGGTTTAAAACCACAAATAACATATTGAATCAGAATTTCACCACTGATCAACCAAACAAGATATGGGTTTACGTACATAAAAACCAATGAAGGATGGTTGGCAATAATAGATTTAGTTGATAGGCATAGATATGGCTATTGATAGGCGCAAATCTGCTTATAGCAATCAAGGATCACAATACACCTCTAAAAATTATCAATTTTTACTGAGTACAAAAAGTATTATTTCTAGACAAAGGTTGTTGTTATGATAATGCTGCTTCAGAGAGCTTTTTTAGTTCACTCATACTCATTGATACTTCACAACACCGCAATATTTGAATATATAGAAATTTTTTATAATAAACAGCGTAGACATTCTACATTGCATTCCTGAACTTTTTATTTTCATAGCAAAAACTTCTTTACTTCCTCTCTACTTTTTCTGGGTAAGGTCAGTGTTAGGGAGAGTAAAAGAGGTAACTTCTATTGAATCTAACTCCTTTTGAAGATCAAAAATTGGGTACATTCGCTCTTTCACTTCCTCCTCCAATGGTGGTGCTGAAGGCGTTAATAATTGTCCGCTATCGCTAAGATCTATTAAATCTTCCACATCCTGTTCTTTTTCTGTTTGTTCTAGCTCTTTTTCATTTTCAGTGTTGGTTGCTTTATCTACGTGTTTTGGTCCTTCTATAAAGTCTTCTATTTCCTTTGCAAAACCTTTCCAACAGTATATCTTTATTAAGAAAGCTATACCTGCTATTGCACATGCTATTATAGCAGGTGGAACTGCTAACAAGGAATAACAGAAATACTGATCTACTGTTGGACCTCCAAATATAATATGACAATAAAATGGACAGAGGAAAAAGAACGCAAATGAAAATACAATGGTAATCACTGATATAGTATATACACGTTTTATCGTTTTAATTCTTTCCTTTTTACTATTAAGGCTTTGGTATGTTTTTTTAACACCAGCTTCATCATCCTTTACATAAGCTTTTAGTTTCTTTTCTATTATTTTTGTAAGCTCATCTTTCAGTATAGAATAATATTCCTTTGGATAAGTTCTGGATAT
>NZ_ALWU01000007.1:0-9944 GCF_001027565.1 Wolbachia endosymbiont of Armadillidium vulgare str. wVulC | reverse complement strand
CGCGCCTAAAGTGGGAAAAAGTGACTTTCTTATTTCTTGGCTTTTTCATATGGCATCTGGAACTCCATTTTTTGATATGGTACCAAAAAGGCCCTTAAGAATCTTCTACCTTCAGACTGAAATCGGTTACCACTATATGCGTGAACGGTTGCAACAGATGAAACTTAGTGAAGAACTTATTAAACTTGCTGCAAACAATTTAGTTATTACACCACAGACTAAGCTGCTTTTAAATGAAAATGGCATTAAAGATATCGTAAATGAAGCAGAAAGAAACTTTGACCTAAACACCATTGATATCATAGCGGTAGATCCATTGCGTAACGTTTTTGATGCTGATGAATACGGTAACGAAAATGATAATAATGCCATGATTTTCTTTCTCCAGGAGAGAGTTGAAAAACTGCGTTCTCTAATCAATCCAGATGCTGGAGTTATTCTTGTGCACCATACAAAGAAAATGCAAAAGAAACTATTAGAAGAAGATCCATTTCAAAGTTTTAGTGGCGCTAGCAGCTTACGAGGATTCTATACCACTGGAATGATCATGTTTAGGCCTGATGAGAAGAACAGCTATCGTCAACTGATGTTTGAGTTACGTAATGGAAATTCTGTTATGCCAAAATTTGTTGATAAAATTAATGGTCATTGGTACGAAGTTGACGCTGAGTCACAAAGGTTAATAAATAAAGACTATGGTGAAAAACTAGATGCCGAACGTTCTCGTAGATATGACATCATCTTGGACTTAATATTTGCAGAAGGACGTAAGGGCCATGTTTATACAATTAATCAGTTTTGTCAGGCATTTGAAAATAAAGAAGGTCTTGGCAGTACACATTCTATACGTGATCGTCTCGATGTTCTTGCTACCAAAGGCTACGTTAAATTCAACAAAGAAGGCAAAAACGCTGCAAGAAACAAATACGGAGTACTTTGCGTTGAAGGTATGGAATTTGGGCAAAAAATACTTGATCCAGAGAAGAACAAAAAGGTTACAGTCTATCACAGGTTACTACCCACACACTACAAATCACCGCATTATGGCAGCGTAATTCCTGTAGAAAATCCAAATACTTGGGTTTATCACAATTAACACTTTAATCATTTCTTAATTAGAGGGGCAAAATATGCATTCTAAAAATTCCTATATTGGTATTAACCCAAAAGTTGTTAAACACATACGACACTATGCTAAGCTTCTGAAGAGAGGAAAAGCTTTTGCTTATAAAGACATTGAAGATGTTGAGCAAGATCTTTTACTTGACTGTTTGCCTGGCCTTAATGAACTTGAAGGGCATTTTATAAAACAGTACGTTAAATGCCGCGCTCTCAATTTAAAAGAAAAAGAACTATGTAAAAAACGTACCATTAATTTTGTTGATGAAGCTTTGTACGAAGAAAGTGATGAAAGTCTTGAATATAGCTCCGCAGTACGCATTGACGTAAATGAAGCAATTGCAAAGTTACCTAGAGAGTTAAGAAAAATATGTAAACTATTAGCAGAAGATCACAGCATTTGTGAAATTTCCAGAAGGACTGGTATACCAAAATCAACTCTCTACGACACAATCAACAAATTACGCAAAGAGTTTTCTCACCTTAAAACATACCTAAAACGAGATTTCTAACTATAAGGGGGGAAAATATGAAAATAATAAACAGCAAAGAAAGAGCAAAAATGGTCACAGGTGTGAAGATAGTAATCTTTGGACCTTATGGAATCGGCAAGACCAGTCTGCTCAAAACCATCGATGAATCAACAACACTTTGCCTTGATTTTGAAGCAGGACTTCTAGCAGTACAAGACTGGAAAGGCGATTCAACTGAGATTCGCACTTGGAATGAGGCCAGAGAAATTGCTTGTCTTATTGGTGGACCAAACCCTGCATTAAGGTCTGATCAGGCGTATAGTCAAAAACACTATGAGCATGTCTGTAGCAAGCACAAAGATCTTCTTTCTGAGGTTTATCAATACCGCTCTATCTTTATTGATAGCATAACTGTTGCATCACGTTTATGTTTTTCATGGGCCAGAATGCAACCTGAAGCTTTTTCAGATAGATCAGGGAGAGAAGATAAAAGAGCTGCTTATGGGTTGCTTGCTCAAGAGATGATGTCCTGGCTTAATCAATTTCAACATATCAGAAACAAAGACATCATCATAGTTGGCACACTAGGTCAATATCTTGATGATTGCAATCGTTCAACATGGCTGCCTCAATGTGAAGGAGCAAAAACTGCCAGTGAAATTCCTGGGATAGTTGATGAAGTAATCAGTATGGTTGGAATTAAGAAAGATGATGGCACAGAGAAACGTTCATTTGTCTGTCAGACTATTAATTCCTGGGGCTATCCAGCTAAAGATCGAAGTGGCTGCCTGAATATGATTGAAGAACCTCATCTGGGTAAATTACTTGCGAAAATTAAAGCCAAAACCTTGGCTTCTGTTGCCTAAATTTAATTTTAAAAGGAGTAATATGGAACAAAGCTTTTTCAATATCGGTCAAAAAATCCCTTTTTATAGCGTAAAGGAATATTTAAGTGATCAAACGCCAATACCAGAAGATATAATCTCACCAAGAATTTTAACGAAAAGAGGTCTATTGGTACTGGGTGGCCCACCTAAAATTGGCAAAAGCGACTTTTTGATCTCTTGGCTCGTCCACATGGCTGCTGGAGCTTCATTTTTGGGTATGACTCCAAGTAAGCCTATGAAAATTTTCTACCTGCAAACTGAAATCGAATATGACTACATGAAAGAACGGTTGCAACAACTTCAACTTGATAACGAACTTTTAAATGTAGCTGCCAATAACTTAATTATCACGCCAAGAGTGCAATTATCATTTAGTAGTGAAGAAATAGATGAAATTAAAAATGTTGTTAAAGAGCGTTTCAAACCTGATATTATTGCGATTGATCCTCTTCGTAACATTTTTAACTCAAGTGAATATGGCAATGAAAACGACAATAGCGCTATGCTATTCTTTTTGCAAAAAACACTTGAGAGATTGAGAAATGTTATCAATCCAGATTCGGGCATAATACTCACCCATCACACAAAAAAATTGTCCAAAAAGATGCTAGAAGAAGATCCATTTCAAGGCTTAAGCGGTGCTGGTTCTTTGAGGGGATTTTATAGTACTGGTATGGTGATGTTTTCTCATGATGAAGAAAGTACCGTACGTCAGATAGTATTTGAACTGCGTAATGGTGAACGTGTGGCAAGCAAGCTTGTCGATAAGATAAATGGTCGTTGGAAACTTGTAGACCAATGGAGTTGATTCTTTTTTTACTTAATTTATAGGGAACAATATGCTAACAGACTTTTTAACTGATTTTAATACTGCAAAATTACAAAGTAATTTAATACCAAAAGGTACAATAGTCAAGGTAAAAATGGCAATTAAACCAGGAGGTTATGAAAATTGGTTCACTAAAAGCTACACTACTGGCAGCATCTATTTAAACGTTGAATTTACTGTCACTGAAGGTCCATATGCAAAACGCAAGATTTTTCAAGTAATTGGTATTAAAAGTGGCAAAGCAAGAGTTGAAGGAGAAGATACTTGGGGAGAATCTGGACGTTCTATGCTTAGAAGTATTTTAGAGTCAGCACGGAACATTCATGCAAATGACACTTCAGAAAAAGCAGTGATTGCTAGAAAAATCAACTCTATAGCTGATTTTAACGGGTTAGAATTTACTGCAAAAGTTGGTATTGAAGCTGATCGATATGGAGAAAAAAACAAGATTACTACAATTATTACTCCAGAACAAAATAAAAATGTTCAAAATGATTGGGTCCCGTTTTGAGGTACGACGAAGAAAAGTTATGGACTGCTGTCATTGAGAGGGCTATGAAAGATGCAGTAGGAAAAAACGTAAAGCTGAAAGAAGAAGCGATAAAATGGTTAAATTCTGAATCTTTTGAAACTGTTTGTGAGCTAGCTAATCTCGATTTTCAATATATCAAAAAGCATTGTTTCGATATTCTTGAAAGAAAAAAGTAGTTCTGGTTTTTTAAGATAAAGAATGTTTAAGCATAAAAATGCACTTCAAAAAAATTTTCATTTTTTCCGGAAAAACCTGTGAGAAATCCGGTATATATATAGTAAGAGGGGAAAAAATGTCAATTCTTACACAATCAGGTCGGGCAGCAATAGCCGCAAGTATAAAAGAGCAGCCGATACATCTTGCTTGGGGTAGTGGTGATGCCAATTGGGAAAGTAGCCATCAGGTCAAAAAAGTTTTTGTTGAGGGTGAAATAGCTCTAGATCACCACACTATTAAAGATGTAAGGGTTTTTACAGGGCAAACAGTGTATCAGCCAAATATAGTTGATAGCAGTAGTGGTGTAATAAAACGTACGGAAAATAGCTCTATCACGGCAAATAGTGCAGTTACTGTAGAATATAGTGAAAGCACACCACCAGAGCTGATAACTTCTGAAAAACTGCTCAATGAGCTTGGCAGACGTACTGCAGATGAGGTTCTCTTTTGCACAGGTGATGAGAATGGAGAGCTTTTGACTCCAACAGGGAGGTTTAGGTCCTCAAATGTACCAACCAATAATTTGTACCTTAAATTTACTTTCGATTTCACGGATGCAGCAAATCAAGTTATCAGGGGGCTTGGGGTTATGGTTGGTACTAAAGTAAAAAAAGAATTACCTAGAGGACAGAGATATTTTGAACCAAAAGACGTGGAAAATCCGGGAATTTTGTTAGTTTTAGAACATACAGTACCACTTATTAGAACTGCAGCAACCCGGGAAACTTTTTCATTTATTGTAACTTTTTGAAACAAAATGACCCTAAATAGTTATTATAACCGCTTTAATCCTGACAAAGAATACGAAAAAAGCTTATTTCTTGCTGGAAGAGGTCTACAGTCTGCAGAATTAAACGAAACTCAGGAGTATGCTCTCTCTAAGCTTAAAGGCATAGGTGATGCAATATTTCGTGATGGTGATGTTATAACAGGAAGCAATTGTATTATAGATGCAGAAACTGGTAAAGTTACACTTGAAGGAGGAAAAATCTATCTTCGTGGTGCAGTTAGAAAAGTTGAAAAAGAAGAGTTTGTTATTCCTCTTAATACTATAGTTCGCATAGGTGTTTATTATCTAGAATCTACGATTACAGAACTTGAGGACGAAAATCTTCGTGATCCTGCTGTTGGTACACGTAATTATCAAGAAGTAGGGGCAGCAAGGCTTAAAGTTTCCACCATTTGGAAGCTCGAAGGTGTTTCTCCACGTTTTTCTGAAGGAGAGTTTTATCCAATCTATAACATTGAAAATGGAGTATTGATAGAACATTCACCGCCACCACAAGCAAACATAGTAACTACCGCTCTTGCTCGTTATGACAAAGAAGCCAATGGTTCCTACGTCGTAAATGGTCTTGAAGTAATGTTCCTGCAAAAGGAAGAGGGAGAAGGAGGAAAAAAAATATTTGTGATTAATGAGGGCAAAGCTCATGTTGATGGCTATGAGATTGAACTTCCTCACAGTATTCGTGTTTCTTTTGATGAAGATCCGGATATAAAATCAGTTGAATCAGAACCACATACTTTTCAGCCAAATAGCCAAAGAGTAATGGAACTGAAGGTTAATGATTTTCCAATAAGTGAAATTAAAAAAGTAGATATAACTGTTCAAAAAACCATTACCATTACTCATGGTTCATATTCAGGAGCTGTTGATCCGATACCTGACTCTGCAGTACTTGAGATTATTCAAGTTAAACAAGGCAATGTTATTTATGAAAATAGTATAGATTACAAACTAAACGCAGGAAACGTTGATTGGTCATTACCTGGTAAAGAACCAGCTCCTGGAAGTAGTTACCTGATAACCTATCGCTGCCGCACTCATATAAGCCCTGAAGATATAAGCGAAGAGGGATGTAAAGTAAAAGGAGCAGTTGATAACAGCTTGGTTCTGATTGATTACACCTGGAAAATGCCACGCTATGATTTAATTACTATCGATAGCAAAGGAGCAGTAAGGAGAATAAAAGGTATAGCTCACCCTTGGCGACCATCAATGCCTAAAGCACCTAGCGGACAACTTTTGCTCTGCTACATTCATCAGACATGGAAAAACGGAGAAAAAGAAGGGGTAAAAATAGTGAATAATGCTATTCATGCTGTACCGATGAATGAGCTTGAAGCAATGAAAAAAGGAATAAATGATCTTTATGCGCTGGTTGCAGAGGAACGTCTACGCAGTGATGCAAATTCAAGAGAACCTACCACCAAAAAAGGAGTATTTGTTGATTCATTCTTTGATGATGATATGCGCGATCAAGGAATTTCGCAGTCTGCAGCGATAGTAAACAAGGAACTAATTTTACCAATAGATGTAACTATTGCTGATATTGATGGAGGAGAAAAAACTTATTTGTTGCCGTATGAACTTGAACCGGTACTGGAGCAGCTTTTACAGACCAAAGGAGAAAAGATCAATCCATATCAAGCTTTTGATCCAGTCCCGGCACAAATTACTCTAAATAAAAACATTGACCACTGGACAGAGGTTACCACGAATTGGAAAAGTCCAGTAACTAGAGTGTTTAATACTAGAGAAACAACAGAGCTATTGTCAAGTAATTCTTATGAAACTGAATTTATGCGAGAAGCAGTACAGAATTTTGAGATCGAAGGTTTTGAGCCAAATGAAAAGCTCAAGGAGGTGAAGTTCGATGGTATCTTCATTCAGCCTACTGCGTAAGAGGTAAAAATATGCTCACAGCTAACAACCAGGGAAAATTAAAAGGAAGATTTACCGTTCCTGCTAATATTCCAGCAGGTACTAAATTAGTACAATTTTATGGGGATAAAGGAAGCTATGGAGAGACAACTTATACTGGTAAAAAAACTATTACCATAGAAGAGAGAAGAAGAGTTATCGCAGCAAGAAGAATTGACCCTTTAGCCCAAACATTTACTTTAAATGAGAGCAGACACATAGGAGGTCTAGATTTATGGTTCACAAATAGCGGCAAAAAACGTGTTGTTGTGCAGATTAGAGAAACAGCAGTGGGAATGCCCTCGCAGACTGTCATTGCTGAAAGTTATATTGAGCCAAAAGATATAAAGATAGATGGCACAGCAACATGTATAGAATGGCCACCAGTGTTTTGCCATGCAGGAGAGGAGTATGCAATAGTACTGCTTACTGATGATCCTGGTACTGCAGTAAAAATAGCAGAGCTTGGCAAATATGATGCAGTAAATAGCCGTTGGGTAACAAGTCAGCCATATCAAGTAGGAGTATTACTTTCATCTAGCAATGCAAGCACCTGGACTCCACATCAAAATTTAGATTTAACGTTTCGATTACTAGCTGCAAAATTTAGCGAAAATTCTCACGTTATTGATCTTGGTAAAGTTACAGCAAACAATACTTCAGATTTAATTATTTTGACGAACGTCGAAAAAGTAGCATTTGATACCAATGTAGAATTTATCTTAACAGATGAGGAGGGAAGAGAAAACTTTTTGCCTGATAACTTACCGCTCGCACTGTGTGAAAGAATAAATGGGGAATTAACGGTAAAAGCAAGCCTAAAAGGAGGGCGAGAAAAAAGTCCAGTGCTATATCCTGGGTTACAGCTAGTTATGGGTAATATAGGGGAAAAAGGAGATTATGTAACTAGGAGCATTACAGCAGGAGCTAACACTAAGATTACCATAACATATGATGCGCTGATACCTGGCACTGCAGATGTTAAAGCATATGTACAAAAAAACGTGGATTGGCAATTAGTAAATTTAACATCAGGAAAACCAATTGGAGAAAGCTGGGTGGAGAGAACTCATGTACTATCAAATTTTAGTGCTAATGAGACGAGGGTAAAATTGGTTTTAAGTGGAACGGTTGTTTATCGCCCTAAAGTCAAAAATCTACGAATCATTGTCACGTAGCAGAATGTCAGATGATAAAACAAGCAGAGGATATTCACTACCTCATCCAGAAAACATTGCTGTGCAGGATGTTGTTCGTATCCGTACTACAATTGAGAAAATAGATGAAGATATTGCTAAAAGAGAGAATGAGCACAATCAGCTTAAAAAAGCATTTGAACGACTGAATTTTGAGACTTTTTTAAATTTTTGGGAATGAAAGAAGCAATAGAAGCATTACACCAAAGGATAAAGGATTTAGCAGCAAATAGCACACCTGATCAACTGGCATATCTTGCAAAATCCCTGGAATTGATAATAGATAAAAAAGCAATTTCCAACGTTGTGCAGATGATTGAAGTAAAAGGAATAATTGATGCGCTACAAAAAAGACTTAAGGATTTAGCAGCAAATAGTACACCAGATCAGCTTGCATATCTTGCTAAGGCATTGGAATCAATAGTCGACAAAAGTGCGGTTTCTGAAATTGTGCAGATGACTGATGGTAAGCTAAAAGAACTTCTTGATAGTGCAAAAAAACACTTAACTGATCTGGATAATAAAAAAGCTAGTTCTTTAGCAGTGATCTCTGAATCAGAGAAGCAGTTATTAAAGAGAATTGATGAAAAAGGAACAACAAATTTATCACTACTTGATACGAGAAAGAATGTCAATATTGCAGCAATAAATAGTATTAGCAACAGTCATAAAGATGGTCTTAAAGGTTTAGTAGAAGATTTTCGTGCTGTTAATAATGTACCATCTGGCTCATCAATTATAGGAGAAATAGAAACTCGAATTGAAAACATCTCTAATGAGGTAAAAACTCGGGATGAACAGTTAAAAGCGTCTCTTATAAATGAAATAAGAAAGCGCAACATGGTTGAACCTGGAGCATTACCTTTCTTATTTGGTGTACTTGGCAGAAAAAATAATTATTTTGGCCACGGAACTTTTATGACAGAGCTTGGAAAGTGGAGTAGTGATATAACAAAAACCGACTACATGTTGCAACTACTTGCAGGTAGCCATACATACGATACAGATTACGTTAGTTTTTATCGGCCAAGACAACTCAGTTTTATAGAGGGAAATAAAGGAACATTTATTTACGGAGAGTTATACACAAACAGTTTTTCGAGTAGTCATGATTCAATATATTACTATCCATATGCTGCACTTGGAGTAGTATTTGTAAAAAATACAACCAATGTGAACATAAATAAAGCAATAGAATTTGTTGGATCATCGTATTCGAGTACGGAGTATGGAGGTGCAGGATTATTTGTGGGAACGCCAGATAATACCAATTCCAGTAAGTCAAGAATCTCTAAAATAATGTGGAAAAATGTTTACCAATACACGAGTTCTGATAGCAAATTAGCTGGATCTGGTAATGTGGAGATTCCAGCAGGAAAAACAGTTGCAATATTACTTTACACATCATCTTATTTATATTCCAGAACAAAAGTTAGTGAAGGTGTGCTCTCAGGTAATGTATATACCTATGGTCAATTTATTCAGTGGGGAATTTATAACATACGTAGCAATTTTCTCACCACAGGACTTGAGGTGGACGTAGAGAGAACGCTAAGAGCTTGGCAATGCCCAGGATTAGATGCCACTCATAAAATTTGGAATTGATACTAGAAAACGGAGAAAACCAATGCCAATTTATATTAGATTTGAACATAACAAACAAGTAGAAACAACAACGCTTGAAAGTAAGCCAACTGGAAATGATTGGTATGAAGCGCCAAAGAATTTCGACTGGCAAAAGAGTTATCAGTTAACAGAAGGAGGAGAAATTGCTCAGCGGAGTCAAGAAGATATTGAATTGGAGTTACTACAAAATGCGAAGTTTTCTGCACTTTCTAATCTTCGTACTTATTATAATAACTATACTTACCAATATGCAGGAGTTTCTCACCAAAAAGCTCAATCTTATGAGATTCAAGCGGAAGCCGCAAAAAGCATTCGGTACCGAGCACGAATTGTAATCAGTTCAAGCGTTCCGCTTTCCCCTC
>NZ_ALWU01000006.1:0-38235 GCF_001027565.1 Wolbachia endosymbiont of Armadillidium vulgare str. wVulC | reverse complement strand
GAGAGAACGGACGCTATGACTGATACGAACTCAGCTCGGTACCTCCTTCATCTACAAGGTGCTTATAGATCCAAATTTCCACTTTCAGCAGCATAGTGTAGAGATGTTTACCAAAATCATCTTTAGCATTAAAGGCTAGCCCTTTCTCTACAAGGTATTTAAACAGATCTAAGTTACCGCTCTTAACAGCATATTGCAGAAGTATTTGATCATAATTAACAACTCCTTGATTTACACTCATTTTACCCTCCTTTACACATAAACAACAAATACATTACCGATTTCACATGCTCTACATGTAAGTCTTAACTATATCCTACCATTTGCACCAATAGCATCAGCTTCGACCATACCTACCAGTGCCTTACAGACTGAGCATCTTTTACCTTTCAATAAAGATACTGTAGGATATACTCTTTTTAGAATCCGTCAACCCCTAATTTGAAAAGACCTGCAGCAAAAGAGGAGAAATGGTTATATAAAGAACAAGAAAAAGTGAGGTAAAATGAGCTTAATAATCTAAAAGAACATCCGAGGAATTTTCGAGATGTAACAGGTCTGACAATAGAAGAATTCCAAAAGATTGTCGAAACCAGAGTGGGAAAAGGTTGAAAAACAGAAGAAATGCCATGGAAGAACATCAAAATTGCCTGCATTGGAAGGCAAAATACTCTGTATAATTCTGTATTATCGAACTTATATAACACACCGATTCTTGAGTAACTTGCATACTGCCGATTACTCAAGAAAATGGAACCACTTTTGGCTAAAAAAATCTCAATAAAAAAGGATAGGCCAGAAAGAATTTTGAAGATATTAGCAGATGTAACCAATACAACGGCCAAAAGACAGGAAAATTGTCTTATTCTGGAAAGAAAAGAGTAAACACAATGAAAACGTTATAAAAGAAGATGGGCAAATTCTATCAGTGTCACACAGAGCACGATTTTAAGATACGAAAACAGGAAAAAATATTGCCAAAAGAGAATATAAAGTATGCAGATTTTGGGGTGGCAAAAATTGCAGAGTAACGTTGTAATTCCACATAAAAGGTATCGGGCTGACGGATGATCAACAATCGGAAGCTGGCATCATTTAGGTGGAGCATAAAATTCGTGAAATTAAGATTTTATGTCGCATACCTATCGCAATTTTCAGAAGAAATACAACATGAATAATTGATGGTCTCGTAAACCTCAGACATGAGTTTTAATTGACTTCTTGCTGTTGGCCTAATTTGCCGCTCAAATTAGTTGCATACCGTTTCGCAGTGGGTCTTATGAGACAAGACCTCATTCAGGTAAATATTGCTATGGCAAAACACCTATGCAAACTTTTCTTGATAGCAAACACATTGCTTTTCAGAAAAATATTAGTTTTAATTACCTCAATTCTTCTGTCAGTTAATTCATGCCTGTCAGATTAAGTCTAAACTATTACACTTTTATATAATATCGAAGGAATTCTTGTCACCCTCTTGATAGTTTTTTAGCCCCTCTCCTTCTGAGTTACTCGGTGATTCTTGCATAGTTGTTTGATCAGGTTTAGTTGATAATTCATCTTCTCCTGAATTACTCAATGGTTCTGGCTCAGTTGTTTGATCAGATCCAAATAACCACGAAAAAAAGCCACCAAGAAATGATCCTATTAAAGAAAAAGGCTTCATAAGTATACTAAACAAATTACCAAAGAAAGAGCTCGACTGTTCTTCACTTGTTAATGATTCACTTCGTAGACTAACATCATTTTGTGTAGGTGCTGTATCAGTAGAACGTCCATTATCAGGCTTCACAGCTTCAATTTTTACATCATTTCTTTCTTCTGCACTGATCTCCTGTGGTTCTTCCTCTGGGTCTTGTTCTTGTATAACTGGCTGGACATTACCTTCTTGCCCAACGTCTTCCTCTAGACCTCCTTCATTATCTGTCGATGGCTCATGAACTAAACTTTCATCAGCTTTTTCTACTGCTCTTTTTGATAGAGTTTTTATTTCCTCATCCTCAACTAAATCGAAAGGAGTCAATCCATCTGCATTTTGCATATTAACATCATTTCCTTCTTCTGCACTGATCTCCTGTGATTCTTCCTCTGGGTCTTGTTCTTGTATAACTGGCTGGACATTACCTTCTTGCCCAACATCTTCCTCTAGACCTCCTTCATTATCTATCGATGGCTCATGAACTAAACTTTCATCAGCTTTTTCTGCTGCTTTTTTTAATAGAGTTTTTATTTCCTCATTCTCAGCAAAATGTAAAGGAGTCAATCTTTTTGCATTTTGTATATTAACATCAATTCCATCTTTTCCTAATAGAGCCTCTACTACCTCTTTACAATTGCTTTCAGCAGCAAAATGTAAAGGAGTCAATCCATCTGTATTTTGTATATTAACATCAATTCCATCTTTTCCTAATAGAGCCTCTGCTACCTCTTTACAATTGCTTTCAGCAGCAAAATGTAAAGGAGTCCATCCATCTGTATTTTGTATATTAACATCAATTCCATCTTTTCCTAATAGAGCCTCTGCTACCTCTTTACAATTGCTTTCAGCAGCAAAATGTAAAGGAGTCAATCCTTTTGCATTTTTTATATTAACATCAATTCCATCTTTTTCTAATAGAGCCTCTGCTATCTCTTTACAATTTTTTTTAGCAGCAAAATGTAAAGGAGTCCATCCATCTGCATTTTGTATATTAACATCAATTCCATCTTCTCCTAATAGAACCTCTGCCATCTTTACATAGCACTCTTTAGTAGCCAAATGTAAAGAAGCCATTTCATAGTCATCTTTTACATTAACATCTGCTTTTATATTAACATCTACTCTTGTGTTTATTAGATCTTTTGCCGCATCAACTTCATTAGATTTAACAAGATAAAGTAATCTAGCACTAAGTAATTTAGCATTTACATCTCTGTTTAAATCACTCATTCCACACCTACTGTAAAATTATATTACTATGGCAAAGTTATTAATAATCCGTAAGCTATGGATAAAATTTTCTGGATTACAGCGTCACATGATAACTTATAGCTTTTCTTATAATTGACCTTGACAAGAAAAGGTAGGGGAAAAATCAGGGATGTTTTTTACAAAAGGGACAACATGAATCAGAGGAATTTTATTTTATTTAAAGCATAAAACTATCGTAAACCTCCATAGAGTACTTAATGGACGAGTAGACCGGTGGAACTTCCCCACCAGCCCCTCACAGAACCTTACTATTACCCACAAGTATAGAATTCATGAGCAAGTCTCCATCCTTCTGCTAAATCAAAGAGACGTTTCCATCCCTTCCACAAAGCTATAGGACCTGGTTCTAAGTCGTTTTTGCGAGCTAAAAACCCTCCTAACTTGGCCACCCACCTCACAATTTCTCTTATAGGTGGTGGAGTTTCAGGATAGTCTTTTTTCTTAAGCATTTTGGTATATAAAACCTTCCATTCGTCGTCAGTCAGTATGACAGTGCAAGAAAGATTCGGATTTGTTCTAGCTACCAATGTGATAAAAAATATTCTCCATGCAATTATACTCATAATTGTAAGAAAGCGGATCAATCTATCTGCTGTTTGGAGCCTACATTCTTCAACTTTAAGACCGGATTTCAAAATTTTATGAAAAACCTCTATTCTCCATCTTAAGCAATACCATTGTATTTTTTCTACTGCTTCTTCAAAATTATTAATATTTATATTTGTTAACAAAATCCAGTTCATGGGCTCTTCGCCAAATGGGGGATATTTTTCTATAGCATAGACAGCATTTAAACTTAAATTAGGAAGTTTTTGGGTTTTACGTCTAGCGTTATTTTTTGATGCATTCATCACAAAGTTGCTAAACTTTACTTCTAAAACTGTTGTTCTTTGAGGTTTATCATTGCGAGCAGACTTGTATTTCTCCTTGACAAGACATGCGATTCATCAAATCCCATAACCTTTCACCACCTTTTTCAGAATAAGTCGACTTCTTATTTACTATTCTATTTTGATTTCCTCTTACTACAAAAAGAGATTGATTAGTGGAAGCAACTTCAAATAAATCATACATATCTGCTTCTCTGTCACAGACGGTAACTACCTTGATATCTTTAATCCAGGATGATTAGTAGAATCTTTAAGTGATTCTATCCACCTTATGCTTTCTTTCTCTTCTATGGGAACAGCAGTATTATGGCTTCTTCTTTTCAACTCTTTTAGATCTTCAGCTAAGGACGGTCTAGTACTAATTTTTTGATCCAATAATCCTATAGGTAGTCCTTCTGTTGTAACTGCAAACGTTGTATGCATCATGTGTTTTAAAATTAGTTGTTTTAGATGTTAATCTTGCTGCTATAACCCCTAATCCTTCGGTCTTTTTATGATTTTTATATGAGATATAACTCGTGTCTTGGATAGCTAAGATAGTTGAGTGTTCTTTAGCTCTTTCAACAGTTTTAATTATATGACTGTCTAATATCTTTCTTTCAGAAATGGCATCGTTTTGGAAAAATCTATAAGCTGCTTTACTTTGATGCCAATCTTCACAAGCTTGATTTATTGAGCACTCAGGCGATTCAGCAAAACTATTAACTATTTTTAGAAGCCTTTTACTTAATCTTATATCACCAAAATTAACAATTCCCAATTCACTTTCTGCCCATTCGCCAGTTGAGATATTTATAGTTCTTTTCATCACATATTCCATCTTTAGACCATAGATCTATTTATAGAAAGTTGAATTAGTAAGATAGCAGCTTTTTCTCCATTTTTAGATTTATGGGTAATAGTAAGTCACAGAACTGTGCATGAACCTCTCGATTCACACAGCTCCCATTATTCAGTCCTTTAATTCCCATACTAGACTCCAGTGGTAGAAAGTATTCGGATTTTCTTTTCTCATTTTTCCTAGAAGTTTCCTCGCTAGTCTTTTTCCAATCTGATATTTCCTTTTTACCCACTTTTCTAGGTGCCTCTCTACATTATTAAGCAGTTTATACATCTCCGTTTGGTAAAACCTGCCATAATACTGACACCAGCCTCTGACTATTGGATTTACTTCCTTTGATATTTCCTCTAACTTTTTTCCTGTAAATTGGTATATTTTCCACGACCTTATGGTTTGAGTGATCTTTTTCTTGGCCTTATTGCTAATCGCAGGTAGAAATCCAACGAAATATTTCCCTATTTTACTCTTTGCTTCTCTAGGTCTAAAAGTGTACCCTAGAAAATCAAAACTTTGTTTAGGAAATGCATTCTTACTGTTGCTATTCTTACAATATACTACCTGTGTCTTTTCAGAATGCAACCTCAGTTTAAACTCAGCCAATCTTTCTTCGATCGTTACTTTCATAAATTCTGCCTGCCTGAGAGTTTTACAGTGTACTATCGCATCATCTACATACCTCTCAAATGGTATTGTCGGGTACTTCTCTCTCATCCATTCATCAAATACATGATGCATAAATATGTTTGAGATCATCGGGCTTATTACCCCGCCAACAATGTTGCAAAAAACGTAAAATTAGAGAAAAGCATTTCTCGAAAACTTCTATGTCCAAAAACAAGAGTGCCATTTATTTATAGTGCCAACAATCAATTAACCATCAGTTTCAATGAATGATATGAACATATTATTTCAAGGAAAGTTCATGGGGAATAAGAGATTAGCTATACGGATTAGCTGTAGCTATGAAACTAACCGGTTGGCAGAAAAGTATTTGTTAGATGCTTATGAAAAAGCCGTGTCAAAGCAAGTAAGCCAAAAAAATTTAAAACATAAAAATGGGATTCAAGGAGGATCAAATGGTAACAGTGAGTTTATATGCAAGAGTTTCTTCAGGGAAACAAGCACAAGAAAATACAATAGCAAGTCAAGTTGCAGCTTTAGAGAAGCAAATTAATACGGATGGGTACAAATTATTAAGTGAGTATAAATTTATTGACAATGGCTACAGTGGATCTAATTTAGTCCGTCCTGATCTAGAAAAATTACGTGATAAAGTAACAGAAGGTAAAATTGATAGATTCATTCACCTGATCGCTTATCTAGGAAATATGCATATCAAATGGTATTACTTGAAGAATTTGAGAAAGCAGGAGCAGAAACGGTTTTCTTAAATTATGAGATTAACGATAATCCAGAATCTCAGTTACTGTTACAAATGCAAGGTATGATAGCAGAATATGAACGAGCGAAAATTATGGAACGAAGTCGTCGCGGAAAGATTTACGCAGCTAATAAAGGTTGTGTAAGCGTAATGGGAGGAGCTCCTTATGGTTATCGTTATATAGATAAATATATGGGAGGAGGACAAGCTTTATTTGAAATAAACGAAGAAGAAGCTAATGTTGTTAGGAAAGTATTTTTGTGGGTAGGAAGAGAAAGTTGGGGAAGTGTGTCGTCGGCTAAACACTATGTCTATTATAACACGAACAGGAAAAAAGTGCTGGGATAGAAGTGTGATTTGGGGTATGTTAAAAAATCCTGCTTACAAAGGACAAGCGGCTTTTGGTAAAACAAAAGTAGGTGTAAAGTTACAACATATCAGACCACAGAAACATTCTTGTGAACAACCGAAAGATAATTACTCTACCTGTTCTGTTGAAAAAGCAAATTGGATTTATGTTAAAGTGCCAAATATAGTGGACGAAGATGTATTTGATATAGTTCAAGAACAATTAGCTGAAAATAGAAAAATAGCAAGGACAAGAGAAAGAGGAGCAAAACATTTACTACAAGGTTTAATCGTATGTAAGCGTTGTCGTTATGCATATTACGGAAGTCCTGTAAGAAATATAATGCACCCCATAAACTAGACCAAAAAAAAATGGTTAATCCGAGTAGGAAGGTAAAGGGGTAAAAGTATGGCAACAAAAAAATATGAACCAGAGTTAAAAGCAAAGATAGCTTTGGAAGCAATAAAAAATCAAAAAAGCACATCTGAGATATGTAGTGAATATAAAATACCATCAACAAATCTATATGATTGGCGTATTGGCAAGGTTAAAAGACCTATTTGTTGAAGAAAGTGAAAGTGCGAGAAAACAAAGAATCTTAGCGCAAGAAATAGAAAGTTTACATAAAGTAATAGGAGAATTGACAGTGGAAAATAGTTATTTGAAAAAAAATTACTGAAATAAGCAAAAAAGATAGAGTAAGGTTTATAGAAAAAGATTCTGATCTGTCAATTAGGAAACAGGCTGATTTACTGGAGATTTGCAGATCTAGCTTATATTATAGGCCTATAATTAATAACGAAAGTGAAGTAGCAAATTTGATTCAAGAAGTATATTTGGCTTCTGATTGCCGTTATGGATATCGTAAAATTACTGCTGAAATCATAGCGAGTGGGGTAGTAGTCAATCACAAAAAAATCTTAAGAATTATGAAAAAAATGAAGATTAGTGGGCTGTATTGTAGAAAAAGATGTAATACAAGTATTAAAGAAAAAAAGCATAAAATATATCCTTATTTACTCAAAGATTTGATTATTTGTAGAGTTAATCAGGTATGGGCTACTGATATAACATATATTATGGTAGAAGGTAAGTTTGTCTATTTTGTAGCAATAATGGACTTGTATAGTCGCTATATTATTGCTCATTCATTATCACCATATCTCGATGCTGGATTTTGCCTTTATACTCTCAAAGAAGCTCTAAAACAAGGTAAACCTGAGATTTTTAATAGTGATCAAGGGGTACAGTTTACTTGCTACAACTTTATTATGGAATTAGAGCGTGCTAATATTAAAATCAGTATGGACCATAAAGGACGTTGCTTCGACAATATATTTGTTGAGCGCTTATGGAGAACTTTAAAGCAAGAAGCTATATATTATTATAGACCAAATAGTATCAGAGATTTGAATCTTATAATAAATGATTTTGTTGCTTGGTATAACTATAGAAGGCGACATCAGACTCTACATTATAAAGTTCCTGCTGATCTTTATTATCATAAACAGTAAATGAATATATTGATAAATACTTTAAATGTGTGTCGACGTATTTATCAACATATTCATTTTAAAAATCGGATCACTTTGAAAAAAATGGTCTAGACAAATGGGTGCACTATAAAATAAGCGAGGAGAAAAAATTGATCATTATGCTTATTATCGTTGTATAGGTAGAGATTCTTACCGTTTTGGTGGTAATAAAATTTGTGATAATAAACATATTCGTACAGATGCATTAGAAACAGCCGTGTGGGAAGAGGTTAAGCATTTATTGAAAAATCCAAATAGGGTTTTAGAAGAATACAGACGTAGACTTTCAGAGCTTAAAAAATCATCATGGGATCAAAAAAGCGATTTACTAGAGAAACAAGAAAATAAATTAAAACGTGGTATTGCTAGACTTATTGATAGTTATGCTCAAGAATATATTAATCAAGAAGAATTTGAACCACGAATTAAAGCAATGAAACAAAGCTTAAAAACAATTGAAGAGGAGAAGAAAAGGATATTCGATCAAAAGAAATTAAAACAGGAATTAGCTTTGGTTGTAACCAATTTAGAAGACTTTTCTTCCAATATTAGATCAAACCTTGATAACGCAGATTGGCTAACTAAACGTGATATTATCAGAACTTTAGTCAAGAGAATTGAAATTAACCTTGAGGACGTAAATGTGGTGTTTCGTGTAAAAGAGCTACCAAACTCTTCTGGACATAGTGGAGAAGAAAAGAAAAATTTGCAACATTGTTGGCGGGGTAGTTGAACCTCCCTGCGGAACTCCTTTATCCCTAACTACCCTACTACCGTCTGCTTGCTGAATTGGAGCTTTCATCCATCTTTCAGCATACAGTATGATCCATTTGCAGTCTGTGTACTTTTTGATAGCTTGCAATGCCAACTCGTGGTCCAGATTGTCGAAGAATCCTGATATATCAAGATCTATCACCCAATTGTACCTCCAGCATCTTTTGCGTGCTGTATCTACCGCATCCAGTGCTGATTTATTTGGTCTATAACCATATGAATCCTCATGGAATTTTGTTTCTACTAGCGGCTCCAAATACATAGCAGCAGCCGTTTGCCCTATCCTATCAAATACTGAAGGAACACCTAAAATTCTTTTTCCTCCTCCAGTACCTTTCGGTATTGCTACAGCTTTTACAGGCTCTGGAAAATAACTTCCAGATGACATCCGATTCCATAGTTTGTAGAGATTATCTTTTAGATTTTCCTCAAACTTTGCTATCGAAACCTCATCCACACCAGCAGCTCCTTTATTCTTCGATACTTGTTTATAAGCTCTCCAAATAAGCTGCTTCGGTATGTCAAAAGACTTTGTTTTACTCATTAATTCCTCCCCTTTCGGTTGATAAATAATTAAAACTAAATAACCCAGCCCCTTCGCTCCATTTCCATTACAGAAACTTCTTCACTACTACGAGCTGATCCGCCCCTGTTCTTCGCATCGGTACTCTCATCCTTAGAGTTTAGCTCCTTGGACTTCTCCCTTATCATCGAAACGACAGGTTCCCGCAGTTCCACACAATAGCCTAAAATAGATTCACGCCACCTCTATGCCGGACGCCACCTATCCAGTAAACAAGTTCCTGATAGGTTTATCCCAAGAGATTGAGGAGCCCATGATTTTGACGTCGTCTTTGGAATTTCGACACTTCATCAGTGGTTCATTTTCATTCGCCTCTCTATTTTACACATGATGCATAATTGCATCTTTTCCATAACGCTCACTACCATGGCTCTTTACCACAGCAGCTTATGGCTGTTTGAAGCCTGTTCTTGCAAACCGACTTCGAGGGGCCCACCCTCATCTATTGTGCAGCTTTGCACTTAGTTTGCTCATTTTTAAGCATTCTTTGTGTCCCTACGGCACACCCCCTAATTTACCATATTAAAAACAGAATTAAGACACAAGAAAATACAACTTTTTCTCAAACAGATTAATATTAACTTAATACAAAATATTGCTAAAAATTTAAATAATACAACTATTTCCAGCGCTCAAAACCAAGGGCGGTGAGAATCTTTCGTTTTGGGATGCATTGGTCTACCATGTCTACCATATGAACTTTTTTATATGGTAATTTTACTACATTGCAAAATCATCTATATTGGCTTACTTTTGCTAAATTTACATATGAATTAGCTTACCCAGCTTTGTTGTAAAAGTTCCAAGCTCTTATTTACATAACCCCTATTTTACTCAGCTTGCTCTTTTACTTTCCTCAGGGAATGTTCAAAAAAGTGTGTCAACCCACATTTTTAGTTCAACTCAATTTTCAATCTGTTGGGAAAGAAGATGTCAAGTTGAGACATAGTTAAAGCCCAATTAGGCAAAGCCCTAATCCATTTATGCTTCACTTTTTTTTATAGCACAATATACCAATTTGTACAAGGCATTTGTACTGGTAAATGAACCCTTGGTTTCAGTGAACTTTCTGATTTGTCTATGCAACACCTCAATTGGATTGGTGGTATAAGTCAGCTTTCTAACTGGCTCAGAATACTTAAAATAACCAGGTAAATTTTCCCAATTGTTTTGCCATGGTTTTATAACCAAAGGGTATTTTGCACCCCATTTTTCTTTCAGCTCAAGCAAATAATTCTCAGCGATTTCTTTACTTGAAGCACGATATATTTTCTTTAAATCATTCATAAAAACTTTTGCTGGATACGTATTTTAGTGAATTTCTTATTTTGTGCACAATGCATAACTGTACCTCAGCGTGGGGAAATACGCTATTTATAGCTGTAGGAAAGCTTTTTAGACCGTCAACACAAGCTATCAAAATGTCTTCTACCCCCCTCTCTTTTAAGTCATTTAATACACCTAGCCAGAAGTTAGCTCCCTCACTTTCTGCTAAATAAAAGCCCAAAACTTCTTTTCTGCCATTTTGCTAATATATTGTACATACATTTACTTACGCAATGCCTGTCTTCTTTGACCTTAAAAAACCATGAATACTATTGGATATACAGACTGCAATGGACGACTGCGCCATTCGTTGATTACTGGCAGTAATTTGTCAGTGATATTGGATATTTCTGCTGCAGATATTTTATGGTCATACATCTCCTCTATATGCGATGCTACGCCCCTATACCCCATGCCATTAGCGTATGTGCTTAAAACCTTTGCTTCAAGTTCTGGATGTAGGCTTGTTTGCCTTTTTTTTCACTATTTGCCGTTCAAAACTTCCTTCTCTGTCTCTTGGTGTCAATAGTTCAAATGAACCTGCGCTTGTCTTCAAAGTCTTGCCATTCCTCCCGTTTCTACGATTGTTTTCTTCATTTCCAGCAGATAAATGATGTTCTATTTCACCCTCTAGCCTAGCTTCAAGCAGCCTTTTTATAAATGGTGTCATCTCTTCCCATCAGTGGCCTACCTTTTCGTATAGACGACAGGTTTCTAATTCTTTGTAATCTACCAATCCATTAGTTCTATTTGCTATTTTTTGACTCATGTCAAACCTCCATTTTTTATATCAATTTATTACTTTTTTTTTGCTTGACACACTTTCTTGAACATTCCCTTCCCTCAAACTTTGTATATACACAGAGCTTAGATAGCTAGTAACTACACCATTATCCCCTCTTTGTATAAGGTATTGAACGATATCTAAGTTATTATTTATAAAAGCATAGTGCAAAGGACTCTTATTACTTGCATCATCTAAATCTATATCAGCACCGTTCTCTACAAGACATTTAACGATATCTAGGTTACCATCTATAGAAGCATGACGCAAAGGACTCATTCCATCTTCATCCTGTAAATTTACATCAGCATCGTTCTCTACAAGATATTTTACGATGTCTAAGTTATCCTGCATAGCAGCATAGTGCAAAGGACTCATTCCATCTTCATCCTGTAAATTTACATCAGCATCGTTCTCTACAAGATATTTTACGATGTCTAAGTTATCCTGCATAGCAGCATAGTGCAAAGGACTCATTCCATCTTCATCCTGTAAATTTACATCAGCATCGTTCTCTACAAGATATTTTACGATGTCTAAGTTATCCTGCATAGCAGCATGGTGCAAAGGACTCCTATCACTTGCATCATCTAAATCTACATCAGCAACGTTCTCCACAAGACATTTAGCGATATCTAGGTTACCACCTATAGAAGCATAGTGCAAAGGACTCATGCTACTTTCATTCTGTAAATTTACATCAGCATCGTTCTCTACAGATATTTTACGATGTCTAAGTTATCCTGTATAGTAGCATAGTGCAAAGGACTCATTCCATCTTCATCCTGTAAATCTATATTAACATCGTTCCCTACAAGGTATTCAACGATGTCTAAGTTACCATTCATTACAGCATAGTGCAAAGTATTCTTACCACTTTTTTCACCTAAATTTACATCAGCCTCTTTCTCTACAAAACATTTGACGATATCTAGGTTACCACCTATAGAAGCATAGTGCAAAGGACTCATTCCATCTTTATCCCGTAAATCTACATCATCCTCTTTCTCTACAAGACATTTTACGACATCTAAGTTACCATGTATAGCAGCATGGTGCAAAAGACTCTTATCACCGTTAATAAGTAAATTCAAACCACCCAATTTTCTTACAAGACATTGAGCGATATCCAAGTTACCAGGCAGAAAAGCATAGTAAAAAAGATACAGTTGTTCCTCAGTATCTAGTAAATTCACATCAGCTCCTTTCTCTATAAGGTATTTAACCATTCTTAATTGACCATATCTAATAGCATAGCCTAAAGGAATCTTTCCCTGTTCATTCCACTTATCAAGCGTAAAATATTTTTCATTAATAAAATACTTCATTACTTCTAATGCACCGTATGCAGCAGCATAGTTTATGCCACATTCACTTATAATTAAATTAGCCCCTTTCTCCATAAGGTATTTAACAACCCCTAAACGATCATAACTAATAGCATAGTGTACAGGAGCAAGCCCTATTTTATTAGTATTATTAACAGCTTTGCTTAATTTATCTTGATCTATTTTCTCTAATATAAGTCTAATAACTTCTTCATTACCATCTTGGGCTAGTAAATGTAAGATAGTACTTCCATTATAAGTAGAATTAATAAATTCATTAACTAACTCTTTGTATTTACTAGCATAACTCCAAACAGATATAATGTAAGTTACACTTGTAGTATCACTATCCATAAGTGATGTCATAATTTTTCTTAAAGTTCCTTCTGTTGTTCCTGTTAGTTCTTCTTCTATTATTGTTTTCTGTGTTCCCTCATGAATTTTTGCTATTGATTTCTCTAACTCAATCACTGAGACTTTATCAAGTAGATTAAGTGCATCTGAAGCGGTTTTTTGACCACGACTCAAGTAAGCAATAAAAGCTAAAATATCATATAATCGCTGCCCTTCTTCACTGATAACTAATTCTACCAAACGATCAAGATTTGATTCTTGTATTTTTCCATAATAGCATTTTAGATATTCACTAATATTAGTTCCTCTTTTGTTAATATCTACTGCTGCTTCCGCTAAACTGAGCGGATGGTAATTTAATGCTTTCCCTAACTTTGATATGTAATCCTGTGATTCATCTCTTTCTAAGGCTTTTCTAAGAAATTTATCAGATTCTCCTGGATCAAAGTTATTCAACTTTATTTCTTTTATCCTTTTATCTCCCCAACCCTCTTTATAAGAAGTAATTAAAATGAAAGGCTTTTCTCTATCAGAAAACACATCAAAAAAATGAGATGGTAAAAACTTTTCAATCTCCTTATACCCATTGACATTATCAAACACAAAAAAACTTTTTGTGTTTTGATAATGCTCATATATATCCTTGATAATAGATTCAATTCCTCTATCTTGTACAGGAATTCCTAATCTTCTAGCCAACTTACTAAATGAAGTTAAAAGATCGTTATGTGATGAGGCATCTATCCATATAATTTTTATAAAAGTACCCTTACGCTTTTCATTAAATCCATAACCTCTAGCAAGTTCGCTCTTTCCTGTTCCAGGTTTCCCACTAATTAAGACTACTCGTGACATTTCTAATTCTTGACTGCTACCGTGTAACTTTAGGTTCAATTCTTTTATCACCGCTTTTCTTTCAATGAAAAATTCTGCTATCTTGCCAAAATCGTAGGAAAATTGACACCTATCTTCATTTTGTTTTCTAAGATGTTCTTTTACACTTTCTATATCTTTCTTTTTTAAAGAATCTAGTTCGTTAATCTTCTTTAATATAAAACGAGCTAATTCTTCTTTTTTTCCATTATCTAAAATATACACATATTGTTCTTCAGGAGTAATAACAAGCGTATATTCTTTGTCTATACTCTCATTCCTCCACTTTTCTAATTCCCACGCAAAGGGAAGCCGATAGCTAAATTCTTTAGAATTACTACCTCTCTTCACATAATACTTAGTGGTACCATCCTCCATTTTTTTTATTCCTGTGTTTCCATATAATTCTGAAGTCAACCAAGTTTCACCACTTTGCCTATCTTTCACTTTATATCCAGCTGATCTGAGATGCAAACTCTTAGCTGCTGTTTCTCTTTTTGATTTACCTAAAACAACATCCCGAGTTATAAGATCAACGGAAAATCCTTCCTCCTCATTACTACTTGAAATATAATCTTTTGCTCTAGATGCAGCATCTACTGCTAATTTCTTAATTCCCCTCTCCCACAAAGATTCATCAACGTCCACAACCCTCACAAATTGTCTCTCAAATTTTTGAAAAATTTCCAAACCAGCCCTTACTAAAATCTCTCTCTGTTGATCTTTGAAAGGCACAACTGTTGCATAAAACTTTTTCTCCCTTTCCTTATGTTTTTTTGCAGCAAAAGAGCCTATACATTCACTCGTTTCTTTTAAGGCTGATTTCAATAGACCTGATGGAGTAGAATCATTCACAATTGATGTACACTTATCCGCAATTTTACCTGCTTTTTTTATCTTTGAACCTGGCTCTACCTCCTCAAAACATTCAGATATCCTTTCTTCGCATTTTTTAACAAAAGTCTTAACAAACAAAGTTGCTTTTTCCGTTACCTCATTACTTATACTATCATCTGTATCATTCGGTTCGCTATACCGTGTATCATCGCTGCTTATAGATGGAGGTCTTGTTACTCCAGGACTCTGTTGACTTTGTCCACACTGAAGTTCTCCACTAGATAATCTATCTTCTTGATTATCTGCTACTTGTTTCTCTATATTTTCTTTGCCTAACATAAAGCCTCCTATATTTTAATATTCATACTTTGATTGTTTTATCGTAAACCTCTTCTCTGAAGATTGGTTTCAATATCTAATTCATTTGATTCTTATAAAGCTGTACTAAACTGCTCTACAAATTTACTGTAGAAACCTTAAGTTAATTCCAAGTAACTTTGATTACAGTGTGCTTTTCTTTTGATTTTTTACTAAACCAGGTATATTCTTAAAAAAGCTAGAATTGCTTTCTGAATGATGTACATAACACAATGCATCTAGCAACACTCCATGTGTTTTACGTAAACTGTACTATAGCTAAAAGGATCTATCAGAGCAAGAACTTTTTTGCATGCTTTAGTATTTTTTTAAACTAAAGCCAGTGCTTGCAAAAATACTTCTATTTTTTTCTGCAATGTACTCTTTCTATTTTTAAGTACTAATTCAACTTTACATATCACTAAAAACTAAAACAATACCTCCACTTCCAATAACCAAAACCAGCAAGCGTGAGAACTGTTCCTTTTGGGATGCATTGGTCTACCAAGTGTACCATACGAACTTTTTAATATAGTAACTTTACTATGCGCTAAAATCAGCTATTTTGGCTCACTTTCACTAAATCTACGCACGAACTAGTTTGCCTAACTTTGTTGCAAAAATTTTACCTTTTTATTTTCACAACTCTATTTTTACCTGATGCTTTCTCACAAATATACGATCTATTTTCTTTTTAAACAAAGTAAACATTTAAAATTTTTATGACGCTGAAGAGTATGGTATTTCCTGTAAATTCCAATAGAATTTTTATATCTGTTCAATATAGAAAATGTTTTCCATGAAGTTTTTTTATCCTCAGTAATTTTAGGTTGTTATTTAATTCTAACTTTTACATAATACCATAAATATTTTTATATGGAGAGTGCAATGCCAAGAATAACAGAACGTCATGCTGCAGTACTTAATAAGTTACAAAGTGTTATTGAACATACAGATTCCCAAATTGCTGCTGAAAGGCGTTTAGCTATTGAAAGATGGGTGAAGACCTATATTAGGCAAGTAAAATCTCTCGAAGGTGATAAGCTACAATTCTTATACAACATATTTCGCGATGAGAGTTGTTGGTCGGGTGCAAAGTTGAATAACACTAGCCTAGGACAAAGGCTAACTGAAGAAAGCATAAATGGGATAGAAAATCCGTTTTCTAGATATAAAATGGCATGTAGATATTGCGTGAAAGAAAAAATTAAAGACCTTTTTCAGGAAAAGTTCGACCTTCACAAGAGCAGGTTTTCTCCTGATGCAGTAGATGATGATGGTGGACCTGCGGCCAGCAACGATAAGTATATAAGAAGTGATCTGTTAGACTCTATGGAAAATTATGATCCTGCATCTAGTTTTTGGATTGATAGAGAATCTGAAGAATTAAAATTAAAAGAATACAGTGATATAGATGGATTCCGAGAAGCTGTAGATCTTAAATGGAGCGAGGGAGTGGAATATTTCTATAACCGCTTAAATGAGCAAGAAAGAGAAGAGGAAATTACTAATGCGGTTATTACCTTGTCCACTATTCAATGTAACTACAATCGTGCTACCGTTTTAGATTTTTGCCTGTATAAAATGGATGATCCAGCAAAACATGAGCTGTTGCTTAAGTTGTTAGAAAAAGATCAGGGAGTATATTCACTTCTTAATGGGTTAATCAGGTGGAGTTTTCTTGATACAGTTCAAGATATAGTGAAGCGCTGGTGCTATGAAGAAATTTCGGTATCTGCAGACAAAATACTTTCAGATCATGATTATGGACTCCTCCTTTCCTCGTTTTCAAATGTGATATTGGAAAATCCTGAGTTAAGTGCCCAAGCTAGATCAATTACTATGGATATTTGGAGGTGCAATCGCTTTAATGAGCATAAAAAGGCTGCTGTTTTTTCGAATGGTAGAGTCCCAGTCAAACGCATGCTTGCTGGATTAATTGTAGATTGGGAGCGCGGTCGTGCTTCAGGTGATACTGGAAAAAAAGACGAGGTGTTAGAGATTTTACAGTTTGCAAAAAAGTATTGTACACAGGAGGATTTTGTGAGTTTTAAAAATTATTTAATTAGCAACCTAAAAACAGTTGGTAGAACTGGTATGAAGAGTGGTGTTGATTATGGCAAGCTGGCAGAAGGGTTGTTTTCTGAGTTAGATAAGGTACCTATTCCCCACGGTGGCTTTGGTGATCCGCAGTCCATGTTAGAAGCCCCTGGTATTAGTGGTTCGTCTGGTCATAGTAAGTAGAGGTGTTTTATGCATAACAATGGTGAAAATATTGGACTGATTAGAAGATTGTTAAACGGAAATTGCCAAGAGTTTGTAGAAAGGTTTGAGTCTTTCTTGGATCAGTGTCCATCTTTTTTGCACTCAGTTGGTAAGGATCGCTTTTTTCCTGCATTCTTTTTTGGTATGTTTGCTACTGCGTTTGATTCTGATGTTGTAGATAATGAAAAAATTTATTTTCGTTTTGACAACAATCCGAATGAACCTAGAAAAGGAAATTTAAAGGTTGCTGTGTTAACTAACGACAGAGATAGAAGAGGTTACAGAATTGTAAGGTGTTTCACTATTGCTGATAGACAGAATAGTTTTGGTTCAAGATTTAGTCAGCAAGAAAGGTTGTGGGTAGAGGATGAGTTACAACAACAGAATATTGTATCGTGTGCAGGTCGATTTGCGTGGGAAGAGTATAAAACGTTCACATGGGCAGAAAATCAAGGAGAAGAGGAAGCAATAAGATGTGTAAAAATTCGTGAGGGAAATGCATTTACTGGAAATTCAGCATCTCCATGCGATGGTGGTTTTGAAGAGATCACCAGGACCTTCGGTATACAACAAGGTTTCCTGTCAGGTTTATTAGGAGATCTGGCAAGTAATAATGCAGATGATGTTGTTGATACTATTGATGATGTTTTGCAGTACGTAATTAATCTCTACAATAGGTATAATCAGGTACTGAACTTCAATAGCAAGGAGTCGGACTATCATGGCTTTTTGTCAGGGTTTTTGATGAATTTTAGGTATCGCCATACAGCTGGTATTTACCTTGAATTATTTGTGGGGGGTGGATATACAGATATTACTTTTCTTGTACGTGGTGTACAACGATTGATAGATTCTGTTCCTATTATAATTGAACTCAAGGCAGGGCAAGCAAGAGACAGATGTGCTGATCGAGCGTTGGCACAGGCTGAAAATTACGTTACACAAGATGTCCTGTTTCATCTATATCCATCCACACCTCATCGGATGATGCCGTTTGTGTAGGGTTAAATTTTGATTTAGACAACAACGAACGTTTGCAGCTTAGCACTCAAAACTTTTTGGAAAGAGAATCTTCTTTAGTAGAAAGGCTGTTTAATGGATCTATGGCCGAAATTCAAGAGAGTGTTAGAAACTATTTACTATATCCATCTTTTGGTGTGCCTGCTGTGCCTGACACTAGAGGTACTAACAGCAGAGTATTTTCCTATACAACTAGATTTACTTTTGCAAGTGCTGCGTTTGCAAAAAGAAGAATTGAGTTGGAAGATGGAAGTGAGGTATATGTAGATAAGTACTTGTTTCAATACCATGATGATGATAGGATGCGAGGTCGACATGGAGGAGTAGCACAAGTAAATGTTGGGGATCGTGCCTTAACTATGGTTTTACGGGCGTTATGGGCAGGAGAAGAAGGAATTTTTGTGCTTGATATTCGTCACGCGTTAGCTCACCAATTTCCCATACAAGGCCTAGACTTGTCACGTTGGCCAGATGCTAGAGTATATGAAGTGGTGTGCACATTGAATCCAAGTAGAAGAGCTGAGGATGATCTTGGTTTAGCCGTTAATGTGACACAATTTCAATCATCTGCCGATTATCTACAGCATAAGGGCAATCAGTCTTTTCAAGGTGAGCTTTTACCAGTAGGTGGTGGTAGTAATGTACACAACACTGCAAATGTCATGATGAATACCGGTTGGCAAGATGTGAATAGGCACAAGGGATTATTTCAAGCAATTTCTAATGTGCTATTTCCGTTAAAGTGGGTAGTGAATAGAAATAACGCCCAAGAGGTTGGGTTTCATTCTGTGTTGCACGGATTGTTTTATACTTGTAATAATCCTGCTAGGGTAATTATAGAATTCCAGTTGGGAGGAGGAGAGAAGATAGATTTGGTATTGTTACGGTCTGTAGAAAGTGGAGGTGGTGTTCATCCAATTGGGATAGAGTTAAAGTTTGCTGGTACGGGCGAACTACAGGATAAAAAACAAGAGGCAAATAATCAGTTAAATAGTTATTTGCAATGTAGAGGATATAAGCGTATTACCGATGGAGACACAGTAGTTTTATCGTACGCTATATGGAATGATCGTGCGCAGAGGCCAAATACTCTTATATCGGTTAAGGATGTTCTTCGTATAAAGGGCAACCTAGGACATAGCTCTGCAGATGATCTTCCTGGCAGATGAGGGTTATTGAGAATTTACATATCAAATTAAGTGTATAATAGATTGTACTGGTAAAATGTATATGGCAGTTTGCCCTAAATTTTCGAGGTTGTCCGGAAACAGCCTTGTTGCATAGCTAATTAAGAAGATAGCAGGCTCAAAGTCATATGAAGTTACAGTAGGAGAACACAACTCTCTAAAAAATACGAAAATTAAAAAAGTTATGCTTTCATTAGCTTTTATTCATGCTAATTATTGTACATAATATATTTATAGATTGAGGGAATATGGTGTTAGAATATATTTTAGAGAGTAAGCAGGTTTGTGCAAAAAAGCCATTTGGTGGATTAGCTACTGAAGAACAGCATGATGATGAGTTTTTTGGTGCAGAAGATAATAATAACAATTATGCAACTATTAGTGAGAGCGACGATGAGTGGAGTCCTGTACATCATGCTGCTCTAGGGAATTACAGCTGTATAGTTGCACTTCTATCTGATACACAGGATCTAAGTGGGATGACTCCTTTGCATATAGCTTGCGAAAGTAATTCCTTAGATGCACTAAAAGTTCTATTAGATAACGGAGCAGACGCTAGTATACAGGATAATAATGAAAATGTTGCTTTGCCATTTTGCTGAATTTAATAACAACCAAGCTCTATTGCAAGCTGCAGAACAAAATGGCAACATGAACAATGTGAACCGTGGAGAACTTATGCGGACCAGAAATGGGTAGATGAAACTATTAAGCTGGTAGACAGGATGTTTTTCTTGTTAATTTTCGCTTGCATGTTACAATAAGTATCAAAGATGAGGTACATGCTATGAATAGTGAGGTAAAAAACAAGCGATGTGTGGCATATGCAGAACAAACTAGCTCAAAAAGTTATTATTCTTCAGAGTATTGGGATTCACAGCCAAATATTGATCTAAGCAATTTAAACTCAGAGGAAGACTCGAACTCAAGCTATGATTCAGATAACCCTTTTCTTTTAGAAGGAGATTCATCTTTGGTAGAAGAAGAAATACCATTGACTGATGAAGAGAGTTTGTTAAATGACGAATTTCTTCAGAAGATGAATGATATAGCGGAGAAAAATAAACAAGAGTATGAGAAAATTATAAAAGGGAGTATACAAAAGTATGAAGAATCTACAAAAACTTGGATAGAGAGTGCTCTAGAAAATATTGACAGTATAGTAATTGAGTATCTTAAAAAGGGAATAAAGTTAAACTCATATTGTGGTGACAATAGAATAACTGTAGTGAACTTAATACTTGAGAAAATACAAGATGTTCTTGACGATGTTACAGAAGTAACCTCTGGTAGACATATTCACTATCGTGAAGATCTAGCAGCAGATAAAGAAAATGTGAGCATTATACAAGATATTATTGAAGATTTAATATTAAAAGGCGGGAAAGTGCAGCGACGTTTTTTCTATAACGATAGGATGTCACATGCAACTATGGGATTTGTAAATAAACTTAATGATCAATTTGATGACTATCTTTTTGGTAAATATAAAAAAATTAGAAGCCAGCTAGAAAGTGCTGTGTATGAAAGCATTGTGAACAAAAACAAACAAATTCAAGATGAGTTAGAAATAAACATAGATAATATATATTCTTATATAAAGTATCCACAAGGTAGTATTGTTGAGATTGTAAAAATTACAAATGAATTGGAGGTAGAACCTCTAGAATTAAAAGTCTGCACGTTGAAAATAGGAGGAAGTATAGTAAGAATTGACATTGAAGGGGAAGACAGAAATTACACTGACATTGCAGGTAGTGACGGTATAGTGTTAACTTTCTACACCAGCTTGGGGGAGTTAGAAGTTGAATTATATCTTGATGAGGAGGATGAAAATCTCATAGGGGTAGAAGTAAGAGATCAAGAAAAGTTAGAGAAATTGAAAAGCTGTAACGAAAAAATAGGGGAAAATTGCTTCCTTGGTGGATTATTAGTTAATGAAGCTATAGAACAAGGGTATTTTGAACGATCTAGAAAACTTTGTCAGTCTTCTGAAAGAGTTAGCTTATCTGAAAAAATTGAGGAGGGAGTCTTGGAAGCAGTAAAAGATTTAGAGTATGGCGATATAGTAAACTCTTCGTCAAATTCCTGTAGAGAAGGTTATGCAGAAAATCAGGGCGCTAGTATCAACTCAAGTCACTCAGTGCAGCATAGCAAGTCAAGTGGAAATAGGAGGAGTATAAGTGCTCTAGGTTAAAATAACAGATTTTTAGGCAAGGCCAAGGGTTATAAATTACCTTTCTTCAAGGGAGTGTTAAATAAACTGTGTCAAACCACATTTTTAGCTCAACTGAATTTTCAATCTGTTAGGAAAGAAAATATCAAGCTGAGAAATAGTTAATGCCCAATTAGGCAAAGCCATGACCCATTTTTGCTCTACTTTTTTTATAGCACAATATACCTGTTTGTACAAGGCGTTTGTGTTGGTAAATGAGCCTTTGGTCTTAGTAAATTTTCTGATCTGCCTATGCAGCCCCTCAATAGGATTAGTAGTATAAATTAACTTTCTAACTGGACCTGAATACTTGAAATAACTGGACAAATTTTCCCAATTATTCTGCCAAGATTTTACAACTAACGGATACTTTTCGCCCCATTTTTCTTCCAGCTCAAGCAAATAATTTTCAGCAATTTCTTTACTTGTAGCACGATATATTTTTTTCAAATCATTCATAAAAACTTTCACATCTTTGCTAGATACATATTTCAATGAATTTCTTATCTGATGCACTATACATAGCTGTACTTCTGCATTAGGAAACACATTATTTATTGCTGTAGGAAAGCTTTTTAGTCCATCTACACAAGCTATCAGAATGTCCTCTATACCTCTCTCTTTTAGGTCATTTAATACACCCAACCAGAAGTTAGCTCCTTCGCTTTCAGCTAAATAAAAGCCCAGTACTTCTTTTTTACCATTTTGGTCTATGCCCAATATATTGTACATACATTTACTTACACAATGCCCATCCTCCTTGACCTTAAAAAACATGCCATCCATGAACACTATCGGGTATACAGATTGCAGTGGGCGACTGCGCCATTCATTGATTATCGGTAGCAATTTGTCGGTAATACTTGATATTTCTGCTGCAGATATTTTGTGATCATAAATTTCCTCAACATGTGACGCTATATCTCCATACCACTGGCAAATGTGCTTAAGACCTTTGCTTCAAGTTCGGGATGTAGGCTTGTTTGTCTTTTTCTAACTACTTGAGGTTCAAAGCTTCCCTCCCTATCTCTTGGTGTTAACAATTCAAATGAGCCTGCACTTGTACGTAAAGTTTTTCCCATTTCTTCGATTATTTTCTTCGCTTTCACCAGACAAGTGGTGTTCTATTTCACCTTCCAGACTTGCCTCAAGCAGCTTTTTTATAAACGGTGTCATCTCTTCCTGTTAGCGGTCTTCCTTCTCGTATAGACGACAGGTTTCTAATTCTTTATAATCTACCAATCCGGTAGTTTTATTTACTTGACTCATGTCAAACCTCCGTTTTTTTATATCAATTATATTTTTATTTCTTGGTTTGACACAGTTTATTTAACACTCCCTTCTTCAAGCCGGTTTTTGAGATTACAATTTTATTTACCTCTTTTGAGTGGCTCTCTACAGTTGGAGTTACATTAAATTCTACTATGTTTTTATCCAAAGTTACATCATTTACCACATAGTCAGAATTCAAAAGATCACTATAATAGCTTCCGCTTCTCCAGCTACCCTCTGATATTTGCAAATACTCTTTGTCTAGCCCTATAAGAGATGTTCTCTCATGATCTTCATGAAAAAATGCTAAATTTTCATCTTCATCTCCACACGGGTGAAGCACCAGCGAGTATAAGTAAAAATCATCTTTAATATGCTGATCATCTTTATTATATTTGTGTACTTCATAATAAGAGTTATCATCAACAAATTCTGAATCATTATTGAAAAAATCTATAAAATCTGTCATAATGTTAGCCTCTTTTATTAATAAATTACTAATAGTGTAACTAATATTTTTATATAAGTCAATATAAGTTAATTTATTAACTAAAATTTTGAACTAAACTCACAAGTAACCTGTCATTCCTTACTGGAAAGATTTTCCTGCTTTTAACTGTTTGTTAATATATATCAAGATCTTCGCTATTTTATGTTAATATGTGTGATTCATATAGGTCATAACAACTGATTTGTCAGATTAAGTCTGAATTTTAAATAGTTAAGTAACGTTGTGTTTTTGAATTGATTTTAATCTTTGATCATGCTTGTAATTTTGCATGACAAAAGGCTCCTTTGACGGAATATAATTTTTTTGCACTTCACTTAAACAAGGAATTGTACTTTCTAGCTCTTTATATTTTTCCCATGGAGTTTTCCCTTGAAGAGAGCTATGAGGACGTTGTCTATTATAATGGTTTTCCCAATCTCTGAGTTTAATTTGTAGGTCAGGATCCTTGATGTTAACACTACTGTAAAATTCATCTAAATCTGTACGCTGAGCTCTTTCCACTTTACCGTTTAAATGCGGGGAAAATGGCTTAATAGGACGAAATTTGATTTTCCATTTTCTCAAATATTCTTGCACCCCATAAGCAAAAAATTCCTGTCCTCTATCGGTTTGAATTCTTTGACAATGAAATGGCATTCTTTCTCTTAATTGTTCAAGAAAATCTAGAGTGTTTTCTGCAGTACGTCTTGGGTACAATGTAACAACTTTATAACGTATCTATAGCGGTATACTGATAAAGTCCAGAAGCTATTTTGCATACATCCATCTGTATACGCTCTCCTGGTACTTTACAGTTGTAACGCTTTATTTGTTTGCGGTAATGACGTTTAATACGTAAAAGACTTACATCATATTTTTTGAAAACTTTGTGTATAGTAGCCAATGAAAAAGAGAGATCATGTAAACGTTTCAATTCAGCTTGAATACGTCTTGCTCCTAATTTTCTAGTTTTTCTTAAGTGGAGAATAAGTTGATCATTAGATATATTGGTTTTTTGTAAAGGTGAGGTTTTAGGTCTGCTACTAAGATTTTCTAATCCTTTTTCACCGAACTCCTTGTAACGTTTACACCATTTGCGTAAGGTAAAGCGTGAAATATTATAGTGCTGACATACTTTTCCTGCATGACCTAATTTTTTATATAGTTTTACCCAATTCAGGCGTAGCTTAACTTTAGAGTCCATTTACTTGCGGCTTTTATTGTTGATATATTTTCCACCATGATTGTAATAAGGTATATAAACTATCACAAGTACAAATTTCTATTTTATCTTACATTTTTATTGTAATAACCTATATGAATCATACAATTTACCCTCATTATATACTAACTCATAGGTTGTATTTTTCTTGTTCTCGATATTTTTGAACTTTAGCATTATATTTCTTCCTCTACATAATGTTTGCTTTTATATATTAGTTACATTAATAACTTATTAATTGCTCAATCAAGCGCTACCCATAGAACTTTTCCAGTTGCTCACTCCACAACATCGGTATTTCCCTCAAGTCAGCTAGCCTCAAATCTCTTGGTTGCCTCCCATTTACTATGTCTTCTTTAATTTCTGGCGCTAAATAATTTAACCTTAAAATTTGCTGTATACGTCTTGTACCTATGTTTATTTTCTTACTCAGCTCTTTTATATTTGCATATTCTCCTTCCTCTAGCTGACGTTTCCACAAATGAGCTCTTACCACTGCTTTCAGTAGTGCATTATTTGTTTTTCCTTCTGGCTCTACTACTGTGCATTTATTCCCTTTCTTCTTTATTGGAATAAATGTTTCCTCTGACTCAGAATATACCTCTGTTCCATCTTCTCTTACCATTACTCCTTTTATTAATTTCTTCACCACTTCTTTCTGTTCTCTGAAACTTAAATTTTTCCACTCTTCCGCTTTTTCTCCCCATTTTTCATATAGCTGCTCCGCTTTCTTCATCACTTCTTTTTCTACTTCTCCTGCTATTACATTTCTGTTTTCTGATTCACAACCTTTTCCCCTTAAATGATTGTTGCATACGTAATATCGATATCTCTTATTCTCTTTTTTTGCATACGTCAGCGTCATATTTACATCACAGCTCTTACACTTAATTATTCCCCTAAGCAGCGCTTCCTCATATCTTGCTTTTCTATATGGCTGATTCTTTATCAATTCTTGTGCTTTTTGCCATTTTTCCTCTTTTATTATTGCTTCATGCTTTCCCTCATATTGCTTCTCATAATGCCTTATTTTTCCCATATATATTGGATTTGTTACTATTCTCCTTACCGTCGCTTTTTTAAAGATATCTGATTTCGCACGGTACCCTTGGCTATTTAACTCTCTCGCCAACTCTGCCATTGACTTCAACTCCAAATATCTTTCAAATATATACCTTACCACCTTTGCTTCTTTTTCATTTATTATTAATTCTTTATCTTTTACATCATACCCTAGCGGCAAAGTTCCTTCCATCCATAACCCTTGCTCTTTCGATGTTGCTATTTTATTTTTTACTCTCTCCACTATCATCTCTCTTTCTAGCTGTGCTGCTCCTGATAACACTGTTTGTACAAACTTTCCCATTGGCGTATTATTGTCAAATATCTGTGTTACTGCTACAAAATTTACTCTATGCCTTCTAAAAAATGACGTTACTTCGATGCTGTCTTTTGTTTCCCTTGATAGCCTGTCTAATGTATATACTACTACACAATCTACTTCCCCTGCTTTCACATCTTCAAATAATTCCTTTATTGCTGGTCTTTCTAAATTTTTTCCTGAATATCCGCCATCATCGTACCTTTTGGCCAATATCACCCAGCCTTCTTTGCTCTTTATATATTTCTCACATGCTACTCGCTGTGCATCAAGACTGTTAAACTTTTGTTCTAGCCCATCCTCATTTGATTTTCTCGTATATATCGCGCATCTTACCTCTTTCAGCATTTTCAACTTCCCTTTTGATCACGCAAACCAAATAGGAGCGGCCCATTGTAACTCATTCCCATTATTTTTCCAGCTACTGCTGACAATGACGTGTAAAACTCTTCTTTATAGATTAAACCTTTATCTGTTACCATTACCGCATGCGTCTCTTCACCTCTCTCTAATATTAGCTCTGTTCCTGCTACTGGCAATTTGTCACTACTTATTCTCTTTCCCTTCTCTAGCCGATCTGCCAGATACTCTAGTCTTTTTATCCCCTTTCTTGACATTTCTCCATATGCTTTTTCCTGCATTCTATAAGCTAATCTTGGTATCAGATATTTCTTTGAGTATCTAGGCGCTTCTTTTCCATATACCTTCTTCCATATTTTCTTCAGCTCTTCTAATGTTTTTTTCTCTAAATTCATTACTTTCTTTTCTATTTCTTCCTCCATGCTTTTAGCCTCTCATAGAAGATTTCCCACTTTGCTGTTCAAATAACTTTTCAATTCTGTCCGTTTCTTTCTTTAATACCTCGGCTATTTCTTTGCTATTTTTCGCATAATCCATCGCTGTCATTCCAAATTTATCTGCTTGCTCTATTTCTCCTCCTGCTTTTACTAGCTCCTCCACTATTTCTTTTTCACCTACCATACATGCAAGGTGCAGCGGTGTGCATTTATTTCCATATTCCTCAGCATTTACATTCCCTCCTGATTTTATCAATTCTCTCACGGTTTCTAGACGTTTCTCTGTTACCGCTAGATGCAGTGCTGTGTGTCCTTCTACATCTGCTGCATTCACATTCGCTCCTTTTTCAACTAATAATCTCACTGTTTTTGCGTCTACTGCATAATGTAAAACTGTTCTTCCTTTTTCGTCTCTTTCATAAATATTTTCATATGAGTTCTCTAATAATTCTTTTGCTGACTTATTAAATTTGCCAAGCTTTAACATAATCCACCCCACCTTTTCTTTAAATTTAAATCCCTCTTTTAAACCTTCCTTTTCGCTACCTCATCTATCATTTCGTTCACTTGGCTCATTATTTTGCTTGCTAAATTTTTACATTCTTCCTTTACCAGTGATTTGTCTCTCTTCCTTATTTCTTCTATCTCTATTATTTTTAACTCCGGCAAATAACTCCCATTCAACATGTCTGCTATTTCTCCCACTAGCCTCTCTATTCCATAGCAGGTCAGTTCTCTACTTTTTGTTATTCCTCCTTGTTCTCTCAGAAATTTACTCGCCTCTTCACTCTCTTTGCTATCACATAGACGATACTTTTCACTTTCCCAAATGTAATACATTGGTGTTGCACCATATTTATTCAGTTGATTAACTTCAGCTCCCGCTTTTACTAGCTCTTTTATTATTTCAACTCCTGCTCCTCCTATTTTGCATGCAGAGTGGAGTGGCGTACATCCAGTGACATATTGAGTGGCATTTACTTCTGCTCCTTCCCTTAGCAGCACTTTTACATTTTCTAAACTTTTTGCGAATACTGCACAGTGCAGAGGTGTATAACCATTTTTATCTCTTGCATTTACCTCTGCCCCTTTTTTTATTAATAACCTCACTGTTTTGTAATCGGAGATTTCTACTGCTTGATGCAATATCGTCTCTCCTTCTTCATTTCTTTTATTAATGTTTTTACTTGATACTTCTTTAAAAAACTTACTCTTGCTAAAACTCATTTCATACCTCACAAAATTAGCTTTTCCAGCGCCAGACAAATTTCTTATATTTACCTGCTGCTATTCAAGTCATGTCCTTTTTAGCATGAGAAAGCAAGTCCTTTTCTTTTTATTTCATACACTTTAACCTGTTATTAATATAATATATGAGGATTTAAACATAAGTGCTTAACTTGTTATAGATATTACTTGGCTATTTTTCCAACTTCTGTGCAAATGTCGATGTTCGTGCCACTTCAGTACTCCCGGGTAAAATACTAAAATGTAATTTTCCGGTTCGTGTATTGAATCCTTTTGCTCTGAATTTACATCGCTTTCAAAATGAACATTGTGTTCTGCTATACCAAATCTTATAACTTTTTGATCGGTAAAATCTTCTACCTTGTAGTGGTGAGTAACGCTAAACCTTTCTAAAATTGGCTTGTATTTTAAATTCCACAGTTGTTCAGATAGTTTACTACTTCCCAATACAAATTTATTTCCTTCTTCTTCTACGCTACTAACTGGAAAACATGCATTTATTTCTCCCAAATTCCAACTGTCCGATAATACTATCTGCGCCTTTGCAAACTTAATTGCCGGTAATAAGCTCTGTGGTAGCGGATATAACGTTTGTAAATTATTCCACTGATGACTTCTTTCATAAATACCGTTATAATTCTTTGTGTGAGGCTCGGTTTCTCCAAGTATTGCTACATCTAATCGATATATGTCATTACTAAATGCTTGCTCATAATGATCGCGTAGATAGTTTTCTATTATCCTAATAACTGGACCACTAGACCTGAAAAAATTTACTCTTCCAAATGATAACACTGGTCCATCTTTTTCTATTTTTACCCCTGAATAGTCAGAAAGAAGATCTCCAAATAAACTCTCATCCAATATAAATCTCTGCGCATTATAATAATCGTTAAAAATCCTCATCAATCTGGATCTTGCAGGTAATGATAGTTTTGCAAGCTCTACTACTGCATCTACGAAGAAGTCATTTGGTACCTCTTTTATCCCTACCTGCAACTCAAAAAAGTGTTTACCGGGTGGCTCTTCAATAATTGTAATATCTTCTATATTTGCCCATTTTAATGCTATTTTCAGTGACGCTGGTGTTCCTCTTAAACGCTGAAATTTTATTCCTTCTTTTATCGCTCTTCTTTTATCTTTTGCCCAGCGTAGAATTTCTTCTAACCCGTATTCTTCAACCAACCACGGCAATACTTCTTCTTTTAGGTTAAATTTAAACCCTCTGATACAACTTGGATCTACTTTGTAATCAATAGCCTCTACTAATGCTTGCTCTTGTTTTGTTGCATTTGGTGGCAGTAACATTAATTCAACTCAATCTTTAAATTTCTTAAGGCAGCACACTCATTTCCTGCTACAATAACATCCTCTCTTGGCTCGATTAATTCCACGTTTTCCACTCCTTCTACGAACAAATTCGCTATTATCCATGATCTTGTGACACTCCATCCCAGCCTTCTACTTGCTTCAAACTTCTTAATGAACTGTTCCTTAATTTCCTCCTTTAATATTACAGAACTTATGCTCATTCTGCTGTGAATATCTATTTCTATAATATTGCAACTTACCACTTCAATCGTATCTGTTAAAATCCTCACATCCTCCTTGTTTAGCTGATTTCTGACAATTTCTAGTAATTCTTCTTGGGGTATGCCAGTTTGTGTTGATAAGATTGAAACTTGTACTTTTCCTGGTACCAGAGATTCTACTAATGCATCTTTAACTCTCGTATCTGCTGAGAGTGCTTGAAACCGATAATTCCCTCCTGTGCTTGAGCCAACTATTCTTGCCTTGATTCTTTTTCTAAATCGTTCATCATCATCTTCTTTTTGCCTCTCCACTCCATAAAACTCAGCCAAATTATCAAGATCTTCTCCCGTTGCAAATTTTAGTAAATTACTTTTTACAGCTTCGTTTATCCTTTGTCTGAGTAAAAGTTCTCGCCATGCTGATACTTCTAAAATCTTCATCGCTGGATCACTTTCAACTAATGCTGTAAAATTTGCGTCACGCTTCACCAACTCTTCCTTCATCCGAGAAAAAATCTCTTCAAAGTTCAGTGGTTCGATAATATTTGGCTGCTGCATTTTTAAACAACTACTCCATTAATATTTATGAACTTACCTTCTGAAAGATAGATACCTTCTAAATTCAATGTTACTCTCCCTTCTTTAACTTCAGCAATCTTTACTTTTTCTAACTTAAATCTCCTCTCAAATTTCCCCAGTGCTTCTGCTGTTGCTGCATAGATTTCCAAAGTTAAATCCCTATCTATTGGCTTATCCACTAACTCAAATAGTCTTGATCCATAATCTCTTCTCATGATTCTACTGTTAATAGGAGTGGTCAGTATATCAATTATCGATTGCTTTAAGTGCTCCATTCCTTCTAACGCTTTTCCTGTTTTAGTATCCATTCCTTGTATCTTGAAAAAAGCATCTGATGTTTTAAGCTTAAGCATTAGGTGGAGAAGGGAAAAATTCTGCGTTCATTCCTAGATATAAAATCTGCATGAAAGATTAAGAGTTCCCTTCTCAAAAGTAGAGGCTGGACGGTATCGTAGAAAAACCTAAATGGTTCTAATTCTGTATTCACAAGGTAAGCCTTACTTTTCATTTTAAATGGTAACGTATGGGGTTATATATGATCAACAACTTTTTAGGTATAGACATTTCAAAAGAACACTTTGATGTTTCTCTCTCATTCATAAGTAAAAAAGGAAGACGTGAAGCAAGGAAAAGAAAATTTAAAAACGATGATATTGGGTTTCAAGGTCTGCTGAGCTTTTTACAAAAACATAATGTAGAAGAAGTAAAAGCCTGTATGGAATTCACTGGTTGTTATGGCGAAGCTTTGGCTGAATTCCTTCACAACGCTGGATATTTTGTTAGTGTTGTGAACCCAGCTTGCATAAGCTTTTATGCAAAAAGTAAGCTTGCACGGCAGAAGAATGACCAGTCTGATGCAGAAATTATTGCAGATTATTGTCAGAGACAGGAACCTTCTCGTTGGACACCACCTTCCCCTGAAAAGAAAAAACTAAAACATCTTTATCGTTGCTCAGATGCGTTAAAGAATGAGCTAGCATTAGTAAACAATCATTTAGAAAAGAAAGAGAGACTGCCTGAAGAAGTTGTAAATGTTTGGGAAAACCTTGCAACGAGTATAGAGCAATCAATAGAAACAATAAAAAACTCCATACGTGAACTATTAAAACAACACAAAGAATTGTTGGAAGATTTTCAACTCTTATTAACTATTCCAGGAATAGGAGAGGAATCAGCAATAGCTATTTTAGCTGAAATTCCTGATATAAAGGCTTTCATAAATGCAAGGCAATTGGCAGCATATGCAGGAACCATACCAAAAAATATAACATCAGGTTCATCTGTGCATGCCAAGACTAGATTGAGTAAATCAGGTTCACGAACATTACGTAAGGCGATGTATTTTCCTGCTATAGTAGCTAAGAATCACAACCCTATCATTATGACTTTTTGCGAGAGGTTAAAAGAGAAAGGCAAACATAATATGGCTGTTGTGGGAGCTTCAATGCGTAAGTTACTTCATATTGTTTTTGGTGTTTTAAGTTCAAGAAAAGCTTTTGATCCAGATCATATCAAAAACTACAGGGCTATGAGGTTGATTGAAGCTTAAAGTCCAAAAATTCTTCCAATATATCTTATGTAAAACAGTACCTTACACAAATTTATTGAATATTGTTGGTTAGTGTATATGTTGATAAGTAAATTTCTGCTGTTGTGTACGTATAAAATTAATTTACTTATCAACATATACACTAACTATAATCTGCGTACCACTACACGAAATATAGATTGGAAGAATTTTTGGATTTTATGATACAGCTTGGACAATTTTTATAATTTTTTTGTTGACTCGCAAGACGGTATCTTTCATTTTTAGTCTGCAAACACGTCTTCACTGCCTTTTATTACTTTAAACCCACATGAAACTACATCTCCTACTCTTCCTATACTATAGCCATTTGCAAACACTGTTTTTGATCCTTCAGTTAATACTCTTCCTTCTGTAAAATTATCTCCTTTTCGGCAAATTGGCTTACCATTTACAAAAACATTGTTACTGCCACTAATGCAAAAATGCGGTGTTGCTTCTACACAATAATCTCCTACTCGCACAACCGATTTATTCATGTTATCTAAGTGAGAAGGTTGCCCTTCTTCACTCGACTTCAAAACCGGACTTGATAGTTTACCCATCATCCGGCTTCTCTCTAATTTGGTGCTTTTCATGCACACCTCCTATGTACTTCATCATGACAATGTCCATGCAGCAAGGATAAATTTTTGCTCATATTATTGCGTCTATTAAGGTCTTTATGGTGTATCTCTAGGACGTCATCACTTTTAAACCAAAGTTGACATTGAGCACATTTACCTTGTTGCAACTTCATTAATTTTGTTACCCTTGGTGGCTTATCTGGAATCTTCCTTAAACGATTACCCCAATAGATCCAATCCCCATCATATGGCGATTTAGTTCCTTTCACTTTGACATGCCGTTTGATAGCATGATCGCTGTGTCTAATAAGATGAATCTTGTTACTTGCCATAAATCTCCAGTTGTCATTTTTATACTTATTAAAGTATTTCCTCTTAATCCAGCATTTACCTTTGTTTGGATGTCTACGGACTGCCCATTTCCAAAGGTTTCTATGCACTATATCACTCATTAATTCAAAGGTTTTCCTAGAAACTACTAACATATAATATTGACTCCACCCTCTAACTATAGGATTAAGTTCTTTTATTACTGCTTCTTGCGTTGCTCCACGTAATCCTTTAAGCTTATGTTTAATAGTGAATTTATGCTGTTTTATAGATTCTTGACTTGGTTTCATTAATAACTTGTAACCTTTCTTACTACTTCTTGTTGGATAATGTCTTATAGAAAATCCAAGAAAATTGAATCCTGGTTCTTCTCCATTTAAAGTGTGAGAAATCTTTGTCTTTGACATTTTTAATCCTAGTCCAATGGTTTTTAGCCATTCCTCGACTATTATCCTTGCCTTAAGAATGATTTCTTTACTTTCATGTAGGACCGCAAAATCATCGGCGTAAGCAATTACACTTATTGATTGTTGTGCTACTGTACGTGATGCCTTGCTACCATATTTCCTTTTGGCGTATTGAAAAAGTTCACATACTAATGCTTTTTTAATATGACTTTCTAATCCATGTAATGCAATACAAGCAAGTAAAGGAGAAATTGTTCCTCCTTGAATTATACCACATTTAGTAGGTTTAAACTTTCTATCTTCCATAACGCCTGCTCTCAACCATCCTTTTATAATTCTCTTTAAAGTTGGTGTGGTATTGAGTTTTTCTAGCAATGCGTGATGGTTAATATTATCAAAGCATCCAGAAATATCAGCATCCAGAATAAATGCTGTTTTCCTTCCAAGTGAAATAAATATAGCCGCTATTGCATCATGACATGACCTACCAGGTCTAAAACCAAAAGTGTTTGACTCGAACTTTCCCTCCCACTCCGGTTCTAGTGCCATTTTGACAAGTGTTTGTTTTGCTCGATCTGCTATCGTGGGTATACCAAGGGGGCGATACTCCAGTGGTTTTCCAGATTTTGGGACCCAGACACGTCTTGATGGTTTTGCTTTTTTTCTTATATCCAAAGAGTTTGCTAATTGCAATCTTTCTTTTTGATTAAGACTAGCTTTTCCGTCAATGCCTGCTGTCTTTTTTCCCCTGTTATCCTGAGTCACCTTTCTGACAGCGAGTGTTCTTGCACTTGTTGATTTGAGTAATAATCTCTGAAGCTTATGCATCTTTTTGATATCATTACACTTAGAAGCTCGGTAAATTCGTTTTTGTAGCTTAAATGAAGATTTCTCCAGCTTACGCCAAGGAATTTCGTTCCATTTATACCTAACTTTTTGTTGGCTCATAACATATTCACTACTACTCATAACTTTACCTTCCAAACTACAGTGTCCACGTCTGCATATCCCAAGTGTTACTTTGAGCATTTGCTTCTTAAACAATCCCTCCACATAGAAGCATTCAGTTGGCCACCTTCTTAGTTATCCTTCTTAAACAAAGAATAATAAGAGCTTCCATGTGGTTACTCCGTTCCATGACTTTGTTTCACGTTAGACTTAGATTCCTACTATTTGCCGGAAGCTGAGAATATCCATAATCAAAGAAACTAAAACTTTGACTCCTCTTTTGCTTCGTACCATTTTGGTCAATGCGTTTTCAACCTTATTTCGCATATTAAACCTTACGACAATTCAGACATAGGTTTCTCTCGTAATCATATCTAACTCTGTTTGCAGGAATTTGCCATAAGGTTTAGCATTACCCGCTTCTATCTCATGCTTGCACCTTAGAGGTTGCCAATCTCTAAAATGTGAGATACACATTATCCCCGATATCTAGGGAAGATGGAATTTAACCATCACAAAATCACGACTTTCGGATCGCACTTAATTAAGGTTTATTCTATCTGCTTTCAGTTTTATTCCACTTTTTGTCATTTCTATACTTGATTCTCCAGCTTTCAATGTTATTTTGTCCACTACTTCAATCTCTAAATGATGTTTCCCTTTATTATATGTAAACTTCGTCCCATCTTGAAATTTTACACTATTTATTTCTTTTTTATTCTCTGGTGCATGGTATTTTTCCTGATATATTCCTCCTAACACCACTCCTAATGATAGTTCACCAAGAGGAGAAAATACCACAACTTGTTCATCGATATCTGGCGGAGACCAATCTCTATCTTTTCCTGCTTTGCTTGTTATCCATGGCAACCAATCTGTTAAAAATTCTCCTATTTTCACTCTTACTTTTGCTTTTTCATAATCTATTTCTTTTACAACTCCTATACGAACAATGTTCGCCAATTTCCTCTGTAATTCCGAAATTGCAAAATTATTTTCTAACATTTATTTCACCGATTTCTATTTTGTGTGGCCTAAATTTTCCTTTTTCCCAAATAGATCGCCCTACGTGTATTGTATGCACCCACTCTACCATCCACACTAAATATGCATCGAGCTCTGGCCTAAAATCATCTCCTCCTCCTGAGATAAATTCTCCTGGTGAAACATTTTTTACGTTCCAAGTATTTTTATTTACTACTCTTGCTACTTCTGCTGCTAATGACCTTACAACTAACGAGGAATCCTCGACTGTTCCATCAACTACAATTCTCGCTTCAAATCTTGCTTTCAGCGCTAATTCCTCTGTTCCAGGATCATGTCCTTTTTCAAATCCGCTAAGTTCCACAAACACCGCTGGCGCTACTAATTCTTTTCTTATCGATGGATAAATTTCACATGTTTGTATTGCTGGTATTTCTTTCTTCAGTGTGGTGCAAATTGCATTATGCAAATCTTTAAAATTCATACACTTCCTGTAATATAACTTAATTCACGTTCAAAAAATTTTGTAAATACTTTCTCAACCTCATAATTAACAATATTATCCTTGAAGCCTCTGGTTCCAGTGGTAGTTTTACTTCCTTTATTGGCAATGCTGCTCTTCCTTCACGTTTAAAAATACCGCTATTTCCTTTTGGCATAACTGCTGCAAATCCTCCTATAAACTCATGCTTTCCTACTTTCGATCCTCTTCTTGTTTTTTGTATTTTGCCAATTGTCGATGCTCTAATGTCGTAGAGATTTGCTCTAATTAACACTTCTAATCTGCTTGTTTTTGCTTTAAAAATTCTTAATCTCTTTCTTATCAAACTTAATTTTATCTTCTTTTCCTCACTAATTTCCTTAGCTGCTTGTGATTTTAGCCATAGTGCTGTTCTGTTTAACGCTCTCACTATTGCTAATTCTATTTTTTTTCTTTTAGCGTTTACACTTTCTATACTATTAACTTCTATATGCACAGACATTTTACACCCCATACGCTTCGATTCGCCAGACCATTCCAGATTTATCTCTAAGGTGGTGTGTGTATTTTGTATTTGCAATCACCTATAACAAAAATATCTCCTACAATTGGCCTCAGTATATCAAAAATGCTTACCTCAAGAAAAAGCATCTCTCCCACAAATTGTCCTTCACCAATCTCGTATAATTTATCTGGCTGTTGCTTTAATACCTGTACCATATATGACTTATCCTTTGATTTATATAAAGCCACTTCTCCTAAATGGGCAAAACAATCTTTAAATAATCTCTTAATATTCTCTTGCACGTTTCTCCGCTATATACTAACATTTATATGCTAAGAAGAGGTAAAGCATTCTTCTGCCTCACACCACTTTATATTTGCTCTACCTATGTTGCAACGACTTTTACTGATCGTTCATATTGATGCTCCTATAAAAAATTTATGATGTTGAGTTTACCATTTTTAAAATCTATTAACATTCTAATAGTTTCTGATTTATCCTCAAATAAATATTTGCAATTAGCTTTACTAGTATCTTTTTGTATTTTAATTTTACCGTTATTAATTCTATCATAAAGCCAATGCCTAGAAACTTTAAGGATTTTTGCAACTTGCGAAATAGTAAGGTAGCCAGGTACTTCAATGGGAAGTGGATGATACTTTTTTTGAGAAATATTATTTTTTAATCGAATCCTTTCTACTGTACTTTTTAAAACAGTGTTCTTCTTGGGAGAGCGATATCCTTGTTTTTCCAGGTACTGAGCAATTTCTATATCTGTTTTGTCATCTTTGCTTAGCTTTACTATAAGTTGTTCCATTTCTGTTGCGTTGGTTAATTCACGAAAAGAATTCACTGAAATAGGAATCTGAAAAGTGGTAGTTTCTCCACCATGCCATACAATACGTATTTGTAAGCAATCACGTTTAATTCGGTGCGCTACTACCTTGTCAATTATGCAACGGAGAAAAGATTTTTGTTGTTGATGTGACAGAACTGGTTTATACCAAATTTCAGGTAATTTCCTACCTATATCTAGAAATACCTCTTTCAGTTCCTCAGATAATTGAGGAGTAGGTTTTTTTGGATGTTGACGTTCAAATATAACCTCCGCATCCTTAAGGTCACTCAATGCTTGTTCCCAACGCTTTTCAAGTTCTGCAGCTACAAGACGATTATCAGGATCAACTTGATTAAATTGTCGTTCTGCCAGCTTAGCTTGATATCTTAAGCGTTCTAATTGTTGCAAACGTACTTTATTAATTGCTTGTTCAGATTGTAACTGTGAATCAATAGCTTTGGTATAAGCATCCAACTCAATTTGACTAAGTGCTTCAAAAAATTTAGGAACTACTTCATTGTCAATAGCATCAGCAGGTAAACTTTGACATATAGGTTCAAGACCATGTTTGTACGAGTGATTACATATATATTGGTTTCCTTTTTTGTACTTCACTATCATTTTGTATCCACATTCTCCACAATAGATTATTCCATGCAATAACAAGGCTCCTTTTCTAGGTATTCCGCGTGTTTTTCCATGCATATATTCTGGATAATTATCTTTTAGCATTGTCTGAATTTTTATAAAACTTTCCAATCTATATAAGCTGGATATTTATCTTTTACAAAAACTTTTCATTTTTCTATTGGCAATTCTTTTTGTCGTTTTTTCAGCAAAGGATAGTTTGGAATTTGGGGTACAACGACAATAAACAAATGCTCCAGCCATAAACTGGATTCTTAAATTACGAAGAAAAATTGCACCCCTCTTTCGGTTTTTCCCATTTGTAATTTTTTTTTAAATACCTATACCCAAGGAAAAAATAAATTTGAAGATTTATGAAAAAAAAACCTTAAAAACCCTTTTCCGGCTGGATATCTTTTTTTTTAAAAAAAATTTTTTAAAAAAAAAAACCCCAAAAAAATAAATGCCTTGGAAAATTTTTAAAAAATATAGGAATTTCCCCTTTAGGTTTTTTTTTTAAACACCCCCTTCCGGGGGGAAAAAAGAGGGGGGGGGGAGATCTCCCCCCCT
>NZ_ALWU01000005.1:0-217837 GCF_001027565.1 Wolbachia endosymbiont of Armadillidium vulgare str. wVulC | reverse complement strand
TTCTAGGCTGAAGGGAAGATTAAATTTAGAGAATTTCACAGGAAAAAGTATTGAAACTATCAAGCAGGATTTTTGGTCAACTATCTTCATCAGTAATCTAGAAAGTATCATGATAGAAGATGATGAAGAGACATTGAGCGCACAGAATAGTAAACTAAAAAAAAGCATCAATAAATCTGTCTCATTTAATGCGATTAAAAACTTAGCCTTTGATATTTTTTCTACAGAGTCAGACATAGACTGCATTATGGATCGACTATCACAGTTATTTTTGATGAACACTTTAGTGGTAAGAAAAGGGAGAAGAGTTGATCGTCATAAGATATCTGATATTCGTTCACTCAACTACCAGAAAAGAGCTAGAAAACATGTGTTTTAAATTCAAGATATCTTTTCAGTATCATTGCATTAGTACATTCTTTGCAAAATAACCTGCAATTATTACTTTTTTAAATAACTTGCACTTTTCAGACTCCCTTTTCTTAAAAATTCACCCTAGTATTTACCATAATTATCAATCGCTTCAAATTTTTTGTCCAATCTTAACTTCTCTTTCCCTTAACTTAATGGCAGTGTTGCCTTACTCAGGCTAACTGAATTGTTAATTAAAATGGGAGTATCGATTTTTTGTCCTGCTGCAAATAACTTTTGATTTCCACTTTTATATTTTATTTTCTGTGTCTTATCATTATCAATACTATTTTGGCCATTTATAGGTTTTGTCAGCTCACTCTGTTTAGCATTGCTTTCACATTCTTCCTCAGGGTCTTGTTCAAATGCTTGTCGTCTTTCTTGTGTGAGTTTAAGATTATTTTTCAACTTTGTAAAAATATTATCACCCTTAGATAGACATCTTTTTTTTGATTGAGTGCTATTGTTAGTTCCTAAATTACCGGAAGGTTTATTACTATTACCCTGTGGAGGTTTCCATTTGTTCAAATCCTCAGGTGGTAAAGGAGGCGGTGGTGACGGTATGTTATTATTAAGCATTTTTTTCCTTCATTATTAATACAATACTAATAATAATTAAATTATTAATCAATGTCAATAATTTATGACTAAGTTAATATTTATATTAAAATAGTAATAATAATTATATGATATTTATAAAGTAACTTTCTCAGCATATTAGCAATTGCAACACGCTTCAATAACGCCAGATTAGGTAGATAATAATGTGACCTTACCCAGAAAAAGTAGAGAGGAAGTAAAGAAGTTTTTGCTATGAAAATAAAAAGTTCAGGAATGCAATGTAGAATGTCTACGCTGTTTATTATAAAAAATTTCTATATATTCAAATATTGCGGTGTTGTGCAGAGTATTGTGAAGTATCAATGAGTATGAGTGAACTAAAAAAGCTCTCTGAAACAGCATTATCATAACAACAACCTTTGTCTAGAAATAATATTTTTTGTACTCAGTAAAAATTGATAATTTTTAGAGGTGTATTGTGATCCTTGATCGCTATAAGCAGATTTGCGCAATAGCCATATCTATGCCTATCAACTAAATCTATTATTGCCAACCATCCTTCATTGGTTTTTATGTACGTAAACCCATATCTTGTTTGGTTGATCAGTGGTGAAATTCTGATTCAATATGTTATTTGTAGTTTTAAACCTTCATCTAAGCTTAGCTTGAATGCCATTTTTCTGCATAACATTGTTTTGATTTTACCTAAAGCCTTTAATTCAGTTTAGGAGCTCCGTACCTGCATTGTGATGCTTTTCTTTGTATGAGCTCTTCTCTTATTGTTTTTTTTCTGAGTAATCCATCTATACAAGCAGATACGTTCAAAAACCTTCATAATTCCCGTGTTTTATAGCAGTTTTCATGTTCTTTTATAAAAACTCTTTTTGGTTTGCAAAATATCCCAGGGCTTTTTTTAAAATGTCTCTTTCTCTCGTTGCCAGCTCTTTCTTTAAATCAAACTTTTCTTTGTCACAAGTTCCTTTTCCTGGGATTGTATGTTTTTACCCACCTGCTTAGCCGCTAATACCCAAATCTCTTCCTATTTTTGCTGATGATTGACCTGTTTCTTTTTCCAGTCTTCATTTTTGCATTCTGCTGTATGTTCTCTTCTTTTTGTCATATCACACCTCTTTGAAAAAACTTCTTAACTTCCTCTCTACTTTTTCTGGGTAAGGTCAGTTATTTGCAGAAAAACCAGGATACGGAAGAAGAAGGGTGAGCATAATAGGGGCGCTAAATGATGGGAAAACCATGGGTAATTGAAGGATATTGTAATAGTGGGATTTTTGAAGCTTATGCCGAGAACGTACTTATTCCGATATTAAAGCCTGATAATTCTTGATAATGCAAGCTTTCATAAATCTGAAAGAACCAGGAAGCTAATAGAAAATGTTGGATATAAAGTTCTATTTTTGCCCCCATACTTGCCGGATTTAAACCCAAAATTATGGTTTGCCATCAAACATGCGATAAGAAAAGCTCTACCAAGCTTTTGGCCTGATATTCATTCTACCATTGATTTTGTCTTTCAGTGCTCGGGGAAACCCTATTTCGGTTAGCTATAGAAAGTTTTTTCTCGCGACTGAAACAAATATTCGGATTTAATTTTCGTAACAAATCTGAGGTTAATTGTGAGGAGGAACTGCTACTCAAGTGTTATTTGCTTAACAAATTTACTGATATTGGCATAGCTAAATTTGAGATAGCTTCATGAATTTATTGTACGTTACCTACTATCCGAAGAGCGATGCAACAAAGCCATCCCAATGCGTGACACACAGCTGTACGAACATTGCTTATGGAAAAGAAGAAAGGTAATAATCGTAGACTTTTTCTGAATCACCACCGCAATATTCAATGACAGATTTCGAGTCTAAGTTCGTTGATAAAAGCTCTCCTTGTAAACTTGTAACTCTTGATTTCGCTGCGTTTCCTGTATTCCGTTAATAGAACAGAGGCAATGAGAATCATATACAACGTGACCAAAATTGTATTTTACTATACCCGAGAAAATGTTTTGCATTGAGCTCCTGCTTGATAAATCTAAAAAAAATTTCTATCGAACAGCGCTTTTTGTAAAGAGTGCAAATCTCTTCAGCAGACATTTCGTAAATATTGGTAAAAATGTGAGAATCTCACCACTTTTTTGCTTTAATGAGCCTGATTTCAAACGACAAAAATCTTGAACCATCTTGCCCTAACTGGACTACCATATCTTCTATCAGTTCGAGCATTTCTGTTTGTATACCTGCAATTTTTGTGTGAATACGAACTATTTTATAACGAATATTGTCGTTGCCACGAGTGACAAAATGTATATCTTTTTTTAAAAATTCTTCAAAAGCTGCACGTTTTTGTAGCCCACGGTCGAATATACAAATTGACTCTTGACCATGATTTAAAATCATTTCCCGGAACGATTTATGATCCGAAAATCCTTCTGCCTGAGTACATAAATTAAGCAATTTTGCGAATCTTCCATCTGTTGAAATAGTGCATTTTATCATATTTTTCTCACAATATTTTGCGTTTCTGCAGGGAATACCAAGATGTAGTAATTTACTTGATAGCTGAAGTGTAGTTATCAGCAACTTTCGTTGATTTTCCGGAACTCTGCAACACGAACGAAAAAATCTTCTCAAAATACTTGACAGGTTAAGCGGCTTGCTACCGATGAATGGCGAGTATCTATATTGAACATTCTACGATAATTTTCCTCGATTGTCCGCAAACTCAGCTCATTTTTCTCCAGTATGCTATAGAGCAACAAATTGAAAACGTTTTCTCCAGTCAGCTTGCTAACCCTATACCAACTGCCTCACCTATTTTCTCTAGCTCTTTTCTAGGCAATTTTGATATTATTTCTTTGTAGTAGAACATCACATATCCCAAATTTCCACAATATTCTACTACTTTTTTAATGTTCGTACAGCTGTGTGCTTGACACTGGAATGACAACTTAAATTGTTCATAAAATTTGTTTCGGTAAACCTAAAGCTATAGCAGATACTGTTTTAATTTATGCAGTTAACCTTATTCTACTTATAGAATACACAACAGCTAAAAAAATAGCAAATTTTCTATCATTTGAATATAATTAAAGCTTTACCTAAACAGAAAGATGAACTACTTAATGGATTGTGTTTTTACATCTCTTTCCTTACCGCTTTTTATTACTGAGAATTATTTATTAATTACTGCGTTGATCCCACTTTTAAATGCATTAGCTATTTTTTTTACTAGTAAATGGCTAAGAGTAAGCAGTAGCGTTACTGTTGCTTCTTCTATGCTTCTATTTGCGTATACGTCTCTATGCACTTTATATTTGGTGTATGGTAATCATTCTCAATTTATTCTCATGGACTTTGGTAGTAATTTGCATATTAGTTTAAAGCTAGAGTCTAGTGGAGTAGTGTTCAGTTTATTAATATCATTTTTGTGGGTACTAACCAGTATATATGCAATATGTTATATGCGAAATAACTATGCTGATAATAATCACTCAAGTTTTCTATGCTTTTTTTCAATATCAATTAGCTGTGCAATATTTATTGCTTTTTCTGGAGATTTGCTCACTACATTTGTCTTTTATGAGCTTCTAACTATTAGTACATACCCTTTAGTTACTTACAACTCAACAAATGAATCAGTAGTTGCAGGACGCTATTACTTTGGTTTACTATTTTTCTCTTCTTTAGTGTTATTTTTTCCTGCAATAGGCCTCTTATATAATGAATTTCATACTTTAGACTTTGTGGATGGTGGAATATTCAAGTTTGATACTTCACTCATCACTTTTATTGCAGTGTGTTTTGCTATGCTGATTTATGGAGTAGGAAAAGCTGCGTTAATGCCAATGCATTTTTGGTTACCAAAAGCAATGGTTGCACCAACTCCTGTAAGCGCACTACTACATGCCGTTGCTGTTGTGAAATCAGGAGTGTTCATCATCATCAAAGTTATATTATACACTTTCGGCGTCGATAATATGCAACGTTTTGCACAGCAAAGTTGGTTTGCTGGAGGGTGGCTTCCATACGCTGCTGGATTTACTATTATTACTGCATCATTGATTGCATTAAAGCAAAAGGAATTAAAGAAATTGCTTGCTTACTCTACCACCTCTCAGTTGTCATATATTATATTGTTCGCTTCAATTTTTAGTGAATTCAGCATGAAGATTGCAATTTTTCAATTAATTTGCCACGCGTTTGCAAAAATTACTTTATTCTTTGTTGCAGGTAGCATAATAACGAAAACGGGTGAAAAATATATAGATAGAATTCACGGTATAGGACGCAGTATGCCAATTAGCATGATAGCATTCACTATAGGTGCATTGTCCATGATAGGAGTACCTCCTGCTCCGACTTTTTGGAGCAAATTTCTCATCTTTCAAGCTGTTTTTAACTCTAGTAATGTAACACTTTCTGTGTTTGTAACTCTAGTGTTAATTGTTAGTACTATACTCAATGCTCTATACTTTTTACCAATAATTTACAACGCCTTTTTCTCAAAGCCTTCTAGAAATTATTTTATTAAAAGGACACCAATGCTTCTAGTTTTACCTCCAGTTATTACTGCTATATGCACTTTAGTTATTTTTTTTAGCTACCAAATAATGTTATAAATATAATCATTTATATTTATAACTATTAACAATAAATTTAAATGGCACTATGCCAGCTAGAGTCGCTTTTATATTTGACAAAGTGAAGCTAACCTCCACAATATAATCTTTCATCTTCTTATTTTGCTCAGCTGTAAAAACTACAGTAGCGTTTCCAGTAAATGTAACTAAGTTCTTGGTCGATCGGTCAATAGATAGTGTTGTTACGTTTATGTTGGTAATTTTTCTTGTGGATGAAACAGCTTCATTGTTCACTTTTTCCTGAAAGTCTTGATAGATTTTATATATAGAATTATTTCTTATAAAATTTTCTTGATACTTTGGCTCAACAGTCTGAGAGGACTCGTATGTTTCAATATATTTACTTATTAAATACCTTGCTATGGAAGTGTACTCATCTTCTTTTTTACTAAAACTAAGTTTATGTATTGCAGAGAACTCATCTTCTGTGTGGTTCATATACTTCACAAAATTTAAATCTTTTTTAATAGGAAGTAATAGATATATGTTTAGTAGTAATAAACATAAGCATGCTAGGAGAAGTAACGCTATTAACGCCATCCAAGATCTTTCTACAACGCAGAACAGGTATCTGTGACAATACCACTCTACTGCTTTTCTGAAATAACTTTTGTTTTTTACTGACTCAAGCAATTTATCTTCCATAATACAATGTTACCAAACCCAATTATAACAACAATAACTCTAAAAAAACTTTAAAATATGTCTAAATTTTCCAAAATAGGATGAATTATTATATCACCCTGTTCTGCAATAAGGTGAAATTTATCGATTTTGCTCACATCTAAATTTATCATTTTTACACTAAAGCTTTCGGGATCATAAGTATTGCTTTCTGCACTTTTGTGGTAATTATAGTAGTGTAGGTTATTTTGATCATCAAAATAACCAAATTCATCAGCAAGGGCACCCACTTTCTTTCCTTTACCATCTCTGACTAGCTCAAAAAGATCAATTACATGGCTTTCAGATCCAGGCTCAATAGATCCTTCTGCAGCAAAAAACTTGGGTGCATGACCAACATACTCCTTAAATTTTAGATTATTAGTCTTTTTTATATTACCAAAATCTATGAATTTATATTCATCTGGAATACCAGAATATTGTGGATCATACTTTTTATATTCAAAAAACTCATTACCTAAAGAATTACAAAACGTTAGTTTATAGTCATTATGATTAAGTTTAACGACTTTAAGATAATGAAAACCTCCAGGAATCTTTACTTCTTCTTTCGTAATATGATTAAGTACGACTAGATCGCCACTGAGCATACGATAGCCAATTTTTGGCGTAGCTATATTGATTGCCTTGTTTAGCTTAAAATTTGCCTCATAGATGCCACTTGATAGCTCCTTCCCTTTTTCTAAAGTGATGTCTTGGTCTAAAGCTGTATTCTTGATTAAACTCAATTCTTTCTGCATATTCAATATGGTTTTTGTTAAAACTTCTATTGATTGCCATACAGTTAACTTGTTATCAGTCAAATTATATACTTTAAGTATTAAATTAGCAGAATTTTATCATGAATCTATGTTAAAAGTATTATATTTTTGTGTCATGATGTTAACTACATTAGCTAAAACGTGTTTTTTATCTAAGCGGAATTGCTTTGCGGCAACGAAGAGTTCATCTACTTTTTTCCACTGACTCAGCAGAATTTCAACATCATTTACTTCTCTCTTTATCTTTTCTAAAATGGAGATTTGAATTATATACGATGCTAGTTCTAGCTCAATTTCACTATTAATTATTTTGCTAATTATATCAGAGTTATTTAGATTACGGAAAAGTGTATAAAAATACTTATGTGACTCATAAACACCACTATTTAGTGCATCAATTATCATTCCTGGCATTCCAGGAAATAAAGTAATGACTTCACCAAATGTTTTATCGTCAAATTTACATTGAGATGAAACAACTTGCTTTGTTTCATCATAAGTTAATGGAAGTAAATTCAGCTGAAAACACCTACATCGAATGGTAGTTTGTATATCATATGGCTTGTGGCTAATTATAAGTATTTTGGAATTTTTTGGCGGCTCCTCTAATATTTTCAATATTGCGTTTTTAGCATTATTAGTCATTGCTTCTAAGCTATCTATTATAGCTATTTTATATTCTGATTGAATAGGACTTAAGTGCAGAAAGTCTTTCATTTCTCTCACCTTTTCCACTCCTATTGTATCGCCTTCAACAATGTGTAAGTCCAATCCTGCTACGTCATAGTTTTTTGTAAGAAACCAGTTAGAAAAGGATTTTGCAAGTGTTGCCTTTCCTATACCTTTTTTACCACAGATCAGCCAAGATTGAACAGATAAGTTGTTCGTTATTTTTTTTTTTGCTTGGGTGTGGCCTGTTACTTTTTTCATTCTTTCTCCTGTAGATCTTAGTTTGAAAATGCGTTATTTATTGTTTGTAATGAAATTTTACCTTTCCTTAAAACCTTAACCTTATCTCCAGTTAAGTCAATAATAGTAGACTCTATACCAAAAACTAGTTCATCATCCTCAATTACTGCAGATAAGTGTTGCTTAATAGATTGAGGTATATCGCTTGCTTTGCATATGCTTTTTTCTCCTGAAATGTTAATACTAGTTGCAACTATTGGAGTTTTCAGTTCATTTAATATTGAAATCGCAATAGGATGATCAGGAACTCTTATGCCTATGCTGCCTTTAAAGAATTCATTTGGTAACATGTTGTTGTTTTCAAGCGGTAAAATATAGGTAATTGGTCCAGGAGAAAAGTAGTTTATTAAATCAATATATCTTTCCTTTACCTTTGCTATTTTTGTCAAATTGTAAACATCACTAACAAATATAGAGAGTTGCTTATTTTGAGAACGCTTCTTGATCTGATATATTTTTTCTATAGATTCATTATCTAGCGCATTACAAGCAAGAGCATATACTGTCTCTGTTGGAAAGCATGCTAACAAATTATTCTTTATTGCGTTTGTTACTTCAAATACCATATAGCTAAAACTTATGTTTATAATAGCTTTTTGCTGCACGTTAACAATTGAGATACCGAAAATGAATCATATCTAGCATGCATTAATTACTATGTTGCATACTTACAGTAAATTTTATCAGCAACTGCTCATTTTTACAACAGATCTGCTACAACCCGAACTCCTCATTAATTTTATCAACTATTGCCTGTGGTGGATCTTCTCCCCATCCTGAATATAAAATCTCTCCATAGTCTGCAACATCTATAGAGCCAGTTCTGCTTTTTGCTAGAAACATTTCTCTTTTCTCTTTATCAATTAATACATAGTGCCAAGCTGATCTTCCACGGTCTTTACCACGGACTAAGTATATGAGATCTGATCTACTTCTTCTTGTTGCATCAGCAAAGGATCTTTCATTGATAGTCCTGCTTTTACTCTTTATACCACCACTTTCAGAAAAAGCTTCCTTAGCTTCAGCTTTTTTGCTTGCCAATTCAGAAATTTTTCCTTTTGCTCCTAGAGCACGTTCCTTAGTGTTTTGAGACGAATACTTACTGGAAAAACCTTCTCCTGTATTGTCAGGAGTCCTGTTTGTGAAGCGCTTAGTGAATGAGTCATTGTTATCGTTTTCTGCCATAAAAATCTCCAAATTTTAGATTGTAGGATCCAAATTTTTACTACACCCTATCATAGGTTAATTAAATTAATATAAATGAGAGATAATATAGTAATTATTACAGGAATTACGGCCTCAGGTAAATCAGAATTATGTGATAATCTGATAAAAAAGCATAAAAACATTAGCATAATAAACTGTGACTCAAAGCAGGTATACAAAAAAATTCCCATAATTACCGCTCAACCACCAAGGCAAGAAAAATTTTATAAACTATACGGTTATGTTTCAGTAAGAGAAAATTATTCTGTGGGTCTGTGGTTAGAGGATTTAGAAAAAGAAGTTAATCATGCATTAGAAAATGCGCAAATACCTATTATAACTGGAGGAAGTGGGCTTTACATCAGCAGCTTAATCAAAGGCTTATCATCAATTCCACAAATAAGCTGGGAAGTGAGAAAAAACGTAAGTGAACTTAGGAAAAATTTAAGTAAAGAAGAGTTCCACAAATTAGTGCTAAGCAAAGATCCAGGGATTCAAGGTGAAATATTTATTAATGACTCGCACCGTCTTTCAAGAGCACTTGAAGTTATTACTGAAACTGGCAAGTCGATTTTTGTATGGCAAGAAAATAGGCAGCCTCCTTTATTCAATAATTTTAAGGTATATACAATTCTACCTAAACGTGAGGACATATACCGAAAAATAAATTCTCGTTTTATTAAAATGGTTGAAAATGGAGCAATTGATGAAGTAAAAAACCTACTTAGCATGAATCTATCTCCAAACTTACCAGCTGTGAAAGCACATGGAGTGCCAGAAATTATAAAATACTTAAAAGGTGAGATTACTTTAGACGAAGCAATACAAATTGCTCAAATAAACACAAGGCACTACGCAAAACGCCAGTACACCTGGTTTAAAAATCAATTTCCAAATTCTGAAGTGATTGATTGTGCAAATAAGCTAACGGCGCTTGAAATATTTTAATTGTTAGTTTCAAGGTGTATTTCCATGTTCATTGCTATGAATGGGCAGATCTACATCTTCGAGGTGGCTCATCGGATCGCCTAAATCGTGCTCTATTTCTACTTCAAACTTAAATCCTAACTTCTCGCAGAATTTGTAGAAATATTCTTTAATAATATCAAATAAATTTCTATCATCGATTTTATAATCTCTCAATTTTCGAGGAACAGTAAGTGACAATTTGCCATCTTTATATATCACATCATCTTTTCCATCTTGAGATTCAAGTGTAAATTCCAGTGAGCTGGATAGGTCACATACCTTGTCACCGCATTTACCGTCACTTTTTTGGAAGAGTATTGGTAATGTCATATCAGATCTAACACTCACATTATTTGGGCTAATACAGTCAATACTTATTACTTTTTTGGGATTTGCCATCATGAATGAATGTTGGAAGAGTTCATATTGAAACTCTGCATGTACAACAGCTTCATATCCTGCTTGATTACAATTGGTAACTAGTTCCTCTAAGATAGAGTCACTTGGAACTTGAACTTTAGCACGTTCAAATATTTCCTTGAAAACTGCTTTTGCAAATGGTCGATAATTTCCGTTCTCTTCCTTTTGTAATAGGTGAGCATAATTTGTACCTAGATTGTAAAATTCTTCAAATTTCTTTTTGTATTGGTCAGCTTTTTTATCATCAGGAGTTTTTTCGTTTTTGGAATGTTCATCCCAAGCTTTTCTAAGCCCATTTTCCTTAGCTCCTTCTGTTAAAGCAAAAGTTAAAGTGCTATCTATACTTTTTTTGTTAACAATAAAGTTCATTCTGTGAAAATCTAAGAACATTGTTTCACCAGAGTGTGCTTTATCATTATTTTCACTCACTCTTAACATGCTAAAATTAAACTTCTCTGCCTGAGCTTTTAGCGTAACTAATCGATTTTCCTTTTTTTCTGATTTAGAGTTGTTCATTATTAACACTTTGATATGAACTGCTAATAGTATAATAATACACAAAAATAGTTAATAAGTCAATAAAATATTGCATAGCTTGACTATAGGGTGACAGGATTTTAGTAAGGCTCTATTATGGATAAACTGTTTTATATAGTATGGAGCAACCAGATATACTGATTTTTCTGAGCAGCAAACTAGGAAATATACCTAAGTTTCATTCTGCAATATTGCCTAAACTTTGTGGTGGAGATAGAGTAATGGACTTGCTGTTTTATAGGCCGCTCAGTTATGTGGATAGAAGTAAATCGCTACTTGACGCACAAATTGGAGAATTACAACTTTCATGGCAAAAGTTTATGAGCATCAACCGCCCACTTTTAGAGGGAGGCCATATAAAGTAGTTGTCGAAAGTGAAAGTCAGTATGTATTTATAGTCTTTTTTAATTACTCAATTAAATACTTGCATAAACTATTTCCAATCGGAGCCAATGTAATCATCAGTGGGAAACTCGAAAAATTTGCTGAACATTGGCAAATCACTCACCCAGATTATGTATCGCTTAACATTAGCCAATTTGAAGAAATAGCTTGCATAGAGCCGATTTACCAATTATGTCGTGGTATTACTAATAAAAGCATTAGAAATATAATAAACTCTAACCTAGAAGGATTGCCCGATTTGCCAGAGTGGATAGATGGAACATTAATCAAGCAAAAGAAATGGCTGAATTGGAAAGAAAGCATCATAAGATTGCACAGACCAAGCTCATTGGCAGAAGCAGAAGTTTGTAGAGAAAGACTTGCTTATGATGAACTATTTGCGTATCAGCTGGCACTAAAATTTGCAAGGGAAAACCATGTAAAAAAGGAGGGAAGGGAATTTGTCATATTGAGTAAATACAAAGAGCAAGTCTTAAATGGATTGCCGTTCCAATTAACAAATGATCAAATTCGAGCGATAGATGAAATCGCAGAGAGACAAAAATCAAAATACCGCATGGTAAGCCTGCTTCAAGGTGATGTTGGTAGTGGCAAAACTGTAGTTGCACTCTTTGCGATGCTGAATGTGGTAGAAAATAATATGCAGGCAGCTCTAATGGCACCAACTACTATTTTGGCGGAGCAACATTATAATTGGATCGAAGAAGCTCTATCTTGTACTGATATAAAAGTTGCTCTGCTTACTGGTAAAACTTCGCGCAAGGAAAGAAGGACTATCATGAACGAACTTGCAAGTGGTGTTTTAAATATAGTGATTGGCACTCATACACTATTTCAAGCCAACGTTACGTTTAAAAATTTAGGGCTTGCAGTCATAGACGAACAACAGCGATTTGGAGTGATGCAGAGGAATCGCTTGGTAGGAAAAGGAGAAAATCCCGATATACTTTTTGTTACTGCAACTCCCATTCCAAGAACCTTGCAGCAAGCTATGTATGGCGATGTTGAATGCTCAATTTTAAAGGAAAAACCCAAATCTAGATTGCCAATAAAAACTGTCACTATGAACATCAAGAAAGTACCGGATATCATTAAAAAACTGAAGGATGCTATAAACAGGGGCGAAAAAGCATATTGGATTTGTCCATACATAGAAGAAAACGAAGAACTCAATATTGCTGCAGCAGAAATGCGCTTTCAGGAATTACAAAAAACATTTTTTGATAAAATTAGCATAATACATGGAAAATTGACTCAGGAGCAGAAAGATCAAGTTATGTTTTCCTTCAAGAGGAATGAATTTTCTCTCCTAGTTTCAACTACTGTAATAGAAGTTGGTATAGATGTACCAGATGCAACTATTATGATTATAGAGAATGCAGAACAATTTGGGTTATCGCAATTACATCAGTTAAGAGGTAGGGTAGGACGAGGCAATAAGCCCTCCTTTTGTGTGCTCTTATACGACAATCTAAGTAAAAGTTCGTCTTCAAAGTTAAAGATTATGTGTGAGTCACAAGATGGATTTTACATTGCTGAAAAAGATATGATGCTAAGAGGCAGTGGAGATATCTTAGGCATAAAGCAATCAGGATACATGGAATTTAAATTTGCTGACCTATATAAGGACAGAGAGTTGCTCAATCTTGCGTATAACAATGCAAAGGGCGTAATGGCTGATTTTGAATTACTGCTTGATATATTCGAATATAGGAGTAGGCTGCATTTTTCAAAATTTCAGTAGCTTGCACTATCTTCTGAGCCATAACCTTCATCAATAGAAACCACTTGACAAACGGGAGTATTCAACAAACCATATTAGTCAAGTTAAGGAAAAATAAGAGTGAAGAGGATAGAATAATAAGGTGTAAGTTCTCCCCGATACATTTTTAGTGAGAGAAGCAACAATGAATAAAATAACTCGTTCATCAAAGAACCTCAATGAATTTTTAATGAAAAAGCAATCGGTTAAGATAGAAAAGAAAGAGGTAATCGAGTGGTTCATTATTCGTAAAAGCTATAATTTGGGGTAAGGTCAGTACAAGTGATTTATCGAAGGAGAGCTCAGTACATGTATAATTTAATCGATCATACCGTGTTGTTGGAAATACTGAGTGAAAATTTCTAAGATGAGCGTTTTATTCAACTAATTAATCGATTGCTAAAAACAGGTTATATGGACAATTCAAAGTATAATACGAATCATAGTAGCATACCACAAAGTTCTATTATAAGATAGAGTCTTATCATTTTGAAAGTGTAATCGCTAACAATAAATTAACAGGTCAGTCCTAACTTTAATTTGTTTTAAGTTTAAAGTCTTTCATTAGGTTTGCAGAATACATTTCCTTATTATCTTGATTATAGAAAGTAAATTTGTGATCATCTAAACTTAATATTGCAAAGCCAAAGCCGAAAAAGTTTCTAACCTCGTGTGCTAAGTAATTTCTACCGTTTGGATAGTCAAATTCTACATTTTGATAAACAGGTTCTTGATCTTGAGCGTGTAATAATGCACCACCGTTTCCAGCTATAATCTGGTCTGGCACATTATCCATTAATAAAATCTGGGCTATATGAATGTGACCAGAAATTATGGTAGTAACATTGCTTGGAAATTTATCTCCAAAAGCTTCAATTTGTGTAAGATTACCATGGCTTTTTAATGCCAAAAATTCTTTTTTTGGAGATCTCCAAAGCGGTTTATGAGTTAAAAACCACGTGGGCTTATCTTGTATCAATTTATCAAATTGTCTCTCAAAAGCATCAATTGTGCTTCGGGTTGTAAAAATGTCTTCACCGGATGAAGAATCAAAAATAAAAAATGTAATCGGTCCAGCATCTAAAGACCAACTAGAAACAAGATCTTCACATTTTTTAGGGGAAAAAGGGTATGAATCTAAGTATCTGAACCATCCTTCATAAGCTCTATTACAACTCTCATGATTTCCACGAACAAAAAGAAAAGGAGATTGTGTTGAAATATCTTTTGCAGGCTCAAACCAATCAGCGTACCAGACTTCTTTATTATATCCATAAATATCGCCACACTTTTTTGTATTTCTACATTTTGTTTGTCTATAATGATAATCACCAACATGGATAATTAAATCTGGTTTATGAAGGGCAATAGAATCTAAATTTTTTTTTAAAGGCCAGCTATCTACCGAATTACATTCCTGCTGAAATAACATATTTATTCTACAACCCGTATCACCAATAAAAGCAATTTTATTAACCTTTTCTGGTAATATAGGAACTTGTAGATCCTCAATACTAATGTTTTTGACACTTGTTTGTACTGTCAGCTCACAGACTGTTTCGTTATGATTACCATTGTTAATTGAGCTGCGATTCAGCGTTTCTATTTCCTTGCCATCGACGTAAGCAATAGGACACATGTCATTGTCTGTAATTGCACGTATGCTTAATTTATTTTCTGGGATAACTTGAGACCATGTGTATAATATTTGTGCATGGACGAAATGAAAACTAGTTATAAGAGAGAGAGCTAAAAAAATAAAGATATTAGCTATATTCATTTGTATAAAAGCCTAAGTTAAAAATTAGTAGTAAGGTTATCTTAAATGATTAAAATTTATAATCAAATTATATAGGTAATTTCTAAATTATTCTAGTATCAGATTGACACTCTAGATGAAAAATTCTAAAATGATTAAGTAATTTAAAATAATTATATAAAAAATAGAATATAGTGCGGCCGTGGTGGAATTGGTAGACACGCAGCGTTGAGGTCGCTGTGGCTCATAAGGCCTTGGAAGTTCAAGTCTTCTCGGCCGCACCAGTTTTTTTATCGCTGTTTAATATGAGTAAAAATGTTTATAGAAAATCGGAATAGCAATAAGGTAGAAAGAGCTATCAGCGAAATTAGAAGTGGCCGGCCAATTGTAATATATGATGAAAGTAATTACCTATTGTTTGCTGCTGTTGAGGCTTTAGAAAGAGATTTATTTAATCAATACAAGCTTATATCAAGTAATGTATATGTTACTTTAACTTCAAGTAAGGTAAAATACATATCTCAAAATAAAGAACATAACAGCAAACGTCTGTTGGTGAATAATTTTGATGAACTGCTCTATTTAATAAACTGTTCAAAGGAAGATTGCATAAAAGAGTTGCAATGCTCAAAGACAATAGATGAATGTGCTATTGCCTTGCTTAAATTCTCAGAATTATTGCCATACGCATTAGTGGCTGATATGACTTTTGAGAATAACCATGAAATGCAAAATTGGTGCGAGAAAAATGACGTTATTGCACTGGACACGTCATTCATAAATAATTTTCAAGAAAATCAGGATGTATATGAAGTGTGCAAAACATCATTATTTTTAAAACAGACTCAAGAAGTAGATATCATATCTTATAGAACCGAAAGTGGCGGAAGAGAACATCATGCAATTATCATTGGCAATCCAGATAAAGATGACGAACCATTAGTGAGAATTCATTCTTCGTGCTATACGGGTGACTTGTTAGATAGCTTATCATGCGATTGTAGAAGTCAGTTACATCAAGCAATTCAAATGATAGCTGACTTTGGAAGTGGTATTATATTGTATTTGATGCAAGATGGAAGAGGCATTGGTTTAGCTAATAAGTTAAGAGCGTACAGTATGCAAAGAAGACATAATCTTGATACTGTTGATGCAAATAGAGTATTGGGTTTTGAAGATGATGAAAGAAGCTTTGCTGTTGCAGTTGAAATACTCAAGAAATTAGACATCAAAAAGATCCAATTACTTACAAATAACGGTAGGAAGTTATCGGAGTTGAAAAACAATGGTATAGAGGTTACAAAGTGTCTACCACTTATTATGGAACGTAATGAATATAATGATTCATATATGGAAACAAAATTTGGTAGGCTAGGCCATGGATTAAGGGTTTTTTAGTTTTTTTGTTATAATTACTTTGTTAATTTGCTATGCTCATTAATATAAGTTAAGATTTTTAAGAATGTTAAGATGCTAAGATTTTTTAAGCGAGAAAAAAATACTGAATCCTTAGATAAGGATATAAATTGGAATTCAAATCGCTACAGCACAGTTATTGCTCAAAGGAATATTCTACTTTTGTTTACGTTAATATTATTAGTGGCAATTTCTGTAAGCATATTAGCTATATTTAAAATTAGCACAAGCAGCACTATTGAGCCATTCGTTATAGAAATTGACAAAAAGTCAGGAATAGTGCAATTGGTTGATCCTGTTACAGTAAAACAATATTCTGCGGATGAAGTGTTAAACAATTATTTTATTTCAGAGTATATAAAAGCAAGGGAGGTTTTTGACTCGTATAATTATAATTATAATTATTATACAAAGGTAAGGTTATTTTCTTCACCTAATGTATATAGTGAATTTAGCAATTATATAAAATCGCAGAATATGAATGACCTTTTTAATTTATATTCAGATGCTAAAGGTGAGTTGAAAATTCGTTCAATTCAAAAATTAGGTAATGATGCTCTTCAAGTGAGGTTTTCTATAGAATTTACACGAAAAGATGGAAATTCCTCAAGGAAAAATAAGATAGTTGTGATGTCATATAAATATGCATCGCTTGAAATGAATGATCAGCAAAGATATATTAACCCGTTAGGGTTTCAAGTTATTTCATATAGAGTAGATGATGAATATGTGTAGGATATTGTTAGTTTTAGCTTTACTAATAAGTGGCAGTTTAAATGCATCTATTAATAATAAACCTATTTCTGTAGATAGTAGAATAAAGACTTTTGTATATAGCCCTAATGAGGTATTTACGGTAGTTTTTAGTCAAGGTTACTATTCTTATATTGAATTTGCAGAAGGGGAAAAAGTCAAGAATATCGCCGTTGGTGATGCATCAAGTTGGAAAATTAGCCCTTATGATAATAAACTGCTTGTCATGCCATTTGAAGTCAGTAGTCGCACTAACATGATTATTACAACAACTAAAAAAAGAAATTACATTTTTGATCTAATTTCAAGACCAAATTACGATAAATATTCATATACTGATGCTAAAAAAGTGGATCACGATTATTCCGTTGAAAAGGATATATCTTACGTAATACGTTTTTATTATCCTCAAGAAGAAGATGAATTTGATGTTGATTTAGATGAGGTTTCTTTACCTACTCAAATGCAATATACTACAGAAAATTCAGAAAAAATAATACAAGAAAATAATACGAGATACAATTATACATATATTGATGAAGGTAATAATGCAGATATAGTTCCGATTGAGTTATTTGATGATGGTTATTTAACCTATTTAAAGTTTAGAAATAGTAATAAAATTCCTCAGATTTTTATAGAAGAGAATGATAAACCCTGTAAAAGACTGTTATTTAATGATTATGTTGTAATAAAAGGAGTGCATAAAAAGCTATTCATGCGTTATGAAGGTAGTGAAGTTGAAGTTATAAATAGGTCTCTTTAGCTGTGGTACATGCAATATGAATAAAGAAAGGCGTAACAATTCAGAAGATGAATCAGAAATAGAGAATAAGGTGGTAACGGTTGGCTCTAATCAAGGTCATAGGGCATTGATGATCATGGTTTTAGTGCTTCTGGCTGGTGGAGTGTATTATTTCTATTTTAGTCCTTCTCATAAAGAGGATTTAGGAGTTGTTAAAAAAGAGGAAATAAAGCAAAACGTTCAAGAATTAAAAGAAAAGTTGGAGCAGGTTCCAGATAATGTAATGGTTCCTGAAAGAATAATAACTGATCCCTTGCCACCCTTACCTCCTCTTCCTACTCCACAAATTATACCAGAAGTAAAACAAATTAAAAAAGAAGAAGTGACAAAAAAAGAAGAGCAACTAAAAGAAATTCCTGTGTCAAGTATACCTATTTTGCCAAAGCAAAATTTTCCTTCTAGCAATGTTATTAGTAATTTACCTACTTCGTTCCCTACAATAGGAGGTGTAGGTTATCCTCGAGAAAGACGTAATGCACAAATGTTAATAATTTCAGGTAGTAGTGGAGAGAACAAGGCTGCTGATGCTATTTTATCCGACACTTCAGCGCAGTCGAGCAAAGCTACTAGAGTAGGAAAGCTTGGTTTAATGATTACTCAAGGTAAAATTATTGATGCTGTTCTTGAAACTGCAATAAACTCTGATCTGCAAGGAATGCTGCGTGCTATGGTGAGTAGAGATGTTTATGCAGAAACTGGTGATACAGTTTTAATACCTAAAGGCTCAAGATTGATAGGTAGTTATTCATTTGACTCGAATGTTGCTAAATCTCGTGTAAATATAAATTGGAACAGAGTGATTATGCCACATGGAATAGATATTGCTATCTTATCACTTAGTACTGACGAGCTTGGTAGAGCAGGGATAGCAGGAATAGTTGATAATAAAATAGTAAGTGCATTATTCTCTTCAGTGGCACTTGCTGGTGTTTCAATTGGTTCGGCTGTTATAGGGCAAAAGGCCTCTAATCTTATTGATACGTTAACTCCTATGGACGCAGTGAGATCCATCACTGCAACTGAAATAGATATCTCTTCCCTTAAGGATATTATTGGTAAGAAGAGCATGTCTAATGAAGATGAAGAAAATGCAAAGAATGATAAGTGGAAACTTGGGCTTGGAGCTATTAGGAAAATTAAGAATGCGTTTAATGAAAAGAGCTTAGTTGAGACATTTAAGCAAGTAGTAAGAGACCTAAGCTTGGTCTCAATTGATAGTAGTAAGGTTGATGAAATAACTTTGGAAGATATAAAGGGATTATTGCGGAAACAAGGGAGCAAGTCTGTCTATGATGAAGCAATTGGAAAATCAATCGAGGATTTTTCTAAAGATATGCGGAATATAGTAAGCAGATACACAGATAAAAAACCAACTATTTATGTTGATCAAGGCACTGCATTGAAAGTATTTGTTAACCAAGATATAGTATTTCCTCCACAGGCAATATTAAATAATTGAGATGAACTATGTTGCACTTGAAACATATTTGGAGCCATTGCAAGGCATCTTTCAAGAGGAAGGCGTAAATGAAATATCAATAAATAAGCCTAAGGAAGTCTGGATTGAAAATCGTGGTGAAATAAGATGCGAAAAGCTAGAAATATTTGATCTTAATCACTTAAAGTCTCTTGGCAGGCTGATTGCTCAAGCCACAGAACAAAAACTTAGCGAAGAAGCACCACTACTTTCAGCTACATTACCAAATGGTTATCGTATACAGATAGTCTTTCCACCAGCATGTGAGCCCGACAAAGTAGTTATGTCAATTCGTAAGCCCTCTAGCATGCAATTATCATTGGATGATTATGAAAAGATGGGAGCTTTTTCTGAAGCTGTTATAGAAGTAATCGATGATCCAGTGAATCGTCATTTGAATTTGCTATTGAAACAAAAGAAAATAAAAGAATTTTTAGAATGTGCTGTAATAAATAAGAAAAATATTATAATTAGTGGTGGAACTTCTACCGGTAAGACCACTTTTACTAATGCTACTTTGCGTGCTATTCCATCTGAAGAAAGAATCATTACTGTTGAAGATGCGAGGGAGATAGTTTTGAACGATCACCCTAATAGAGTGCATCTGATTGCTTCTAAAGGAGGGCAAGGCAGAGCAAAAGTGACCACTCAGGATTTGATAGAGGCGTGTTTACGTTTAAGGCCAGATAGAATAATAGTTGGTGAGCTCCGTGGAGCGGAAGCTTTTAGCTTTCTTAGAGCAATAAACACTGGTCACCCAGGATCAATATCAACCCTTCATGCAGATAGTCCAGCAATGGCCCTTGAGCAAATAAAACTGATGGTTATGCAAGCAAATCTTGGCATTCCCCCAGATCAGATCATACCATACATCAGAAATGTAATCGATACTGTTATTCAGCTAAAAAGAACTTGTAGGGGCAGAAGAATCGTTTCTGAGGTATTATTTACTAGATTTTCAAATGAAAATGCTTAAATTTATACGTAAGTTAAGAAAAAGTAGTTTATGAGTAATGGAAATCACCTACGCAATATTCTCATAGGAGGTGTGGTATCTTTTAGCATACTTGAATTTTGCTTCTATTTGTCTGGTATATTATTCTACTTGTTTGTTGACGGTCCAGATAGTGTGGATTTTAGAGCAATTAACCCTAGCTTGACGCCTTTTCCTCAAGCTCTCTGGCCGACAATTTTTGATCATATACAATATTGCTGGCATCATCCAGAGTTATATAGCCTTGAGCTCAAAATTAAATTAATTGTATCTTCTGCACTGCCTATCATTGTTTTGATGATTATTTTATGGAATGTGAGAGAAAGATTAATTGAGTGGCGACCATTTAAAAGGAAAGAATCACTTCATGGAGATTCACAGTGGGCATCAGAGAAAGACATACGAAAAGCAGGATTAAGAAGCAAAAAAGGGATATTGCTCGGTAAAGATAAGAGAGGATATTTTATTGCTGATGGGTTTCAGCATGCATTGCTCTTTGCGCCTACAGGTTCTGGTAAAGGTGTTGGTTTTGTGATTCCTAATTTATTATTTTGGACTGACTCGGTAATTGTGCACGACATAAAATTAGAAAACTATGAAATAACAAGTGGTTGGCGAGAACGACAAGGGCAAAAAGTATATGTATGGAATCCAGCGCAGCCAGATGGAGTAAGCCATTGTTATAATCCACTGGAATGGATTAGTGAAAAACCTGGACAGATGGTTGATGATGTGCAAAAAATAGCTAACCTAATTATGCCTGAACAAGATTTTTGGCAAAACGAAGCAAGAAGCTTATTTGTTGGAGTGGTACTATACTTACTTGCTGCACCAGAGAAAGTTAAATCTTTTGGTGAAGTTGTGCGTACAATGCGTAGCGATGACGTAGTTTACAATCTTGCTGTAGTTTTGGACACAATGGGTAAAATAATACACCCCGTGGCGTATATGAACATTGCGGCTTTTTTACAAAAAGCTGACAAAGAAAGATCAGGTGTTGTATCAACCATGAACTCATCTCTTGAATTATGGGCAAACCCATTGATTGATACTGCAACTGCATCAAGTGATTTTAATATTTTAGATTTTAAAAAGAAGAGAATTACAGTTTATGTTGGCTTAACTCCAGACAATTTAACTAGGTTAAGGCCTTTAATGCAGGTTTTTTACCAACAGGCAACTGAATTTTTATGTAGGAAATTGCCATCTGATGACGAGCCTTACGGCGTATTATTTTTAATGGATGAGTTTCCAACGCTTGGAAAAATGGAGCAATTTCAAACGGGCATTGCGTATTTTCGTGGTTACAGAGTGAGGTTGTTTTTGATTGTTCAAGATACTGAACAGCTCAAAGGAATATATGAAGAAGCAGGAATGAACTCCTTTTTATCAAACTCAACCTATAGAGTAACTTTTGCAGCCAATAATATTGAAACGGCTAATTTAATATCTCAGCTTATAGGAAACAAAACTGTACAACAAGAATCATTAAATAAACCTAAATTTTTAGACTTGAATCCTGCATCAAGATCGTTGCATATCTCTGAAACACAGAGGGCATTACTCTTACCTCAAGAAATTATTATGTTGCCACGTGATGATCAGATAATTTTGATAGAATCAACTTATCCAATTAAATCGAAGAAAATTTTATATTATAATGACAGCACATTCACAAGAAGGCTGCTCAAACCAACACGTGTGCCTACACAAGAGCCATATGACCCGAATAAGGTCTTTTCTGCTGCTAACGAAGATAAGATTAGTAATGAAGAAGAGAGTAATGCTATTGAAGCTGCTGATTATCCTGTTGAAGCTAAAACTGAAGATGCAATATACGATGAGCCAGAGGTCAACGATGAATTTGAGGACGAAGGTATTGGTGATAAATTTGAAGGTGGTGATGGATTTGATGATGAAGAAGATGAGGATGAGTTTGATGACGAGGAAGAAGATGATGATGGGTTTAATGATAAAGGTGTGCTGTAGAGACATGAGAAGTGTTGAAGCTGCACAATAGAGGGAACGTTCAAAGAAGCATACGCGTCAAGTTAAGGAAAAGTGGAATAAGAAAGATACCGTCTTGCTAGTCAACAAAAAAATTACTCAAGCTGTATCATAAAATCAAAAAATACTTCTGATTGTGTAACAGTACACAGATTACAGTTAGTGAATATGTTGAATGGATTGGAAGCATTTTTTGATTTTAAACTACAGTCAACATCCTAGTTCTGTAATTCTTGATATGATTTGGATCAAAAGCACTTTTGGATGTCAGGATACCGAAAATGATATGGAGTAGCTTACGCTCCCACAATTGCCATATTATGCTTACCCTTCTTCTTTAGTCTTTGGCAAAAACTCACAATGATAGGATTGTGATTCTTGGCTACTATGGCAGGAAAGAAAAGGGCCTTACGTAATGTTTGTGAACCTGATTTACTTAATCTTGGTTTAGAATGTACAGATGAACCTGATGTTATATTTTTCGGTATAACTCCTGTATATGCTGCCAATTGCCTGGCATCTCTAAAAGCTTTTATGTCAGGGATTTCAGCTAAAATAGCTATTGCTGATTCCTCTCCTATTCCTGGAATAGTCAATAGAAGCTGAAAATTTTCCAACAATTCTTTGTGCTGCTTTAATAGTTTGCGTATGGAGTTTTTTATTATTTCTATTTTTTTAACTATATTCGTTGCAAGATCCTCCCAAGCATTTGCAACTTCTTTAGGCAGTCTCTCTTTTTTTTCTAGGTGGTTATTTACTAATTCTTTTAACGCAACTGAGCAACGATAAAGATGTTTTAATTTTTTCATTTCAGAAGAAGGTGGTGTCCAACGAGTTGGTTCCTGTCTTTGGCAATAATCAGCAATAATTTCTGCATCAGTCTGATCATTCTTTTGTCTTACGAGCTTACTCCTTGTATAAGATTTAATACAATAAGGATTTACAACACTAACAAAATGTCCAGCATTGTGCAGAAATTCAGCCAAAGCTTCGCTATAACAACCACATGCATGCCTTTACTTCTTCCACATTATGCTTTTGTAGAAAACTCAGCAGACCTTGAAACCCAAGATCATCGTTCTTAAAGCTCCTTTTCCTAGTTTCACGCTTTTCTTTTTTACTTATGAATGAAAGAAAAACATCAAAGCGATCTTTTGATACATCAATTCCAAGAAAGTTGTTGATCATATATAACCCCATACGTTACCATTTAAAACGAAAAGTAAGGCTAACCTTGTGGATACAGAATTAGAGCCATTTAGGTCTTTCTACGATACCGTCCAGCCTATACTTTTGAGGAGGGAACTCTTATCTTTCTTACAGATTTTATATCTAAGAGGAGAAACAGAGTTCTTCCCTCCTCCACCTAATGCTTAAGCTTAAAACATTAGGTGCTTTTTACAAGATACAAGAGGAGTAGAGGATATTCTGATAGCTTGTGTAGATGGTCTGAAAAGCTTTCCTACAGCCATAAATAGCTAAAGCGGAAGTGTATAGTGCATCAGATAAGAAATTCATTGAAATATGTATCCAGCAAAGATGTGAAAGTTTTTATGAATGATTTGAAAAAAATATATCGTGCTTCAAGTAAGGAGATCGCTGAGAATTATTTGCTTGAGCTGGAAGAAAAATGGAGTGAAAAATATCCCTTGGTTACAAAATCGTGGCAAAACAATTGGGAAAATTTGTCTGGTTATTTTAAGTATTCTGGGCCTGTTAGGAAGCTGATTTACACCACCAATCCTATTGAGGGGTTGCATAGACAAATCAACTAAAACTAAAGACCAGTACAAATGCCTTGTACAAACAGGTATATTGTGCTATAAAAAAGGTAGAGCAAAAATGGACTACAGCTTTGTCTTTTAACTATGTCTCAACTTGATATCTTTTTTCCTAATAGATTGAAAATTGAGTTGAATTAAAAATTCGGTTTTTGACGTGTTACAAAATAAAAATCATTTCCAAACTCTTGTAAAAACTTTGTCAATTCATCCAAGATTGTATTTTCTAGATCAGTCTCACTATAACTTGATGGCAATTCCATGAAGCTAAGGAAGTATGGGTCATGAAAAATGAATTCTGGTGCTAACATATTTTCTTCACGTAAATTTTTTATACTCCTTCTTATGAAATCTTCAGGTTTTTTTGCTAGCGCTGTACGTTCATACAACATAGTATCGATTTTACTACGTAGTGCCCTAACACTCTACCTTTCAATACGACACATTTCTATATAATAATTACGCTTCAGCTCATCAGAAATTGCAATAATTTCTACAAAATGTGACCAACTCAATTGTTGTGACAGTGTCGCGACAATTTCTTGATCAGGAAAGAATTTAGAAAATTGCACCATCCGAAATAGTGAAGCTTTATCAAATCCACGTCCATATTTAATCTGAAGTTCTTTTGCAAGTTGGGAGATGATTCGCTTGCCATAGTCTGCACGTTTGTGCTTTAAGATATCTTGATCAATTCTGGAACCAATTTCCCAATTTAACAATACTAGAGTAGAATTGAAATGTGTAGCAAGATGATTCTTTGCTCTATCTATTAAATTACTGATGTTTCCTAATAGGCTAATAGCTATGTCCATATTCATAACTTTACTTTTAGTAAGTATAGCACATGGTTTATTTTTATCTTGAATAAACATTACTACTTCCACTTACTACCTTGAAACCACAAGATACAGAATCTCCTACTCTTCCTACACCAATACCATTTGCAAATACTGTTTTTGATCCTTCAGTTAATACTCTACCTTCTGTAAAATTATCTCCTTTCCTACAAACTGGCTTACCATTTACAAAAACATTGTTACTGCCGATAATGCAGAAATGCGGTGTTGTTTCTACACAATAATCCCCTAATCGCACAACCGGTTTATTCATGTTATCTAAGTGAGAAGGTTGCCCTTCTTCACTCGACTTCAAAACCGGACTTGATAGTTTACCCATCATCCGGCTTCTCTCTAATTTGGTGCTTTTCATGCACACCTCCTATGTACTTCATCATGACAATGTCCATGCAGCAAGGATAAATTTTTGCTCATATTATTGCGTCTATTAAGGTCTTTATGGTGTATCTCTAGGACGTCATCACTTTTAAACCAAAGTTGACATTGAGCACATTTACCTTGTTGCAACTTCATTAATTTTGTTACCCTTGGTGGCTTATCTGGAATCTTCCTTAAACGATTACCCCAATAGATCCAATCCCCATCATATGGCGATTTAGTTCCTTTCACTTTGACATGCCGTTTGATAGCATGATCGCTGTGTCTAATAAGATGAATCTTGTTACTTGCCATAAATCTCCAGTTGTCATTTTTATACTTATTAAAGTATTTCCTCTTAATCCAGCATTTACCTTTGTTTGGATGTCTACGGACTGCCCATTTCCAAAGGTTTCTATGCACTATATCACTCATTAATTCAAAGGTTTTCCTAGAAACTACTAACATATAATATTGACTCCACCCTCTAACTATAGGATTAAGTTCTTTTATTACTGCTTCTTGCGTTGCTCCACGTAATCCTTTAAGCTTATGTTTAATAGTGAATTTATGCTGTTTTATAGATTCTTGACTTGGTTTCATTAATAACTTGTAACCTTTCTTACTACTTCTTGTTGGATAATGTCTTATAGAAAATCCAAGAAAATTGAATCCTGGTTCTTCTCCATTTAAAGTGTGAGAAATCTTTGTCTTTGACATTTTTAATCCTAGTCCAATGGTTTTTAGCCATTCCTCGACTATTATCCTTGCCTTAAGAATGATTTCTTTACTTTCATGTAGGACCGCAAAATCATCGGCGTAAGCAATTACACTTATTGATTGTTGTGCTACTGTACGTGATGCCTTGCTACCATATTTCCTTTTGGCGTATTGAAAAAGTTCACATACTAATGCTTTTTTAATATGACTTTCTAATCCATGTAATGCAATACAAGCAAGTAAAGGAGAAATTGTTCCTCCTTGAATTATACCACATTTAGTAGGTTTAAACTTTCTATCTTCCATAACGCCTGCTCTCAACCATCCTTTTATAATTCTCTTTAAAGTTGGTGTGGTATTGAGTTTTTCTAGCAATGCGTGATGGTTAATATTATCAAAGCATCCAGAAATATCAGCATCCAGAATAAATGCTGTTTTCCTTCCAAGTGAAATAAATATAGCCGCTATTGCATCATGACATGACCTACCAGGTCTAAAACCAAAAGTGTTTGACTCGAACTTTCCCTCCCACTCCGGTTCTAGTGCCATTTTGACAAGTGTTTGTTTTGCTCGATCTGCTATCGTGGGTATACCAAGGGGGCGATACTCCAGTGGTTTTCCAGATTTTGGGACCCAGACACGTCTTGATGGTTTTGCTTTTTTTCTTATATCCAAAGAGTTTGCTAATTGCAATCTTTCTTTTTGATTAAGACTAGCTTTTCCGTCAATGCCTGCTGTCTTTTTTCCCCTGTTATCCTGAGTCACCTTTCTGACAGCGAGTGTTCTTGCACTTGTTGATTTGAGTAATAATCTCTGAAGCTTATGCATCTTTTTGATATCATTACACTTAGAAGCTCGGTAAATTCGTTTTTGTAGCTTAAATGAAGATTTCTCCAGCTTACGCCAAGGAATTTCGTTCCATTTATACCTAACTTTTTGTTGGCTCATAACATATTCACTACTACTCATAACTTTACCTTCCAAACTACAGTGTCCACGTCTGCATATCCCAAGTGTTACTTTGAGCATTTGCTTCTTAAACAATCCCTCCACATAGAAGCATTCAGTTGGCCACCTTCTTAGTTATCCTTCTTAAACAAAGAATAATAAGAGCTTCCATGTGGTTACTCCGTTCCATGACTTTGTTTCACGTTAGACTTAGATTCCTACTATTTGCCGGAAGCTGAGAATATCCATAATCAAAGAAACTAAAACTTTGACTCCTCTTTTGCTTCGTACCATTTTGGTCAATGCGTTTTCAACCTTATTTCGCATATTAAACCTTACGACAATTCAGACATAGGTTTCTCTCGTAATCATATCTAACTCTGTTTGCAGGAATTTGCCATAAGGTTTAGCATTACCCGCTTCTATCTCATGCTTGCACCTTAGAGGTTGCCAATCTCTAAAATGTGAGATACACATTATCCCCGATATCTAGGGAAGATGGAATTTAACCATCACAAAATCACGACTTTCGGATCGCACTTAATTAAGGTTTATTCTATCTGCTTTCAGTTTTATTCCACTTTTTGTCATTTCTATACTTGATTCTCCAGCTTTCAATGTTATTTTGTCCACTACTTCAATCTCTAAATGATGTTTCCCTTTATTATATGTAAACTTCGTCCCATCTTGAAATTTTACACTATTTATTTCTTTTTTATTCTTTGGGGCAGCATACTTCTGTTGATATATTCCAGCCAGCGCTACCCCTAATGATAATTCCCCAAATGGCGACAATACTATCACCTGCTCATCAATATTAGGTGGAAGCCAACTTCTATCTTCTCCAGCTTTCATCGTTATCCATGGCAACCAATCTGTTAAAAATTCTCCTATTTTAACTCTTACTTTTGCTTTTTCATAATCTATTTCTTTTACAACTCCTATACGAATAACGTTTGCTAGCTTCCTATTCAGTTCTGAAATCGCAAAACTATGATCCAACATTTATATTTCCCACGTTTATTTTATGTCCCTTAATTTTTCCCTCTCCTAAGAAACTCCTTGAACTAACTCATCTTTTTTTACCAGGATATAGCCAAATTCAGAAGCTTTTTTACTCAGATTTTTCATAACCCTGTTTTGATAAAGTTTTTCGTAAGAATCAATTCCTTTTTCGACATACTCTTGTCCATACTTTAGCATATTATAAAAGATACATGCTAATTTCCTTGCCATAGCAGTGATCGCTTTTGGAGCTCCCAGTCGTTTTTTCCACTTTCTGCATTGTGAACCAAGAGCAGTATTACTTGTATCTTCAAGGAGTAGGGCATTGTAGCTAAAATGTCTTGCAGGGAAGGTGAAGCCGATAGATTACTTATGCCAAAAAGGCTGACAAAAAGATTTTGCTCCCTTCCCATATAGAGTTAAAAGACAGAACAGTATCTTTGGAATTATATCCCGTATCACAAGGTTAGTCTAACTCTCAACTTTATTTATAGTTTTGGAGGCTGGTTTATGCAAGCAAATGTTATTTTAGGTGTAGATATTGCTAAAAAAAAATTTGATGTTTGTTTATTGATAGGCAGTAAAGAGCGACATAAAGTTTTTCGCAATAACAAGGAAGGTTTTGAAAAGCTTGTAGCTTGGTGTAATAATCACGGAGCAGTCCTTATTCATCTGTGCCTAGAAGCGACTGGTTGTTACAGTGAAGATATAGTTATTTTTATGTATGAACTTGGACATAATGTAAGTGTGGTAAACCCTTCTCAAATCAAGGCTTTTGGCAAAAGTGAGCTATTGAGAAACAAAACAGATAAGTCAGATGCTGCCAAGATTGCCAGGTTTTGTATTGCCAATAAACCTAATCTTTGGAAACCTACTCCTCCTGAAGTTAGGCGTTTAAGAGATCTCTATCGTTGTTTGCAAGCACTTAAAGACGACAAGTTACAACAGCTTGGAAAATAAAAATATGGATTCCCGTTGTAAGCAAGCTGTACTTAAGGTAATTGCTACAATAGAAACAGAAATTTCTGCTATAGAGGAAGAAATTAATGAGCATGTTAATAATTACTCACACCTAAAAAATATGGTAGAAAACATCAAGACCATAAAAGGTATAGGATATCTTACTGCTATTGCAGAAATGCCATCTGTTGATAATTTTGATAATGCTAGGCAATTTGCTGGTCTAAATCCTGAGCATAGGTTCATCCGTAAATAAAAAAAGTCGAATATGTAAAATAGGATCAGAGCGTATTCGTAAAGCTCTTTATATGCCAGCTATAGTTATAATTCTCACTTTCAAGAATTTTGCCAACGTTTAGCAAGTAAAGGAAAATGTCCAATGGTAATAATTGTCGCATTAATGAGAAAATTAATGCATGTGGTTTTTGGTATTTTAAAAAATAATCAACCATTTAATGGTGATTTAGTGAAATAATCAGTTGACATGAGAGACAGTATCTTTTTGCTTTTTTCATGGTAACTCCTACATATAATTTGTAATAGGGAAACGCTTCAGCTTGGAACGGTTGATAGTACAATCTTCTAACCGAGGTAGTCTAAATGACTCCATCAATGATCGTGTGCTGCAGCAACAAGCAGAATAATGTTTGTGAGAAGCTTTATTGAAGATGAAGGAAGGTCCTTCGAAATCGGTTTTCAGGAGCAGGTTTCAAACCACCTTAAGTGGCTCTATTTAAGAGATAGGGTCATAAGCGTTAAGGAAAAATCAGCGTAAGAGCTGGAAGGTGAGGATCAGAAAGGCGAACGTAAGTGAACCACTGATGAACGTGTCGAAATGGGAAGTGAACATCGAAAGGGGGAGTGAGTCGTTCTCCTCTTAATGAGCTTACAAGAAACCTGATTACTGTGTAGGTGGTGTTCGGCATAAAGGTAGCGCGAGTCTGATCTGGGCTTTAATAAGGAACTATAGTGCACCCATTTGTCTAGACCATTTTTTTCAAAGTGATCCGATTTTTAAAATGAATATGTTGATAAATACGTCGACACACATTTAAAGTATTTATCAACATATTCATTTACTGTTTATGATAATAAAGATCAGCAGGAACTTTATAATGTAGAGTCTGATGTCGCCTTCTATAGTTATACCAAGCAACAAAATCATTTATTATAAGATTCAAATCTCTGATACTATTTGGTCTATAATAATATATAGCTTCTTGCTTTAAAGTTCTCCATAAGCGCTCAACAAATATATTGTCGAAGCAACGTCCTTTATGGTCCATACTGATTTTGATATTAGCACGCTCTAATTCCATAATAAAGTTGTAGCTAGTAAACTGCATCCCTTGATCACTATTAAAAATCTCAGGTTTACCTTGTTTTAGAGCTTCTTTGAGAGTATAAAGGCAAAATCCAGCATCGAGATATGGTGATAATGAATGAGCAATAATATAGCGACTATACAAGTCCATTATTGCCACAAAATAGACAAACTTACCTTCTACCATAATATATGTTATATCAGTAGCCCATACCTGATTAACTCTGCAAATAATCAAATCTTTGAGTAAATAAGGATATATTTTATGCTTTTTTTCTTTAATACTTGTATTACATCTTTTTCTACAATACAGCCCACTAATCTTCATTTTTTTCATAATTCTTAAGATTTTTTTGTGATTGACTACTACTCCACTCGCTATGATTTCAGCAGTAATTTTACGATATCCATAACGGCAATCAGAAGCCAATTGAATCAAATTTGCTACTTCACTTTCGTTATTAATTATAGGCCTATAATATAGGCTAGATCTGCAAATCCCCAATAAATCAGCCTGTTTCCTAATTGACAGATCAGAATCTTTTTCTATAAACCTTACTCTATCTTTTTTGCTTATTTCAGTAATTTTTTTTTCAAATAACTATTTTCCACTGTCAATTCTCCTATTACTTTATGTAAACTTTCTATTTCTTGCGCTAAGATTCTTTGTTTTCTCGCACTTTCACTTTCTTCAACAAATAGGTCTTTTAACCTTGCCAATACTCTATCACGCCAATCATATAGATTTGTTGATGGTATTTTATATTCACTACATATCTCAGATGTGCTTTTTTGATTTTTTATTGCTTCCAAAGCTATCTTTGCTTTTAACTCTGGTTCATATTTTTTTGTTGCCATACTTTTACCCCTTTACCTTCCTACTCGGATTAACCATTTTTTTTTGGTCTAGTTTATGGGGTGCATTATAATTAGATGCTTTTTACAAGATACAAGAGGGCTACTTGGGTGACAGGATTGCGATGATAGGGCTACACTCATATTCCAGCACGTATTAAGGTGTCATTCCAGCGCGTGACGATGGAAGCCAGCACTTATACAATCTTATCAAGAACGCTATAAGATTAGTTTGCTTGTTCACAAACAAACTTTCCTGGATCCCAGACTGGGATGACACCTTTTTATCCAAATAGTTTTATTGATGGTATTAAAGATTTCACTATAATGAAAGTTTAAGCTAGCGTTTTTAAGGTGAACAGGGAGCTAATAAGTGAAATACCTTTACTTGAAGATAAGGCAGTTTCTGAAATTGAAAGTGCTGCTTCTTTACAAGATTTAGAAAAAGTTAGGTTGTCATACTTGGGAAGAAAGGGTGTAGTAAAAGCTTATTTCGATGACTTAAAGAATATAGATGATGCAGGAGAAAAACGCGACCTAGGTGCAGTTATTAACGTTTTACGCAACAAGATAGACCAACTTATAACGAGCAAGGAAAATGAACTCAAAGCTGAAGAAGTTAACTTTAAACTGCAAAATGAAGCAGTTGATATCACGCTGTCTGTCAGGCCAGAAAGAATTGGCAAGATTCATCCACTCAGTAAAGTTATAAGTGAAGTAAAGCTCATTTTTGCACATATGGGTTTCAAAGCAGTTGATGGTCCTGATATTGAAGATGAATTTCATGTGTTTGATGCGCTAAACACTCCGAGTCACCACCCTGCGCGCGAAGAGCAGGATACCTTCTATTTAAGAAACAAAATAAATGATAAAAGAGTGGTGCTGCGCACTCATACCTCATCTGTGCAGATTAGAACCATGGAAAAGACAAAAACTTTTCCAATTAAAATAGTGACTGCAGGCAGGGTATACAGAAATGACTTTGATGCAACTCACACTCCTATGTTTCACCAGATAGAAGGGTTGTATGTTAATGAAAATGTCAATATGGGCCAATTAAAGTTTACTATTCATCGCTTCCTTGGTAAATTTTTCGGAGATAAAGGTCTAAAAATACGCTTTCGTAATAGTTTTTTCCCTTTTACTGAGCCTTCTGCAGAAGTGGACATAAGCTATAAAGATAGTAAATGGATTGAAGTACTTGGATGCGGTATGGTGCACCCAAATGTCTTTCAAAATGTTGGAATAGACTATGCTAAATACAATGGTTTTGCATTTGGTATTGGCATAGAAAGGCTGGCGATGCTCAAATATCAAATTGGTGACCTAAGGAGCTTTTATGACAACAGAATCAGTTGGCTCAACCATTATGGTTTTCATTTTTCGTCTTTAAGATAAGTGACAAACAAAGCTTATACATTTGTTATACTTGCTGCTGGGCATGGTAAACGAATGAATTCAAGCTTACCTAAGGTTCTGCACAAAGTAGGTAATTTCTCTATGCTTGAGCACGTCATTTATAATGCAAAACAGCTAAATCCTAAAAAAATAGCTGTTGTAATTGATTTGCCTTTAACTCAAAGGCTGGAATGCTTTGAGGGTATAAAATTAATTACACAAGAGTCAACGCTTGGCACAGGGGATGCAGTCAAAATTGCAATGAGAAATCTGAAAGAATTGTCAGACATAGTTGTTGTGCAGTATGGAGATACTCCGCTGATAAAAAGCAGTACAATAACTAAAATGATAAGCTGCTTAGGAGAGAGCAATGCTTTAGTTTGTCTTGGGTTTAAAACTAATAATAAAGGATACGGCAGACTAATTATTGAGAATGGTTCTCTAAGAGAAATCGTAGAAGCACAAAATGGTAGAAATAATGATGAGGAATTTCTTGCTAATGCTGGAATAATGGTTGCACGTGAAAAGAATCTACGTGAATTGGTGGAGAAAATAGAGTGTAATAATCAAGCTCATGAATATTACTTGACCGATATCGTTGCCATTGCAGTGAAGAGTAATTTAAATGTCGGCTACGTTATTGCTGATGAGGAGGAGGCAACTGGCATAAATAATAGGAATGACCTTGCAAAGGCTGAGTTTTACTTTCAAGAAGACAAAAGAAAGTTTTTCACTAACTCTGGAGTGACACTTGTTGCTCCAGAGACTGTTTTCTTCTCTCTTGACACGCAAGTTGGCATGGATTCAATTATTTACCCATACGTTTTTTTTGGTCCTGGAGTCAAAATAGATTCTGATGCTAGAGTTGGTCCATTTGCCAAATGCGAAAATACAACAATCGGTAATGGTGTAACTGTAGGTAATTTTGTTGAAATAAAAGCAAGTGATATAGGTATAAATACTAAGATAAAGCACTTAAGTTATATAGGAAATACTCAGGTAGGGCAGGGGAGTAACATAGGTGCAGGTACAGTTATTTGTAATTACGATGGAAAAAAAAAACATAAAACAAATATTGGAAACAATTGCTTTATTGGTGCCAATAGTTCACTAATTGCACCGCTTAATGTGCATGATGACTCTCTAGTTGCAGCAGGTAGCGTTATAGTGGAAGATGTGCCAAAGAGAAGTCTTGCAATTGCAAGAGAAAGGCAAATAACAAAAAAAATAAAATAATTCCAATTTTTTACTTGCAATTTATACTATTTTTATATATTTATATGCTTGTATACGCATGTATTAATCTTTAGAGGATAAAAATGAAAAAATTACTTACTTTGTTGGCCTGCTGTTCTTTGTCAGTACCATCTTTTGGAGTTGATTGGATTAAAGATAGAACATACACCTCTTCGTCGTATGGCATGCTCGGTGTTAATTATGATCTTGGCTATCATTGTACAGATAGCGTTAAAATTTCATTTGGCCGTGCAGTTAAACTTGTTATTAATGAAGGGATTTTAGATGCGGGAATTATGGCAAAATTTCATTATCATTATAAATTTGAAAGTACAGATATTACTCCTTATATTACTTTTGGTGTGGGAGGAGTTGCTAAAATTCCTCTGTCAGAAGAGCAAGGGACAGACGTAGAAGGATTTTTTTCCTACCAGATAGGTTCTGGTATTAATCTTCCACTTTCTGAGAGAACAAATGTTTTTGCTGGCTATAAGCTGCAAAAGTTCCATGAACTTTCGCATGGAGTTGAACTTGGAATGAGTTTTAATTTGTAAGCTCTAATTGAATGTTTTTTAGTGAAAGCTTGAGTTTTTATTAGCATCTTAAAGTTTTAATTAGTATCTGTTCAGATGTATGGCTAATGTGCAAATAATTGAAATGGAAGTGTTTCTTTTCTTGTCATCCCAGTGCGTGACACTGGGATCCAGGGGCACTCAGTTGGTAAACACGAAAGCGCTCTACAACGTTTCTTGTGAAAAAGGACTGGATGCCAGTGTCACGCACTGACCATTTGTTTCTATGTTTTTTTGTCTATCTTATTTTGCCACTTTGTTGAACGGATATTTTCATTAGAAAGAAGTAAAGTAGGGGAAATTAAGAATAGTCAAGCCTTAAAACTCTTGTTTTTAAAACTTAACTACTCTCCAGGGAAAAGTAGATAAAGATAGAAGTATTTCGTGTTTTTATTTATATTGACAGTATGTATAACATCATTTACGATTAGTGTTAATAACGATAATTGATATTTGTCATGTTTGCAGTGATTGAAACTGGTGGGAAGCAGTATTTAGTAAAAAAAGGTAGCATAATCAAAGTAGAAAGATTACAAGCTGAAGAAAAAGAGGAAGTGGAAATCAATAAAGTGATTTGTATTTCAAATAATGGCTTATCTTGTTCATCTAGTGCTATTGTTAAAGCCGAAGTGCTGGAGCAGTGTAGAGATAAAAAAATTATAATCTTTAAGAAAAAGAGAAGAAAGAATTACCGTAGGAAAATTGGTCATAGGCAGTATATCACTGTTCTTCGTATCAATGAAATTAGTCTTCAAAAGTAAGAGGTAAGATATGGCAACTAAAAAATCAGGTGGTAGTTCCTGTAATGGTAGAGATTCTGCAGGGCGTAGGCTCGGAGTAAAGAAGAATGGGGAGGTTATTCCTGGTAACATAATTGTACGCCAAAGAGGTACAAAATTCCATCCTGGAAAAAATGTTGGTATGGGTAAAGATCATACAATCTTTGCTAAAATAGAAGGCTGGGTCAGTTTTAGAAAATCAGCAAATAAAAAGACTTTTATTGATGTTGTACCTACAGATGATATGCAAGCTTTGGCTTGAATAAATATGGGTCTGTAGCTCAGGTGGTTAGAGCGCACGCCTGATAAGCGTGAGGTCGGAGGTTCAACTCTTCCCAGACCCACCATTTAGACTTACAGTAGTTTTGATATTGTGTAACTAGATGATAATTTTACATAAGAATTTAGTAACTAGTGAGTCAGTAGCAGCCGGTCATCCAGACAAAGTAGCAGACCAGATTTCAGATGCAATACTTGACGAATACCTTTTTAATGACTCTTCTTCACGTACTGCAATAGAGACTTTGGTTACCAAAGATAATGTTATTATAGCTGGGGAAGTGTTTGGGCCTAACATTGAAAATAACAAGATTGAAAGTATTGTACGAAATACAATAAAAGATATTGGTTATGAGCATGATGGTTTCCACTGGAAAACAGTGAAGATAAATATATTGCTACATGAACAATCAAATGACATTGCAATAGGTGTGGATCAAGGCGCTGGAGATCAGGGCATAATGTATGGCTATGCAACAACAGAGACGGAAAGCCTCATGCCGGCACCCATTTTTTATGCACACTTGATTCTGAAAAATATCATTAGTATGGTTAAAGAGGTAAAGCTTGGCCCAGATGCAAAGTCACAAATTACTTTGGCGTATGAGAATAACCTTCCAGTGTGTGCTGAAAATGTTGTTGTTTCGATACAGCACTCTGAAGGTCTGAGTCAATCGAAAGTGAAGGAAATAATTTATCCTTACATAATTTCATCTTTACCTGAAGGGTGGATGTGTCCTGAGGAAAATCTCTTAGTTAATCCAACAGGTAGATTTGTTATCGGTGGACCAGTTGGTGATTGTGGGTTAACTGGACGGAAAATTATGGTTGATAGTTATGGAGGCTATATTCCACACGGTGGGGGAGCATTTTCTGGAAAAGATGCAACCAAGGTTGATAGATCAGCAGCTTATATGGCGAGATACCTTGCTAAAAATATTGTTTTTGCCGGCTTGGCTAAACGTTGCCTTGTGCAGCTTTCTTATGCAATTGGTGTCTCAAAACCTACTTCATTCTATATTGATACATTTGGTACGAATATAGTAGATGAAAAGAGGATTAAAAGGTTTATTGAAGGTAACATAGATTTATCAACTAAAGGTATCATCAGGCATTTATCGCTTAATCGTCCTATATATAAACGTACAGCCTATTATGGACATTTCGGTAAAAAATCAGAAAGTGATGGTGGATTTTCTTGGGAAAGTATGGACTTATCTGCTGATCTTTGTAGAGAATTCAATATAGGAGACAAAAGTAGAACTGCTTTAAAGTTTTGATTTCTAGCTCGATACTGATATAATAACTTATTATTAAAGTGTAATTAGTTTTTTATACTAATTCTAGTGGCTTTTATATTTGTGAGGTTCATATATGTCTAACAAACCGAAAGAAGAATTTTACGATATTGCTGTAAGAGAATCATCTGATCTTATTGAAAAAATAAAAAAACATCCTTTCAATGTTGAATTGATTAATAATACGCTAGATTATGAAAAGTTCAAATTTTATCTTCAGCAGGATTTTTTATATTTAGTGGATTGTACTCGTGCTTTATTGATTATTGCAGCTAAAGCTAATGACGTTGAGATAATGAGCAGCTTAATAAATGTGGCAAGAGGAACGTTTGATGTTCGTAAGCAATATAAAGAATATTTTGCAGATTGTGATTTATCCGATAATCACAAGAAATCAAGAGCCTGTTCTGCCTTTACTGATTTTTTCATATGCGCTGCATATCATAATTTTGTTGCTGGGGCTTTGGCAGCATCTTACCCTTGCTTCAATATATACCAAATTATTGTGGATTATATGATGAATCAGGTAACACCCAAGGAGGTTAGAAATAACAAATACAAAGAGTGGATCAACATTTACGATAGCAAAGAAATGAATGCTGCGATTGATGAGGTTACTAATATTACAAATAAATTATATAAGGAAACTAACGATTGTGAAAAGAGAAAGATGCGTGGGTTTTTTAGGAAAGGGCTGGAACTAGAATTGGTGTTTTGGGATGAGATCTATTATAACGCAGGTCGCAACTTATAATCTAATATAGGGCAACTCGTGTCAGAACCTTGATTTTTAGTATTTTATATGTTTAGTAATATAATTAGGAATTGTTATGGATCGAATCTTTTGAGGGATGTAGCTAATCACCCTTTTAATGTTGAGTTAATGGACGGTACTTTAAATATAGAGAGTTTTAAATTCTATATCCAGCAGGATGCACTATTTTTAGATGGTTACATTCGTACCATATTGATCATTGCATCCAAAGTAGAAGATCTTAGCAATATTACCTCACTCATTGAAGTAGCTCAGGGCACAATAGCCATTGTGAGAGTTTTATATAAGCACTACTTTACTGTGTATTCCATAAGTTTTGGAGAGAAGTCTCTCAAGTGCTTTAATTTCACTAACTTTCTTTTATCTACCTCATATAGCGACACTTATGAAGCTATAACAGTTTTATACTCTTGCCATTTTATATATAAGGTTGTTGTTGACAGTATGAGAAATAAAATTAAGAAAAACAATAGATATAGAGATTGGTTTGATTTTTATAGCAGTAATTTAATAGGGTCTGGATGCATCGCTTTGGAAAGTATTGTTGATGAGTATTGCCAAAAAGTAGGAGAAAAAGAAAGAAGAAGAATGCTTGAATTGTTTAGAATAAGCGTGCAATTTGAGTTAGATTTTTGGAATAGCGCATATAATTTTTCAGAATTTGATCAAGATTTTAAGAAATATTGACAATTTTAAGCTAATTTGTATGCTTGATACGTATTTTTGGAGATGATATGAAAAGTAAAGAACATGATTTTCATTTAGTGGACCCAAGCCCCTGGCCAATTGCTATATCAGTAGCAATTCTTGTTCTTGCACTTGGGTTAATTGGTGCACTCCATAAACAAATTTCTGGAATATTTGGTTTAGTTCTGGGGATCTCTGCAGTATCAGGGATACTGTTTTTTTGGTGGAGAGATGTAATAAGAGAGGCAATTTATGATAAATGCCATACTGCCATTGTAAAACATGGACTCAAGCTTGCAATGTACTTATTTATCCTCTCGGAAGTTGTGTTTTTTATAGCGTTCTTTTGTTCATTCTTTAAAGCCTGGCTTGATCCGGTTTTTTTATTTGAAGCGTTTTCTCCTACAAAAAAAGTTGAATGGCCCCCTGAAGGGATTTTACCACCTGATCCATGGTCGTTACCATTTATGAATACGTTGATATTATTACTTTCTGGTACAACAATTACTTCAGCACATCATTTTTTACTTGAAAATGATAAAAAGAGCATGATTAAAATGCTGTCTATGACTATATTGCTTGGAGTTTTTTTTATAATAGTCCAAGCACTTGAGTATCATGAAGCAAGTTTTTCTTTACAAGAAGCAGGAGAAAAACTTATTTATACATCTAACTTTTACATGATTACTGGTTTTCATTGCGTTCATGTTACAATAGGTATAATATTTTTGTCAGTATGTTTATTTAGAGCTCGAAAAGATCAATTTACACCTCAAGATCACTTATGCTTTGAATTTGCTTCTTGGTATTGGCACTTTGTCGATCTAGTCTGGATATTTTTATTTTTGTTTATTTATTGGTTAAGCCTTTATTAAGTGATTAAAATAATAGGTCTAGATCCAGGGATGAGTAAGACTGGTTGGGCCATTATCAGCCTGAAAGAAAAGAATAATATTAAATTTTTGGGTGGTGGTACCATATCAACTGATGGTAAATTGGGTACAGGTGAACGTCTAAATATAATTTTTGAACAATTAAAGAAAGTAATTTTTCTATACTCTCCTAATGAAGCTGCTGTAGAAAAAATTTTTGTTAATAAGAATCCAAAATCTTCACTAACTTTAGGATATGCAAGAGCAATTGCAATTTTAGTATTACAAATGACGGATTTGACCATGAATGAATATGATGCGAACTATATAAAAAAGAGCATTACCGGAAATGGCCATGCTGATAAGAATCAGATTATATTTATGGTGAAGCAAATAGTTAAAAACTTAAACATAAAATGTCACCATACTGCTGATGCTCTTGCTACAGCAATTTGTCATGCTTATACGAAAAGCTCTTGTTTTATTAAGTAATTTTACATGAATTCAGTTTAAAAAAAACTATTTGATGGTGTTTATCTTATCTAATGTTCGTTGCAGAATAATACATGCAGCAATTTTATCATCTATTTTTTTCGATTTTGTGATTGATATTCCCGTAATTTTTAGTGCGTGAGTTGCAAGAGATGTTGATAAACTTTCGTCTTGTAGGTATATGTTTACTTTACATTTTTTTATTATTTTATTTGCGAATTGGATTATTGCTTTACACCATTCGGTCTCTTGGTCATCTATTGTGAATGGTAGTCCTATTACCATTGATCCAGCTTCATTTTCTTTAAGTATTCTATGTAAGTAACCTAAATCTTTGCTTATATTCCTTCTGTAATATATACTATGAGCTGTGGCTATGAGCTGTGTTTTATCACTAAATGCTACGCCTATTTGTTTTTCTCCCATATCAAGGCACATTATGCGTTTATCTCTTGGAATAGACTTTAGAAACTCGTCTGGATTCCTATGTAGCATCTATTAGATTTCCTTCAAAATCAAGAATAAACAAATAAATTGTGATGTAAGCAGCGTGATATAGAGCTGTAAGAACGTTCTGTAAGGCAAGGTGTCATTCCAGTGCTTGACAAAATTCATTATAAAATAGCCATTTAACCCTTGAAGAAAAAATATGCCACAAAAAATAAGAGTCAGTAACTAAAACGAATATAGCAAATTTCTTGAGAAAAGGGGAAACATTTTTCATTACATCAGTGAAGCTATTGAAAATAGGTACGAAAATAGTCTAAAAATACAAGGTGGCAACTATATTTATGGTGATAAAGGTGTGATTTTATGCCAATTTTCATTGTTGGCCAGTCAAATAGGAGACATTGCAGAGTTGTTTAATTATAGAGTGGGCAAGAGAAGCAACAAATTTACACAAAGTAAATTCAAGGGGAGTAATTGTATCGTATATTTTATTACGCAAAATGTTCGGGAGTGTTAAATAAACCATAGGCGTCAAGTTAAGAGAATATACCTAATATAGCAACCATTTAAGATAGGTATCTTATTTGTTATATTTATTTTTTTGAGAAGTTTTGATCTAGAATAAGATAATTTTTTTTTAAAGAATCTATAAATTACTAATTTTATCGTTTAATGTCTAAAATAATTTTTACCGCTTCTCTTCTTTCTTATGCTACTTTTCCTGAACTTGACGCCTATGGTGATATCAACGGTGTAACAGGTATGAAAATTATTAAAGCAATAATTGAAGGAGAGAGGAATCCTGAAAAACTAGCTGAATTTAGAAGTTCGAATATGAAGAACGATAACCATACTATAGTAAAAGTACTAACAGGCGACTATAGAGAAGAACACTTGTTTGTATTGAAACAAGAATATGCAGCATATACTTTTTTTCAAACCGAATGTGATAAAAGTATAGAAAATTACTATAAAATATTTGAAACAAAGTTGAATGAGAACGGAACATTGAATAAAATAAAAAAGCGGAAGCAGAAGAATAGTCCAGATTTTGCCGTAGACGAAGATTTATATCGAATAACGGGAATGGATTTTACTAAAGTTCCAAGACTTGATGTATTAAGTGTACAGACTATCATTTCAGAAACAGGTATAAATCGCAATAAATGGCAGACAGAAAAGCATTTTTCTTCATGGCTCGGGTTGAGTCCTACTAATAAAATTACAGGAGGGAAAATTATTGGAACAAGAACACGTAAGGTTATAAATCGTGCTGCGAATGCCTTGCTGTGTATCAAGACTGCACTTGGTGCATACTGCAGGAGGTTTTAAAGAAGCGACTAGAGATACCGAAAGCAATTACTGCTACAGCAAGAAAATTGGCATGTATTTTTTACAATATGCTAAAATATGGAAAAGAATATGTAGAAAAAGGAATTGATTATTATGAGAAACTTTATCAAGACAGGGTTATGAAAAATCTAAGTAGAAAAGCCCTTGAATTCGGTTATGTTCTGGTAAGCATCGAACAGGCAAAACCTGTCAAACCAAAAAGAAACTCCCTAATTTAAGTTTTTAGTAATTTGTTGGTATAATTGCGTAGGAAGCACTTCTGCAGTTATGACCGATATCCCAATGGTGCCACAGTGCCCGTTGGTTAGCATGGTTTTGAAGGTGACGGTTAAACCATTGATGGAGTCTATTCAGACTACCTCGTTTAGGAGAGTGCCTTAATTTTACCGTCTCAAGCTGAAGCGCTTCTTCAATGATAAATTATATACTAAAGATATAAAATGGCAAAAGTAAAAAATAAGTTGGAAGTAATGAACCCTAATGCGGCAGGAATAGATATCTGTACATTATGTATGTGTTCCAGAAGGAAGAGATGAGCAACATATCCAAAAGTTTGGTTGTTTTACAGTGGATCTGCATAACTTAGCAAAATGGTTGAAGAAGTGTGAAATTAAAACGGTAGCTATGGAATCAACGGGAGTATATTGGATTCCTTTATTTCAAATACTTGAATCATATGGATTTGAAGTAAAATTAGTAAACGCGCGGCATATTAAAAATGTACCTGGTAGAAAATCTGATGTTCAAGATTGCCAGTGGTTGCAACAGTTACATAGCTATGGACTGCTCCAAGGATCATTTAGACCAGATGATCAAATTTGCGTACTGCGTGGCTACGTCAGACAACGTAATAATCTAATCAGAAGCGCAAGTACACACACTCAACGCATGCAAAAGGCATTAATTCAGATGAACATTCAGTTACATAAGGCAATTAGTGATATTAATGGTGTAACAGGTATTAGGATTATTGAAGCGATAATTGAAGGTGAAAGAGATCCTGAAAAATTAGCTGAATTAAGGGATGGACGAATAAGAAATGATAAATCTACTATTGTAAAGGCATTAACCGGTGACTACAGAGAGGAACACTTGTTTACACTTAAGCAAGAATATGAAGCATATACTTTTTTCCAGGAACAAATAAAGGAATGTGATAGAAGCGTTGAAAGCTACTATAAAACATTTGAAACAAAATCTGATGAGAGCAAATCAACAAGTAAAGCACAAGGCAAGCAAAAAAATGATCCAAACTTTAATTTGCATGAAGAATTATACCGGGTTATCGGGATAGATTTTACTAGAGTTCCAGGATTCAGTGTACTAAGTATACAGACCATAATCTCAGAGACTGGTATCAACCATAACAAATGGCCAACATTTTCGTCTTGGTTGGGGCTGAGTCCTGGTAATAAAATCACTGGAGAGAAAGTGTTTAGCACGAAAACTTGTAAAGTCGTAAATCGTGCTGCAAATGCCTTACGGCTTGCTGCACAATGTGTATCAAAAAGTAATACTGCTCTTGGTTCACAATGCAGAAAGTGGAAAAAACGACTGGGAGCTCCAAAAGCGATCACTGCTATGGCAAGGAAATTAGCATGTATCTTTTATAATATGCTAAAGTATGGACAAGAGTATGTCGAAAAAGGAATTGATTCTTACGAAAAACTTTATCAAAACAGGGTTATGAAAAATCTGAGTAAAAAAGCTTCTGAATTTGGCTATATCCTGGTAAAAAAAGATGAGTTAGTTCAAGGAGTTTCTTAGGAGAAAGGATCAGTTAATTGAAGGAGTTTATTAGGAGGGTTATAACAACAGATTTTTAAGATCGTTTACAGCTTTTTTCATATCTTTAGCTTTAAATATTGATGATCCAGCAATTAATATATCTGCACCTGCTTTTATTGCATCAGCTGCGTTAGAAAAGTTAATTCCACCATCTACTGAAATTTGTGTTTTAAGACTGCGCTCTTGTATCATTTTTTTTACAGCAGATATCTTATTCAACTGTGAATGAATAAACTCCTGTCCTCCAAATCCAGGATTGACTGTCATAATTAGCACAATATCTAGCTCATGTATTATATACTCAAGCACACTCGGAGAAGTTGAAGGGACAATTGAAACTCCAACTTGAATCGTTTTTTTTGCATTGTTTACGTTTTTATATGACTTTATCCTTCTTACTAGCCTCTCAAGGTGTATCTCTGCTTCTGCATGTATAATGATAATATCAGCACCAGCTTCTATAAAGCTTTCAATATGGTCACCAGGAGATTTAATCATTAAGTGTACATCAAAAGGAAGATTGCTATATTTACGTATTGCAGAGATAACATTCGGACCTATTGTAATATTTGGAACGAAATTTCCATCCATAACGTCTATGTGTATATAATCTACATCCAAGTCGCTAATTCTTTTTACTTCCTCCCCTAATTTTGCAAAATCTGCTGAAAGTATAGAAGGTGCAATTTTAATACCCATGGACTACTTTTTACCAAAAATAAAAAAAGTAACTTATTTTTTGAACTCTGTCATCCCAATACTACATGAGTCTCATTTAGAAATTTTTTTATATCCTATGTGTAATTGCAACCTTTGAATTATCTTGTTCAGGTTGAACCATAAATAGTTTTCACCACAAAAAATTGTTAGCATAAGTAAAAAAAACGCAGTGCTTGTAATTTATCTGATGTTTTCTTCTGCTCAACTGATAAACGCTCAAGTATCTGTGGCTATTGCAATAATCATTAGACTCTTTTCTTCGCTCCTTCTAAATATTCCAACACAGTTTTATGCAGCGCAGTCCAAGACATTTGCTTTTCCATATCTGGTATAAATTTTTGTTTCCAAGTGTCCTTAAATTCTTGAAACCATTGCTTCTCAAAATTTTGGAAATCAGATAAAATTTTTGACCTAAACTCATTAATTAAACTCGAAACTTCTATAGCCTTTTCAGAGCTTATAGACTTAAAAGACAATATTTCATTCTTTAAAATATCCAACTTTGTAAATATATTAAGCTTAAATGGCATATAAAACGAAGATCTTATATTATACCTTAGATAAGAGTCGTAATATAGCTTAATCTTGTACATGAGCGTAGCAAATGCACTAGAAGAAATATTATTTTTATATTCTGCAAAAGAAGATAATAAACGCTTGTAATCCTCTTCATTCAAAAATGGTGGTTGTAAACTTGATTCAATTTTATTACTAAAAGATGTGAATTTGTTGAAAATACAATTGCCATATTCACTTAAAAATTTAGGCAAAATATCTTCCTGTTCTAATTTTAGAGGCAAGTCTTTTCTAATTTCTTTCGGCAAGTGGTGCATTGAAAACTGATTGATAACCCACGCAAAATTCTCATCAAACTCATTTGAGTAATCAGCGCTATTGTCAGTGTTACCTTCTTTGTCGTTCCAAGGCAGTATTTTATAAAAAAAATTGTTCAACCTTTTTTTTAATTTCAAAATATTTTCACTCTTATCACCTACCTTATACAAAACCTCATTTACTTTTTGTCTTGCATCTTGAGGACTGATTCTATCACCTATATGCAGTCCGATGCCATTTTTCTCTAATAATTCCCAATCAAACAACTTATGTGGATCGGGCTTACGCATTGCGTAGCTTTCAATGGCTGAGTTATATACTATAGTACCTATTTCAGCGTGACTAAATATCATATCTTTTCTAATTTTAAAGCGTTTCATGAGGTATAAAATCAGATCTTTGACAGATTTCATTTGCTCTTCTGGAAAAGGCTCAAGCCCTGTGTTTACAATCTCTATACCTATAGAATAATCATTCAGCTTTTGTAGCTCTTTAACCACATTATCTATTTGAACTTTTGCATAACTTATACCAGCATGCCACGCTCTTTTTTCCAGTGGGACCATCAGAGTAATGCTGCCATCCCTATCGACAATAAGTTGTACTGATATCCCTGCAGAATTTAATGCGCATTTTGTGCTTTTTAATGTTGGTGATTCGGTATGATGCACCACCACCATCAACACTTTTTTGCCTTCCCTATCATCATAATTTGAATTTGACACAGGATCTAAAAATATTGGATTTTTTAATGATGTTTTCAAATCTTGAAAATCGTTCTCGATATCAATTAAGCAAGATTGCTGTCCATATATAAGAGGCGATACAAGCAGCAACAGAAATAAAACTGACAAACATTTTTTTACTATAAGTCTCATGCAGCTCTAGCATCCTACAAATTGCCCGCAATATAACTAAATTAACATAATACGCATAAAATGTTTACTTTTTTTCAGCCAATCAAGACTTGCTACAGCTACAATTAGTACTTTTATCATTACATTTTGGCGTTCTTACTATTACCCACAAATATAAATGGACATAAAAATAAAGGATTAGAATATTAAAGTGTGCAAATATTGAGGATATAAAAATGGCAAGTGAATGGGCTAAAAATGAATTTGGAGATGCAGTGCTTGGAGATAAAAGATTAACTGATCGATTAGTAAATATTGTTGGTAAGTATGCCTGAAAGTTCAATCAATCAGGCATGTGGAAGTTGGTCTGAAGCAAGTAGCACCCACAACTATCCACTGCATTAAGGTTTGCACCTTGCTCAGCTAGGTACTTTATAATGTCATTAACATCACTTCTATTAAGAGCTATATACTCTAATATGCTAACATCTCTCTGTAACTCACGTTTAACTATAGATTTATTTACCTCACAGATTGATTTTATTGCTTCCAAATCTGGGATCGCCTTTCTGATTGCAGCTGTAAAACTTACACCTTGCTCTATTAAATACTTAGCCATTTTGTTATCAACAGCATACCTTAACAAATTTCTACCGCTTGCGAAATTAACCTCAGCAACAACATCTTTAATAATAGAACTATTTTTCTCAAAAATTGATTTTACTTTTTCTAAATCATCCTTGATAATAGTGCTAGAAAGTTTCTTTAATACAGAATCTTTCTTCAGCTAGAATTTTTTGTAATGCTTCAGGAGTCATAAATATACTTCAACACACATAAAAAAGTATATCCAAATCAGAATCGTTTGTAAAGGATTTTTAGATATTAGCTTGCCCAAAGGTTAATTTATTTTATAATCTTTCTGTATTCTAGAAATTTGAATTAAATGAACTGCTATAAGACTCACACGTGTAACGAATTAAGGAAGAGTGATGTAGAAAAGGAAGTTACCCTCTCTGGATGGCTGTATCGCAAACGTGACCATGGTAACCTAATCTTTGTTGATTTAAGAGACTTCTATGGAAGAATTCAGCTAGTGTTCAATAATGATAAAGACTTTTTTGATGAGATATCAAATTTAAAATCAGAGAGTGTGATTACTGTCACAGGAACAGTCAAAGCTAGAACTGAAGATACGGTAAATAGCTTTATTTCCACAGGGGAAATTGAAGTTATAGTTAATAATTTGTGCATTGAGTCGGAAGTTGAGTTCCACCGTGATGAAGAGATAGCAAAAGAAGAAAGGAGTATATTAGCAAGTATCGCCGGTGAGCAAGAATACCCAGAAAACATGAGATTTAAATATCGTTTTCTTGACTTAAGGCGTGAAAAAGCCCGTAACAACATTATTCTGCGCTCACAAATCATCGCAGAACTCAGGAAGATCATGATAGAGCAAGGGTTTTTAGAAATTCAAACTCCAATACTTACTGCTTCATCTCCTGAAGGAGCACGTGACTATTTAGTGCCAAGTAGGCTGAATCCTGGTAAATTCTATGCATTACCACAAGCTCCGCAGATTTTTAAACAGCTACTCATGGTTTCAGGGTTTGATAAGTATTTTCAAATTGCCCCATGTTTCCGTGACGAAGACGCAAGGGCTGACCGTTCTCCTGGGGAGTTTTATCAGCTAGACCTTGAAATGTCTTTCGTAACTCAGGAGGATATATTTCAAGTTATTGAATCTACTTTATATAAAGTGTTTGCTAAATTCTCTCGCAAATCAGTTGATAAAGATTTTCCGCGCGTTACATACAAAGACGCAATGCTCAAATATGGCTCTGATAAGCCAGATCTACGTAATCCATTATTAATCAGCGACGTTACAGAAATTTTCCGTGATTCAGAGTTTAATATTTTCAAAAGCAATATTGAACGCGGTATGGTAGTCAGAGCTATCCCTGCCCCCAAAACAGCAGAGGAACCTCGTAGCTTCTTTGATAAAAAAATAGAACATGCAAAAAAAGAGTTTGGCGCTAAAGGTCTTGGGTATATAACATTTGATAAGGACGGCATTGCAAAAGGACCAATTGCTAAATTCCTCAATGACAATCGGCTAAATTCTATAAAAGAAATAACAAATATAGAGCCTGGGGATAGTGTGTTTTTTGCTTCTGATAAGGAAAATGAAGCAGCAATAATTGCAGGGAAAGTGCGTACTCTTTTGGGATCAGAACTAGGTCTTATAGATGACAATATCTTCAAGTTCTGCTGGGTCATCGATTTTCCATACTTTGTGTATGATGATAAAAGCAAAAAAATAGATTTCTTTCATAACCCATTCTCCATGCCGCATGGTGGCTTGAAGGATTTAGAAGAAAAAGATCCACTGAACATCCTTGCTTACCAATATGATCTTGTTTGTAATGGAATAGAGCTATCAAGTGGGGCAATTCGTAATAACAAACTGGATATTATGTACAAAGCTTTTGCCATTGCAGGCTATAGTAAAGAAGAAGTTGATACAAAATTTGGTGCGCTTGTGCGTGCATTCAGGTTTGGAGTGCCACCTCATGGCGGTATAGCACCAGGGGTTGATAGAATGGTTATGCTACTTGCCGATGAGCCAAACATTCGTGAAGTAATCTGTTTTCCTATGAATCAGCAGGGTGAAGATGTTCTAATGAGTGCTCCTTCTAAAGTGGACAATAAACATTTACGCGAGTTATCTCTAAAGGTTATTGAGTAAAAATTTTATAGTAAAGTGTGGTAAATCGGAAGTCGTGAATGATATTCAAAAGGCAGTACTATCAAGCATAATATGCAATATGATTATATGGTATGAAGTAACTCTATTTGGAGTTTTAACGCATATAATAAGCAACGTTTTTTTTCCTTCAGAAAGTGATTATTTAAGCACAATCAAATTTCTTGGCAGTTTTGCAATTGGCTTTGGATTCAGACCACTTGGTGGATTTATTTTTGGTTACATTGGAGATAAGTATGGCAGGAGGAAAATTTTGCTGACTTCCGTAATATTAGCTTCGATATCGTCTACTGCAATTGCAATTATACCAAGTTTTAGAGAAATAGGAATATTTTCTCCTATATTACTTCTGCTTTGTAGAATAATACAAGGAATGGCAACAGGAGGGGAAACGAGTATCAACTCAGCCTTTTTGATAGAGCATTCAAGCGATAAAAAAAATCTAGGCTTTTTAGGTAGCATGAAAGCTTTCAGTGGTGCTCTTGGTTCTATTACATGTTTTGTAATGATAGCTATTTGCAAAAAATTTACAGGTGAAAATTATGAAATTTGGGGCTGGAGGTTGCTCTTCTATTTCTGCTTTATTATGGGCATAATAGGCTTCTTAATAAGATACATAATGGAAGAGAGCCTAGCATATAAAATTCATGGTCAAAATAAAAGCTTATCTGATTCTCCATTTTTAGAATTAATCAGGGACTATAAAAAGGCATTTGTGCTAGCAATTGGGCTTGGCGTTGCCCAAAATGCAATTGTTTATTCAGCAATCATGTTTTACAACATATCTGTCAAAGAACTTACTTTCTCAGGCATTGATATTAAAAATGTAGTAAGGATTGTGGTTGAAATCACATTCGGAACGTCTGCAGTGCTGTTTGCAATACTGTCTGATAAAGTTGGAAGAAAAAACGTGATAATTCCTACATTAGTAGCTTTAGCTTGCATCAGTTTGCCGGCACTTTCGCTATTATCACATAATAATCACTATATTGTAACGCTCACTTTCCTATTAATAAGTGTGCCGATAGGTGCATCTTTTGGAATATATAATTCTCTCGCCTGTGAGTTATTTCCAACGAAAGTTAGGTGTACCGGCTTCAGTTTAGCTCATAACATATCAGCAGGTATTTTTGGTGGCCTTTCTCCATCGATATGCATGTGGCTTATAGAAAGAACTGAAACAAAACTTGCAGCAGGGATTTACCTTACTATCTGTGCATTAATTAGCCTAATATCTGTACTTCAAATTAAAGCCAAAGACAGAAAAGTTGATTGGTGAAATCGTTCAGTCGAAAGATAGCACTTCAATAGACTTTTCGATGTGTTTAGGGGCAGGAGCAGTGATAGTAATTTCTTTATTATTTGGTAATTTTAAAGATAAAGAATGCGAATGAAGGTGAATCTGATTTACTGCTCCATTAATAAAAGCTTTTTTACCACCATATTTACCATCACCAAGAATAGGGTAATTTATATGAGCTAAATGTGCACGCAACTGATGGGTTCTACCGGTAATTGGTTGTAATTTTAAATAAGCAACATTATGTTTTAATCTTGATATAATTGAAAAATGCGTAGTGGCATTTTGAGGTGAGTCTTCATCAATAACTACTTTTTCTTGCCCTGAAATATATTTTTTCACCAACGGGTAGTCTATTATTCCATTATCTTTGCTCGGTATACCAGAAGTTAATGCTAGGTAAGTTTTTTTTATCCTCCGTCCTTTAAATTCTTCCATAAGGTATCTTGCAACACTAGCATTGCGCGCGAATATTATTACTCCGCTTGTATCTCTATCAAGTCTATGGACAATTTTAAATACTTCCCCTTCTCTTATTTGGTCAAGCAAGTCACTAATGCTAATTTTTACCTTTATACCACCTTGAACGATTACTCCTGCGGGTTTGTTTATAGCTAATATATATTCGTCTTCATATAATATGTTCTCTCTTAATAGATTTGCTAGCTTTTCATTATATTTACGATCAGAATTAGTGTTTTCAATATAATCTAAGTATCTTATCGTTATAGTTTGCCCAGAATTCACTCTATCGCTGGATTTTGCCTTGCAATTATCAACTTTGATTAATCCTTTCCTTAAAGACTTTTCAAGTGCAGATTGCTTCAGATTGGGAAAAATTCTTCTAATGTACCTATCAAGCCTAACGTTATTGTCTTCTACTAATATAGCTTTGTGGCATTCCATTATTTATAATAAACATCAAAAAATATCAATTATCGGTTAAATGAACTACATTTCTGAACAGTAGTTACTCTACCTTCCGTATGACCACCTATCGTTACACTCATCTGTTTCTGTACTAGAATCTGAATCCATTTCAGTACTGAGCTTTCTTTTGCGATATGTCCATCTGCAAGGACTATGTGCTCTTCGTTCTTTTATTCCATCTATTTTAGCTGGACACACTTCAGTACTAGGCTTTGACTGCACATTTGCAATATCATTAACTAAAGGTGTTACTCTTTCTCTCAGAGCTCGTACTCTTTCTCTCAGAGCTCGTACTCTTTCTCTCAGAGCTCGTACTCTTTTTTCTGCTTTGTCTGAAAAATTACTTGCACCTTTACGTTCATCTAAATCTTTTACAGTTTCACCACAATTATCCTGCAACAAAAGATTTGTACAGGGTATTAAGGTCTTTATTGTTTTCAAATGTTTACCGTCAATAGCATAACCTAAAGGAATTATCCCTAGATTATCCTGTAGATTAACTGCTGCTTCATGGGAAATTAAGATCTCTGCTACTTTTTCATGGCCATTATTGGCAGCATAATGCAAAGGAGTTAATCCTGAATCACTAATTGCATTAACATCTACTCCAGATTCTAATAGATAACGTATGCTTTGTATATCACCATGTGCGGCAGCATAATGTAAACTGTAGGCTTGAATTAATTTCGAAAAATCATCACATACCTCCAATTGCTCTAGGAGAGGGCGTGCTACAAAAATATTACTTGGAGAAACAGCGAATAGTATTTTAAGTGGATCCTTTATATTCATATCTGCTCCATGGCCTATTAGAATATCTATTAATTCTCTATCGTTACGTATGAAAGCATAATCAAAAGCAGTCCATCCCCATCTATCTTTCCGATTAATATATGCTTTGTTGTGTTCTAATAAGAGCTCTACTTCTTCTAAAATTTTATTTATAGCAGTAACCCATAAAGGAGTACGTACATACAATCTATCCTTTAGATTGTCATATGCACCATTTTGTAATAGGACCTTGAATTCTTCTAGGAACTTTAATTTTGCTTTATTGTGTTTTAATAAGAGCTCTACTGCTTGCAAACTGCCACTTATAACAGCAATGTGTAAAGGAGTAAATCCACTTAATCTATCCTCTATATTATCATCTGCACCATTTTGTAATAGAATCTCTAATAGTGATGTATAATTATTTGTAGCAGCCAAATATAAAGGAGTCCGTCCAAATGCATCCGTCATATTAATATCTCCCCTAATATTTTTATCATTTTCTATTATGCACTCCACCATTTCTTTATCATTCTTCATAATAGCCAAATGTAAAACATTAACCTCACATGCTCCATTCTCCTTAACATCGGCTCCATTAAGCAGTAAGAACTTTGTTACTTCTTTATGCCTGTTTCTAACAGCTTCATACAAAGCAGTCAATTTTGCTACATTTTTCTGATTAACATTTGCCCTATTTTTTACTAAGATCTTTATTATTTCTATATTACCATTTGCAGCAGCAAGATGTAAAGCAGTCCATCCACACGAACCAAACTGATTAACACTTGCCCCTTTTTCTATTAGTTTGAGTACTATTTCTACATTGCCTTTTTCAGCAGCCCAATGTAAAGCAGTCCATTCAAAAAATGGACTTTTTGCGTTAATACTGATTCTTTTTACTTTAAGCAGAGCATCTACTACATTTTTTAGGCGAAGACTAATAGCTAAACTCAGTAATGTGTGTTGATCATGCGCACTACGTAGTATATTGTAATTTACTGTAAACCAATAATTTACATTAAACTCATTTTCTTCCCACTTTTTATACATATTTCTACTTTCTCTCTTCAGTACCTCTAGTGCCTTTAGTGTCTCTCGTGCGTCTAGCATCACTGGTACCTTTTCTGAGATCTTTAGTGCATCTAGCATATCCTCTAGCACCACTGCTTTTGATTCTCCTGATGTCTCTTTTACACCTAATCTTTTTAGCATTCTTTTTACCATCTTTTGTGCATTTGATATCCCTGTCTCCTTTAGTATCTTTTTTGCTTCTTCTGGTGTCTGTGGTACATTTACCACCTTTAGTCTCTTTTTTAATGGCTCTTGTGTCTCTTGTACTCTTGGAATCTTGCTTGATACTTCTAATCCATGCGATATCTCTTCTAACATTCTTGATGTTTCTGCTTGCCCTAGTATCTTTACTTCCTTTAATAGCTCTTTTATTCTTTCAATTACATTGTCTTTACTTAAATTTACCTCTTGATCAATTACACCTAATATTATGTTCCACTGTTCATATGTCATTACCATAGCTTTACCTCATACTATATTTTGATGCTATATATTATGGTACAATGGTCAACACATTTTTCCATAGCGTAACTTGAGAGTCTAAAAGACTGTTATCAACTTGCAGAAAACCAAGCTTGCCTGAAACCACTTAATTGATTATAATTATAAGTTTTAAGGCAGCAAAATGACAGCTTTTTTTCCTTTGTTTATTTTTTTGGTCTTATACCTTGGAAGTGGTATCTATTTTTCCTTCATCGGAATTGATAATCCGCTTCGCCAAGTTTCACCGATAATTTGCCTACTACCGGCGCTATTTTTTGCTGTTGCACGCAATGCAGGTAAAATTCAACGTAACATCGATACTGTCATCGAGGGTATGGGTGATAAAAACACCCTTACTATGTGCTTAATTTTTCTATTTTCTGGAGCATTTTCTGTGGTTACTCAATCAATTGGTAGTGCAGATACTGTTGCTAATTTAATTCTCAATTTCCTTCCAGCAAGATTACTACTGCCTGGAGTATTTTTGGCTTCCGCTTTTATATCAACTGCGATTGGTACATCTATGGGAGTTGTTGTATTGATGGTACCAATAGCTGTTAACTTAGCAAAAAGTGGAGCTTTTGGTCTTGAAATAGGAACTGCGACTGTAGTTGGAGGTGCCGTATTTGGTGATAACCTTTCAATGATATCTGACACTACTATTGCATCTGTTTCTTCACAGGGGGCTACGATAAAGGATAAACTTAAAGTAAATTCTAAAGTAGCATTTGTTGCCAGCATTATAACACTTGTCTATCTAGCAGTTATGGCAGATAGTACAAAAATTATTCCTACATCAAATTTAGATTATTTATCAGTAATAAAGATTATTCCTTATATTTCTTTAATAATCATGGGGTTATTTGAAGTTACTACTTTAGTAACAATAACCGTAAATATAATTGTTGCTAGTGTACTAGGGATGACTTTTTTTGACTATACTATCATTCAACTCTCTCATAACATATATGACGGTTTCACGAAAGTAAACGAGATAGTGATATTCGCTCTATTTATTGGCGGGTTAGGCAATATAATGTATAAACAAGGTCAAAAGGCGTTACATAAACTTATTGATGAAAGTAATATTACAAAAACTAAAGCTGAATTTGTAATAGCGGGAATAGCATCTATGTTTACTGTTTTAGTTGCTAATAACACCATTGCTATTTTATTAAGTGGCGATATTGCAAAAAGGCTTGCGCAAAAGCACAATATTCCGTCATACCGTAGTGCATACTTGTTAGACATTTTTGCTTGCGTTACAAAAGGTATTTTGCCTTATGGTTCTCAATTACTGCTAGCAGGTAGCATCGCTTCTGTTTCACCTATTTCTTTGTTAACGCAGGTGTATTACTGTTTTATTTTAGCAGTAGTTACAGTAGGTGAAATAATCATCAATGGCAGACGTTGCCCAGCCACAACTTAATGTATAAAGATTTCTCTTCATGTTACATTTTTTTGTACCCATAAGAAACGGTTTATCGTTTTCATGAGCTACTTGGATAAGAAGTCTATTGACAAAATTGTTCCATTTTTCTCAATAGGTTTTCATTATATTGGTTTTCTTTTTACCTTATTAGCGGAGCATAAAACTTAACTTTCAGCAAACCTTATTTTAACTCTAACACGCTAACTATGAAACAGTCTATATTACCATCAAAAACAGAGTTTATATTACCTACTTCATGTCCAGTCCTTAAATCCTTTACCACTTGATATGGGTGCATAACGTATGATCTGATTTGATTGCCCCAACCTATATCACATTTTTTACCATATTCCTCAGCCATCTTTTGTTCTTTTTTTTCCAGTTCAATTTGGTATAAACGTCCTTTAAGTAGCTTAAGTGCCTCATCTTTATTTCTATGTTGAGAACGACCATTTTGACATTGAACTACAACGCCTGTTGGAATATGGGTAATACGTACCGCACTTTCAGTCTTATTTACATGTTGACCACCTGCTCCAGAAGCACGGTAAGTGTCGATCTTTAAATCCTTTTCATCCACAATAATATCTATTGAATCTTCGATCACTGGAGTGACTCCAACACTTGCAAAACTGGTATGACGTTTACCATTTGCATCAAATGGTGATATTCTCACCAATCTATGAACTCCACTTTCGCTTTTTGCCCACCCGTAAGCTTTTTCTCCGATGATCTTTATTGTTGTAGATTTTATACCAATCGCATCACCATCTAATTTTTCTACAACTTCAACTTTAAAGTTGTGATAAATTTCTGCCCATCTTGTATACATGCGCATGAGCATCTCAGCCCAATCATTGCTCTCTGTTCCGCCAGCTCCTGAGTGGATTTCCAAAAAGCAGTTATTATTATCTGCTTCACCAGTAAATAAGGATTCTGTCTCTTTAAGTTTGATTAACTTCTCTAGCTTGGCTAATTCATTTTCAACTTCAGAAAAAAATTCTTCATCATTCTCATCAATAGCAGATTTCATCAAGCTAATGGCATCGTTGTAATCGCTTTCTAGCTTTGAAAACGATTCTATGTCATGCTTAATTTTAGAACGTTCTTTTAAAATTTCTTGTGCCTTTTGATTGTCTTGCCATAGATTATCATTCGACGCTTGAGAATCCAGTTCCTCAAGACGCAACTTTAATTTTTCTATGTCAAAGACACCTCCTGATAAGAGAAATACTTTTATTTAAGCCTTGAAAGTATTCAAGGATTTCTGGATGGGTTTTCATTATACTTTAGATTTTAATATATTTATTATCACTAACAATAACAGCAAACAAAATAGAAATTTAACCATATAATAGTTAATTCAAAATAATTTTATTATACTTGAATGTTCAACAAAATCAAGTGTGTATATTTATTAAAAAATAAGGTAAAGTAATGAATATTAAAACAAATTCTCATTATGGTTTAGACAAAAAGGCTATTGATGACTTAATAGAGTCACTCGATAATCAAGAATTAGAAAATGTTTGTAATATTGTAAAAACGATAGATAGCGTTCAGTTAGCTTATTTTTTATCTACTTCGATCAGTGATCACAGGGAGAAATTAGTTAGTATCCTCGATCAACATTTGTTAAGTGATGCCCTAGTGCATGTGGTACCAGATTTACAAATAGAGATCATAGAAATATTGGGAATAGAAAATACAGCAAAGTTGCTAATGCTTCTTAATGTAGAAGACATAGTAGCCATAGTGAAAGACTTGGATAGAAAGTCTATAGAAAATATACTTAACTACTTACCCAATGCAACTCAAAAATTAGTAGAGGAATTGTTATCATACCCAGAAGAAAGTGCAGGAAGGTTGATACATAAAAATATGGTTATAGCTCCATATTATTGGACGATAAATCAGCTAATGGAATTCTTGCGCAACTATAAAAAAATACCAGAAACATTTTATCAAATTTTCATCATTAACTCGAAATTAGAGCCCATAGGTAGTTTCAACTTAAATAAGGTAATATCCTACTCAGGAGAAACAATAATAAAAGAGATAATGAGTCAAGATATAAAAATAATTAAAACTGGAATGGATCAAGAAGAAGTAGCAAGAATATTTAAAGATTACTCTCTATTATCAGCTCCAGTAGTAAATAGGAATGGTAAAATTATAGGTGTAATCCTTATTGAAGATGTAATCAAAATCGTTCAACAAGAAGCAGAAGAGGATGTACTTAAAATAAGCGGTGTATCTTCTAAATCTGATATAAATGCCCCTATACATAAAACTATAATTAAAAGGTTACCTTGGTTATTGTTTAACCTCTTAGCTGCAACAATATGTTCTATAGTAGTTGGCTTTTTCGATAACGTAATACAAAGTTTTATAGTACTACCAATAATTATGCCAATCATTGCATCAATGAGCGGAAATGCAGGGTCCCAAACGGTAACACTAACTATCCGTGCAATCGCAACAAAATATCTAACTGAGCAAAATGCAAAAAGAATACTTATAAAAGAATTTATGATAGGTCTTATAAATGGGGTAATTTTATCTGCAATTTCACTCGTAGTATTAGCAATGAGGTTCCATAGTTTAAAAGTGGAGATCATTTTCGTGATTTCCATGATTGTAATGTCAATCACTGCAACATTTATCGGCACTTTCATTCCTATAATGCTCCATCGTTTAAGATCCGATCCTGCTATTTCCTCTTCAATTCTAACATCAGCAACAACTGATATTCTCTCAGCTCTTATATTTCTCGGTCTAGCCACAATCTTTTTATTAAATAGCTAAATCGTGCTATATAAAAAAATTGCTTTACAAGCTTTGCCGTCCCCTTTACCATAACGTTCAGTACAATAGACTTCTTTAAAAACTAGGATAAGAGGAAAAAACATGGCAAGATAAGTATTTTTAGTGAGGGAAAAGGTGAAAATAGTAGAAGAGTTGGATGATGAAAAATTTCGCAGGTTAAAGGAGTAAAAAAGGTAACATTTAATAAAATGGTAGAGATTTTACGGGAAGCAAATAAGGAAAAAAGGCTAAAGGAGGTAGGAAAAACAAGCTGAGCGAGGAAAATATGCTGCTTATGGTGTTGCGGGAATATGGAACATATTTTCATAAAGCTATGGGATAAGTGAAAGCACAGCGTATAAAATAGCAAAATGGGTTCTCTAATAAAACATCCAGCTGAAGTCCAAAATATACTGGTTGATGCGGGTTGGCTATGTTGCATAGCACTGATAGGCATGTAAATCACAATGAATTTACGCAGCTAATTTAAATTTAGCCATACCTATATCAGTAAATTTGTTCAGTAAGTAGCACTTAATTAACACACGATTTACCTCTGATTTATTTTTCAAGCCAAACCCAAATAACCTATAGAAAAAGACTTCAATATAAGACCGTGCTCCATACTTAACTTTTTTCTTCCATTCATTAATACCATCTTCATAATTCTCATATTCTACTTGTTTCTTTCTGATAGCTAAACAAATTTTAGCTAGGGCGAATAATAGGCACAATATTCTGCATTCTTTATACACACTTTTTATATCATAAGCCGCATCTGCTCGAATAGAACAAATGTTATATTTATCACTGACTTCCTCTAACATATCGCAGACCGGCACAGCAACACCACTATTCTTATCATTTACGTTTAAAACAACATGTAGTTTTCTTACTTGACCATAGCCACTGTATTTTCTTTTTCGAGTATTATGCCCACCGTTATTATTGTAGATACTAACTCTAGTGCTATCTACGGCAATTTTAATATTTTCCAAATCATCTTTATTGGTTCTATGGTCATCAATCTTCAAATTAAGCTTTTTAAATCTTCTGGAAGCTTGTGTATAGCTGATAACCTTAAGTTTTTTGCCTATTTGTACCATATAACCTTTTACAAAACCTACAGCTTGTCTCAAGCCAATTCTAAAAAGATATGTGTATTAAAATTACAACTTTACCACTATAAGTGTACCTGCAACTTTTGGACTATTTTCATACCAATTTTCTATTAACAAAATGAAAAACATTTCCTCTTTTTTTTAAAAACATAGTTGATTAGCGTTTATACTACTTTAGAGCCATCTTAACCATATAAGTAGACTTAACAACAAAATCTTGTTTTTATAATGGATTTGGTAATACCAATTCTCATTACTAGCGAACCACCATAAGCGGCATTACAGAATTTTTTAATTGCGGAGTGAGAAAGCGAGGCAATAAATTTGCATAAAGTGCTCTCAAGAAAAACAATTGTAACGTAGATTTTGTTATGAAAATGGGAAGTGTTCAATAAACCATACGCGTCAAGTTAAGAAAGAGCTGCTGCAAAACAAGTAAAAAAAGGCTCAAAGTATGATAAAAAGGAAGCAAGCGAAATAAAAGTGAGGTAAAATGAGTTTAAGGTATAATAATCTAAAGAAACATCCAAGGAATTTTCGGAGTGTGACAGGTTAAAAGATAGAAGAATTGGAGAAAATTGTAGAAAAAGTGAGGCCAGAGAGGGAAAAAGTCGAAAAACAGAAGAAGTACCATGGAAGAACGTCGAATTTGCCAAAACTGGAAGGTAAGATATTTTGCATAATTTTTGTACTAGACACAACTTAACCTGACAGGCGTGAATTAACTGACAGAAGAATCGACGAAGTCAAAACTGATATCAGAATCTGGGAGTGTTAAATAAACTGTGTCAAACCGAATTTTTAATTCAACTCAATTTTCAATCTGTTGGGAAAGAAAATGTCGAGCTGAGATATAGTCAATGCCCAATCATGTACAGGCATAGTCCATTTCTCCTCCACTTTCTTTATAGCACAATATACCTGTTTATACAAGGCATTTATGCTAGTAAATGAGCCCTTGGTTTTGGTGAATTTCCTAATTTGCCTATGTAGCCCCTCTATGGGATTAGTAGTATAGATTATCCTCCTAACTGGGTCGGAATACTTAAAATAACCAGATAGGTTTTCCCAATTATTCTGCCAAGATTATAGGGTACTTTGTGCCCCATTTTTCATCTAATTCCAACAGATAATTCTCGGCAATTTCCTTACTTGAAGCTTTTCTTTAAATCACTCAAAAAACTCTTTACTAGCTACATACTTCAGTGAGTTACGTATCTGATGCACTATACACATTCTGCATTAGGGAACACACCGTTTATTGCTGCAGGAAAGCTTTTTAGCCCATCTACACATGCAATTAGAATATCTTCCACTCCTCTCTCTTTGAGATCATTTAGTACTCCCAACCAGAACTTCACTTTCAGCTAAATAAAACTTCTTTTCTGCCATTTTGCTAATATATTATACATACATTTACTTACACAACTCCTTAAAAAACCATGAAAACTATCGGATATACAGACTGCAGCGGACGACTACGCCATTCGTTGATTACTGTTTGTCAGTAATACTTGATATCTCTGCCGCCGATATTTTGTGATCGTAAATTTCCTCAATATGTGACGCTATATCTCCATGCCACTGGCAAATGTGCTTAAGACCTTTGCTTCAAGTTCTGTTGTTTGTCTTTTTCTAACTATTTGGGGTTCAAAGCTTCCTTCCCTGTCTCTAGGTGTTAACAACTCAAATGAGTTGTACGTAAAGTTTTTCCCATTTCTTCGATTATTTTCTTCACTTTCAGCTAATAAATGGTTTTCTATTTCACCTTCTAGACTCGCCTCCAGCAGCTTTTTTATAAATGGTGTTAATGCTCCCTCCTTTCCTGTCAACGGTCTTCCTTCTCGTATAGACGACAGGTTTCTAATTCTTTATAATCTACCAAACCGGTAGTTTTATTTACTTGACTCATGTCAAACCTCCGTTTTTTTATATCAATTATATTTTTATTTCTTGGTTTGACACAGTTTATTTAACACTCCCCAGAATCTGTTTTAATGTTATCAATATTCTTTTGGTAAGTAATATGCATACTGTCAAAAAAGGTCTTACCGTAGCAATACTTACCAGAAGGGAGTGTTAAATAAAGTCAGATCTAATTAGAGAGATGATCTTCTTACCTTTTCCTTGCCTTCGTTTTCATTTCTAACAATTTTTTCCCCACTTAATATGTCACTTATTTCATCGCCTGTTAAAGTTTCAAACTCCAGTAGATTTTCAGCAATGAGCTCCAAGTCTTTCCTACGCTTGGTCAAAATGTCTTTTGCTTTTTCATAGCAAGAAAATACAATTTTCTTTACTTCTTCATCTATAAGTTTTAATGTATCTTCAGAAATTGTCTCAGAATCATGCATGATTTGTTCACGATTGTGATATATTGGCCCTATTTTGTCACTCATTCCCCATTTCGTCACCATAGCACGTGATAAATCAGATGCTTGCTTTATATCCGAAGATGCACCGCTTGTAATTTTATCATAACCAAAAATTAGTTCTTCTGCCACTCTTCCACCCATAGCAACAGTTATATCTGCTATCATCTTTTCTCTTGTGTGAGACACTCTATCTGTTTCCGGTAGTCTCATAACTAAGCCTAAAGCTCTACCTCTTGGAATAATAGTTGCTTTGTGTATTGGATCAGAGGCAGGCATATTAACTGCAACTACTGCATGACCAGCTTCATGGTAAGCAGTAAGCTTTTTTTCTTCTTCCGTAATAACTAAGGACCGTCTTTCCATGCCCATCATCACTTTGTCACGCGCATATTCAAAATCATCCATGGTAACAATTTTCTTGTTTCTCCTCGCAGCAATAAGTGCAGATTCATTTACTAAATTTGCTAGATCAGCACCTGAAAAACCTGGTGTTCCTCTTGCAACTGTTTTTACATTCACATCTGGCGCTATCGATATTTTCTTTATATGCGTATTTAATATTCTTTCACGCCCATTGATATCAGGTAAAGAAATAGTAATCTGTCGGTCAAAACGACCAGGTCTAAGTAGTGCTGGATCTAGCACATCTGGACGGTTAGTTGCAGCAACTATTATCACACCTTCATTAGACTCGAAGCCATCCATTTCAACTAGTAACTGATTTAATGTTTGTTCCCTTTCGTCGTTACCGCCACCAAGACCAATGCCGCGATGCCTACCCACTGCATCTATTTCGTCTATGAAAATTATGCAAGGAGCATTTTTCTTGCCTTGATAAAACATATCACGTACACGGCTTGCACCAATACCGACAAACATTTCAACAAAATCAGACCCGGAAATACTAAAAAATGGTACATTAGCTTCACCTGCAATTGCACGAGCAAGTAGGGTTTTACCGGTTCCAGGGGAACCAATTAAAAGACATCCTTTTGGTATCTTTCCGCCCAATATTTGAAATTTTTGCCTTTGTTTAAGAAAATCAACGATCTCAACTAACTCTTCTTTTGCTTCATCAATTCCGGCAACATCATCAAATGTCACTTTTTTTCCACTAGTTATAAGCCTAGCTTTTGATTTGCCAAAGCTTATAGTTCTATTGCCTCCTGCTTGCGTTTGTTTAAAAAGGAAAAGTAATAAACCGAAAAAGATAAGCGTCGGAATCCATTGAATAAGTAGTCCACCAATTATACCTATTGCAGAATCTCCAATTGAAAAGGAGAACTTCACTTTTTTATCATGCAAACTTTTTATTAAGTCGCTATATATAACACCACTTGAGTTAAAGGCTGACCCATCTCTAAACTTGCCTTCAATGCTTTGGTTTCTTATGGTAACATTTTCTATATCATTATCTTCCAGTCTAGTTAAAAATTCTGAAAAAGGTATGGTTGCTTTACTCTTGCCTATACTTCCGCTGAACTGAATGTAAGCAACTGAAATAAGAACAATAATCACTAACCAGATCAATAAACCTTCTAAAAATTTTTTCATTGTTACCTTTAACTAGATATCAATAAAGTTTATCAAATTTTGTTTTATCATGCTATTAATAATGCATTGAACCTTATTGTTATCGGTATTTTTTCCGTTATAATTTACATCATGATGAGCAATCACCTTTCCATCTTTTTGCACTGTTGGCAAAGAGTAGTAAATTTCAGAGTAATAATTACAAACTTAAAAAGTTGTTTTCCACTGCAATAATCATCCTTATTATGTGTTTGTACTGGCAAAACTCTGGCGTGTGTAACATTCTACAGTAGCTTGCAGTAGTGCACTTATTACATTATCATCTATATTGCTCACTTTTTTATCCTTGAGCTTTTTGGATTTATTGTTAAGCTCTTCAAGTGCTTTTGTAAAATCACCCATGCCTAACAACAGGTTCGTCTATTTTTTGCTCTTGAGTACGCTTTACGGCGTTATGCTTGGCCTCGTTTACTAAATTAGATAACTCAGCTCCTGAATAGCCTTCAGTTTTTCTTGCAATTTCTTTAAGAGTTAGACCTGATGCAATTGGCACATTCTTTATGTCAAGATCTAATATCTTTTTTCGTGAACCCAATTCCGGTAGAGGAATATAGATATGCTTAGAAAAACGACCAGGCCTAAGCAGTGCTTCATCTAAAACGTCTTGATGGTTAGTTGCAGCAATTACTATTACACCTTTGTTAAAATTAAAACCATCCATTTCAATCAGTAGTTGGTTTAAAGTTTTGTTATGGTCCTCGTTTATAGCTCTATTAGATTCGTTCTTGGAGTCACTACGTTCTGAACCGATAGAATCTATCTCATCTATAAAAATTACACAAGGAGCCTTTTTTCTTGCTGTTCGAAAAAGTTCTTGTATATTGTGTACACCTTGATTAGCAAATCGACCAGCAATGTCAGCTCCGGAAATGGGAAAAAATGGAAGCTTAGCTTCACCCGCAATTGCGCGAGCAATAAGTGTTTTACCATTTCCTGGTGGGCCATATAAAAGATGGCCTTGTGGTGGCTTAAAACCAACCTTTTCAAATAGAGCTTTCTTTTCCTGTGATATATCATTACAAATCATTCGTAGTGCTTCTTTCATTTTATCTGATACTATAACGTCGTCAAACGTTACTTTTTGCTCATCCTGCTCAACCTTTGTTACTCCAGGTAATTTCATTAGCAAAGAATAGATAGCAAAACATAATACAACTGCAGTGCATATTACTGAACATGTTACTACAACAGATTTTATAATGATAGGCGTGAAAGATATAGTGGCCGCAGCAGCTTTAATTTTAAAAAAAAGAATATACATAAGACAAATAAAAGCAGCGATTGTTAGACATAATAAAACAAATTTGAAAAATCTTGACCCACTCATTGTAATTCCTAATTAAATATCAATTAATTTTAGCAAATTTTCCTTTATTATACCAGTAATGGAATATTTAATCTCATCATCACTAATATTCTTGCTATCATGTTTTATACATGGATAAGCAATCACCTTTCCATTTTTTTGTACCGTAGGTAAAGAATAAAAAACTTCAGGGCAGCAGTTATAATCCTTCAGAAATTCAGGAACTCTTTGTGTTTTTTTTAGTGGAGCAATGATAACTGAACATTCTCGATTTCCGAGCACTATGCAGCTAAATCTGTTATCCCATTCAATAGGACCATTTAATGGTAAGTACACAGTAATTTGCCGTATCTTTGATGGTTCTCTTATTATCAGGACGCTTTCTCCATATTTTCTTATTTTGCATCCATAGAGTGTACAGTTAACATTACTATCTTGTTGCAATATTTTATTAAATATTGCAACAAGGCTGTTGTATCTTGGTTTATAGTGTTTGCTGGTAATTGCCATTATAGAGTAAAGAAGAAGCCTTAAGGCTATTTCCTCTGGTAGTTTATACAGTTTACTTAATTTAATTTCAATGTAACCAAGATCATACACATTAACACAGTCATTAAATGCAAGGCGTGTGTAGTGCATCAACGCTTTTGCAGCTCTTTTCATATGAAGGGCTGCAAGGCATATTCGGTCTGTTAAAACATCTTGATTATCACTTGCTTCAAGCAAGTTACGGTATAAAGTTCGCTTGTATTTTAAGTCATAATTGCTTCTATCTTCGGTCCATCTTAACTGGTGAAGCTTAGCATACCTTTCTATTTCACTACGACTGAAATTTAACAACGGCCTAAATACATAAATACCATTTAAGAAAGATTTGTAGTCCATTGATGATAATCCATCTACGCCACTACCTCGTTCTAATCTCAACAAAAATGTTTCTGCTTGATCATTTTTATGGTGAGCAACAAATAAATATTTAACATTATTGTTTTTACACCATTCTATTAATAACTTATACCGTGCTTTTCGTGCCTGCAACTGAATATTGCCTTTAATATTTTTCTTCTCCCAATTTAATACAAACGACTCCTTTGCTCCGAGTTCTTTTGCATAACTCATAGCAAAATGAGCTTCTTTTTGAGATTCTAAACGCAACCCATGATTTACTGTTAATGCTATAGGGGCTAAAAGCTTGCTTTTTTTTGCCCAATTAATCGTTAAGTGCAATAAAACTACACTGTCTATACCACCTGATACTGCAACCGCAACTTGATTATCATGAAAAGCAAAGTTATTAACTATATTTTGAAATAACAACTCCAATTGCATTATATTTCTTGATGATTAGGCAATTCAAACCTCTCTAAATTATACCGGCATAGCACTTCAATGCAAATTGAGCTAACAATCAGTAGAAGCACAAGTTTGACTGTTTATCATCCCAGTGCTGAACACTGGGATTCAAAGGAGACTATCTTTTTATTCCAGAGAATGAAAATTCTACTCTACGATTTTTAGCATGGTCTTTTTCGTACTTAGAATTTTTAGAATCATCTTTTACGTCAACCAAAGGCTCAGTTTCAGCTTTAGAAGCAGTTTTTATTCTATTTTCTAGATAAGATGCACAGCTGACCATAAACTTTTTAGCTGCATCTGCTCTTCTAGCACCTAATGCAAGATTATATTCATGAGAACCACGATTGTCAGTATGACCAGTTAAAGTAACCTTCGCATCAGGGTTATCTTGTAACACTTCCATTGCATCAAGCAATGCATCTGCACTCATTTCAGTAATACTAGATTCATCGTAACCAAAGAAAACTCTTTTATCACCTATTTGCTTAATAACGGCATTCATTTTATTTGCCACACTTACTTCTTTTTTAGGACAAGAACTTACACCGGTAAGCAGTAAACAAAAACAACACATTATAACCACTCTACTCCACATTACTAAACCTCCATAATTTTAAATATAGTGCGTAATTTTAATTTTGTGACTAATAATCACTCTATACTATAATGTAGTCAAGAAAAATAAAATACTAAATATTTCCTTTACAATACAACCTGACAATTAATTTTCTGATAAGATGCTCGATTTTTGTGCGTCCAGCAAAGGCTGGCATGTTCATAGTGCAAGCGTTCAAGATCGTGATGGTATCTTTTTGTTCAAGCTAAATGCAAATTTACGTAAGTTTTTTGCTGATCAGGGATATATAGGCAAATTGCAAAATCACTGTTTATTGAAAACAGGATGTTTATTAACGATTGCCAAGAAGGCTGCTGATGTTACAGGATTTCATGTTATTCCCAAACGTTGGATTGTTGAAAGAACCTTTGCTTGAATTTTAGACGTATGAGCAAGAGCATTCTCCCCTTACTTCAAAAAGTGGTATCTTCTTTAATATGATTACTATTATGCTTGCTAAATTAACTACTTGAGTCCTTTTAAGACGTGTTCTTAGAGTGTAAATCATTTGAATTAATACGAAAAATATGCTACAATTAAAGCATAGATTAATGTAAATAGATCAGTTATGAAAGCTCCAAAAGTAAAAGCTAAGCCTTTAGAGTCATCTACTCAGGTGATGGGAAAAAATGAGATACTCCTCAAGAAGGAACATAAGGCAATCTATGATTACTTTGTAAAAGTATTAGAAGGTAAAGCCAAATTAAAAGAGAACAAAGGAATAACTGATCATTTTATATCAGCTTATAACAACATACCACTTGATAATGTCAATCTAAAAGATATAAACTCACTCAGTGAAGAGAATTTTTGTCAGTTTTTACTTTCTGTATTTAAAGAAGTTAGAGAGAAAAAATTAGCGAACAAAGAGAATTTAGAGAATGATGAAAGAAAGAAATTAGTAGATGATTGTGTAGCTGATATACGTGTTACAGAAGCTAAGGATTCACTCATAAAGCTTATTGGTTTGCCACTTGGAATAAAAATAGACCCAAAAAATATTTCCAGCTCTTTTATGAATGGGGTGAAAGAAAAAATACCATTCTTAAGTAAAGACAAAAAAGAGGAAGATGAACCACCGCTCAGTGATGAAGAGATGGTAACAGCTTTCGTACGCAAGGTTTTTATTCCTGTCCTTTTTTCCGTTGCTTCAATATTGATTTTTGGTCCTACTACACTTGCGGTATTTGCTGCTGTTATTGGTACAATATTTGCCGTAAAGGGAGGAGTTGAGGTTCTTTTTTCAAATAACAAAAAAGGTACTTTATATGACCCTAGTTCACAAGATAAAGATGATACAGAAAAAAGAGCAAGATTGAATGAAAAAATTCGCAATGGCATTGATGATATTTTAAAAACCCCAATTGAAAGACCTCTTGAAACAATTGCTGACGGGAGTAAAAAACAACCTACTCCGGAACAAGCTTCTCAGGTGGGAAATAAAGGGGGTGAGCAGCTTACTGTGCTTGATGAGCAAGTTACTGTAGATCAGCTAGTTGAGGAACAAGGGCAAGCAGTCAAGTAAGACATAGACTTACCAAAAGTGAATTGTGTAAGAGGTCTTTTATTGTTTTATAACACATACAACAGGAGTATGATCAGATGGATTTTCTAGCTTACGCAACCTATCGTCTATGTAACATGTTTCCAATTTATCTGCAGCTTGTGGCGATAGCAGCATATGATCTATTCGCATTCCTTGATTATTTCTTAGTGAATTACCTTGATAATGCCACCAAGTGAATTGTTGCAAGTTTGGGTGAGATATTCTAAATGCATCTTTAAAACCAAGATTCAAGATCGCTCTTAATTTCTCACGCTCTTTTATATGAAAGCACACTTGGCCATTTAATAAATTTGAATCAAAAATATCAATTTCATTCAGTGCAACATTATAATCGCCAGCTATGATGGTTAACTCTTCATTTTTTAATAGATTGTTCATCCTTTTATATAAATTATCAAAAAACTTGAGTTTATATTCAAATGCTTGAGAGTCTAGGCTTTGGCCGTTTGGCACGTATACACTTCCTACCCTTACCTTCTGATTATTGTACTTTATTATGCACTCTACATAACGCGCTTCTTGATAATCTTCTACAATGTCAATCTTAAACTGCTCCAATATTGGATATTTAGATAAAGCACAAACACCATTTCTTGCAACTTGTCCATAGATAGCATATTCATATCCTAACTTTTCTATCTCTGCATAAGGAAATTGCTCTTCTGTACATTTTATCTCTTGCAGCAAAATTATATCTATCTGACTATCAACTATAAAACTACAAAGTTGGTTAATTCTTTTACGTATGGAGTTTACGTTCCAAGTTGCAATCCTTAGCATCAACAATCCTTATTAATTATATCAATTAAACTCTCCCCAGTAGGCAATCTCGATGTTATAATTTTTTTCCATTTGATTAACTTTAAACTATCAGCAATGTTCTTACTCATGGTATATGCAACTGTATTATTTATCACATGAGATAGTCCACTTTTTAGAACTAATGAACAAAATACCCTTGCTGTCTGTGAGGAAAAAAAGGCAACACTATCAATTTTACCATCCAATAATAAATTTTTACACCTATTAGTTAGACTCCTTTTAGTAATTGTTTTATAGAGTACAACTTCTCTTACGTTAAAATCTTCTTCAGATAATCTTTTTTTTAGGTCACATGATACTTCTTGTCCCCTTATATATAAGAACTTTATTGCGTTTGAATAATGAGTTTTTATAAATGATATCAGACCATCAACGTTGCTGTCTGCTGAGATTATATCGGAAAATCCCAAATTTTTTGCAGCCTGCATGGTTGAATTACTAACCGTAATAATTGGAAAGTCATCCTCTTTACATATTTGACTGAAAGCCTTTACACTGTTTTTACTTGTGGATATCACAACGTCAAATTCATAGGTAGATATATCAGGATTTAAGAGCTTTATTGTAAATACTGGTTCTATAAAAACTTTGTATCCATATTTTTTCAGTGTGCTTCTTGTACTCAACGAATCTAATAAAGGCCTTGTCAATAAAATGGACTTCATTCTGGTTTATTTCACTAGCAGTAAAATAATATCCCTTATAGACAAATTATTGAATAAAAACTTTTATTTTTTAAGTTTCTTGCATAAATTAGAAAAAAAAGGTAAAAGAGACTCCATGATTGGCCCGGTAATGAAAAATTGATCGTAAATAAGCGAACATTTTTGATCAAATGGGAAAAAGGACGTTACTCGTTGAGTAACATCCTTTTAGAATGATAAGCGGTTTTGTTTATCCTTTACTAGGCTCAGCTTTTTGTTGAACAGATTCTACGTTTGGTTGATCTACAATCGCACGTCGTTTTGCCAACTTCTCAGTGAGCTCTTCCGTAACTCCTAGACCAAATCTTGTTTCTTGAGAAGGACTATGTCTTTGTGGAGTAGAAGAACTTGGTGAATTGAACCCACTATCAGAATTACGACGGTAACTGGCAAAGCTAGAAGTTGTAGCAGTACTGTCAGTGCTTAAAGAACCCATTGAATTGCTTCTTGGCGGTTTCTCCGGAGCAACATAAAAACGGCTATTTCCTATCTCTGCAGATTGTATCTGATCCAACTCAGAATCTTGATATCTTATATAAGTAGCTTCCTCTGGCTTTTTGCCACCTTTTAGCGATGATGACAACTTGCTCCAAAGTGAGGTAGGTGCTTTTACTTCCTTATGCTCATTAGGATTTAATAATTCCGCTTCGTTGCTGTAACTGCTTAGAGAATCCATTGAACTGCTTCCCGACAAGCTGTGAGATTGTTCAGAGTCTCTTCTTCTCCCTGAAAAAAATGATCTACTAGCTTTTCTTCCTGCTGCATTTTCTATATTGTTACAGCGCATCTTTGCAAGTTGATCAAATTCGCATTCCGTAATAACCTCCTTAATCTCATCGTGATGTTCAGAGAAAATACTGTCTCTAAAGTATTTATCTTTATCCGATAGTCTTTTTGTAACTAAGTTACGCAAACCATCTGCACCCAAGTTATCAATAAACTTTTTCTGTTCTTTCCACCTCATAATCAAATCAGAACTTTCCGCAACATCACTTGCAAAGCAACTGAGTTCCTCCTTCTCTCTTGCTTCTATTTTTCCCCCTATTTTCAATGATATCCCAGAAATTATGCTCTTTCTTAACATGGAATCACTTTGTCCGTCCGTGCAAATTGCTCTAAGATCTCCTTTTATTCCTTGGATCTTCTCCTTTTGTGGCGAGTCAGGGATAAGCTCATTATCTATTCTATCTGAATAATTTTCATTACCAGCCGCACGATATAATTTATTCGCTGTTGCAGTGAGTATATCACTTGTCTTTTCCTTTGTTTTTTCACTTATAAAACGAGTACCCCTCTTCAGTGAATCTACTGAATTTTCATAACCATCTCCTACCTTATCTTTAACATACACAGTACCATCTTTAATTTTCCCGCCAATATGCTTCGCCCCTTCAACTGTTTTTTCTGCTGACCATTTGAGCCCTTTATATCCAGATTGAACTGCTTTTACAGCGACTTTCGCAGCGAAATATAAAGTAAGACCAACTATAGCACCTGGTATAACAAGTGTTGCACCAACTGCCAAAAGTGGTAGCATTGCTGTAAATAACCCACTTGCTGTACCTACTACAAGAGCCTTATCTCCTTGTTTCATCTTGGAAAATTCTGTATCTCTTTTTAACAAATCAGTAATTCTTTCCTTTAGCTTCTTAGAATCATGAGCAATATCTGAATTTGATGAATCTTGCATCATTTTACTCAAATCAAGATCATCTTGCTTAGTTTCAACAAAATTTGAAGAGTTTTTTTCACTAGGTGACATTTTTAACCTCACATTAACAATATATTATAATTGTATTCTTCAGTTCTTAAGTTAGTGTTAATTCGACTACCAATGTTTACTTAATGTGTTTTTTGGAAGCACAGAAAATTAAATGGTGCAATGTAAGTAGCTAAACACAATTTTGTGAATGCTGCTGTCGATAGGTGTTATCCTAGTCTTGGAATGATAGGAGAAGGGACTATAGATGGCGAGAGGCCGCTACTCGTTAGTGATTGTTGCGATATGACGTCTCGTTTAGATTGGGAGTGTTAAATAAACCATAGGCGTCAAGTTAAGAGATTGTGAGCGAATTCAGGGAAGTTAGGTAGATACTCTAGTTTTTCTGTACTTATCTTTTAATGAAAATCGTGACCAAGTTATGTTTAAGAAAAATTTCCAAACTATTAACTTTATTCTTTAGTGCTAAAAATAACTCTCTAACCCGCCTTTTTAACTCAATAAATGCCTTTGTTAAACTGTATTCTTTTTCACTTCTGTGCAACCAACTATGCCGTGAAATATAAGAATTGCGCACAATTTAGCATATAGTTCACATAATACTCTGCACGGTAGCTTATCAAGTCTGATATGGCTTTTATACAATTTAAATAATTTGCCACCTTACTCTATTGCTCAGCACTAATTTTATTTTCTGGAACATTAGTATTGACCAGTTTAACAATTCTTGTAGAGGATGTATATCCTTGCGATCTCGCTAATCTATTAGCTTTCCTTCTTCTGGCCATATTCAGTTAGTTTCTGACATATAATTCTTACTCTAATTTTTGCTTCTTTTCCTAACAATACCTCGTTTTCTAAAAATCTCTAAATATTCCAATAATTCCATTTTTTGATTTATCATATATGTTGGTATCAACGACTTATGAAATAAGCTCCTATTTCATTGATTTGTTTATTGGCACAAAATAACCGAGATTAGCAAATCATTGCTTACTTACTATATCCTTGGTCTGACCTCCGTTAAATTAAGTTGGTTTATTTCATGTAGTCGAAAACTCCAGACTTAGTATTACTCTCATAACCTTTGTAACTACCCTTTATACATCTCTTCCATACTGTTAGGCAGAGCTACTACTTGACGCTTTTAAATTGCTGCAAGATTTTGCAATCAACTTGCAAGATATTTTTAAAGAGAACCACAGATTCATTCTTTTCATAAATTCCACTGCTTCTTCAGTAAATCTAAACCTTGTTTTGTTATATCTCTCGTTTAGTAATTGACACATTGTTTCTACGCTACAATTATCAACCCCTATAAGACCATGGCTTTTACGAACGATGAACCTTTTAGCTTTCTCTTTCTTTTTATAAACCTTGTTGTAATTGAGATTTTGTCTACTTTTTCATTAAAAAATTCTTTGAGCTTTTTTTATAAGCAAGTTATTTTATTCATTGGTTCTCTCACTAAAAGTACATCTGGGAGAACTTATTATTCTATCTCTTTCATACCTTTATTTCCTTAACTTGACTCCTATGGTTTATTTTACACTCCCTAATTTTAAGCTGCTTCCTTAGGTTATCCAAGAAGTCTATTCTTTGTGGCATAAGCTGTATTTATTTGATAGATATTTACTCTATAACAGAATCACTGCTAAATCTTTTTCTCCTATGCAATAAAGCCTGCCGGGTAAGAGAATACTGAGCGACAACTGAGTTGCCTTGAAAACATAACTTTTGTACAGTTGTATTTTGGTGACAGTAAGGTATGCACAGTCTACTGGCATGATAGACATTCATCATAATTAATATCTGTTTTTTGTTGCAATATTTCACTTTTTTTGAATATGTCATGTGAGACCTTGTCAGCTCTTTGTATTGATTGTGATCTGCAGTAATATAAGCTTTTTAATCCTTTTTTCCAAGCAAGCATGTGTATTTTGTGTAAGTAACGTTTATACACATTGGCAGATAAGAACAGATTTACTGATTGAGATTGACAAATATAAGGAGTTCTATCACTTGCATGTTCTATGATCCATTGTTGATCAAGTTCGTATGCTGTTTTAAATGTCAGTTTTTCATGCTCACTAAGAAAATCTAAATGCTGAACAGAACCCTCATTTGTCGAGATTGAGGACCATATTTTATCGTTGTCTTGATTCTTTTCTGCTAATAATTTTTGCAAGAATTTATTTCGCACTACAAATGAACCTGTTAGTGTCTTCTGTATGAATACGTTTGCTGCATATGGCTCTATTCCAGGGGAAGTGTTGCCTGCAATAATCGAAATTGAGGCAGTTGGAGCGATAGCGAGCTTATGTGTAAACCTTTCCATTAGATCGATTTCTTTAGCGTCAAGACATGGCCCTTTTTCTTCTGCTAATTTTTTAGAAACTATATCTGCTTGTTGTCGTAAATGCTTAAATATTTTTTTATTCCATTGTTGTGCCATTACCGATTCAAAAGGAATCATTTTGCTTTGTAAAAGTGAATGAAAACCCATCACACCAAGACCGATACTACGCTCTCTTATTGCGGAATATTTTGCTCGCTGTATTTCATTTGGTGCTTTATTTATGAAGTCCTCTAGTACATTATCAAGAAAACGCATTATATCTTCTGTGAAGAGCTCATTATCTTTCCATTCTTCGTAGTATTCAAGATTCACAGATGATAGACAACATACAGCAGTGCGTGACTTGTTCAGGTGATCGTAACCTGTAGTTAAAGTTATTTCACTGCATAGGTTTGACATTTTGATGTCTAAATTGAGCTTTTTGTAAGATTCTGGTTTATTGTTACTTATTGCATCAAGAAAAATAATGTAAGGTTCTCCAGTCTCAATTCTTGCTGTTAACATTTTGATCCATATATCACGTGCTTTGACAGTTGAGATAACTTTTTTATTGTGAGGACTGATTAACTCCCACTCTTTGTCACCTTCAACGGCTTGCATAAATTTATCTGTCACTATTACAGCATGGTGTATATTTAGTGCTTTGCGATTTGGATCACCTCCTGTTGGCTTGCGTATGTCAAGAAACTCTTCTATCTCTGGATGGGATACAGGAAGATAAACTGCTGAGCTTCCTCTTCTTAAAGATCCTTGACTGATTGCAAGTGTTAGAGCATTTTGTACCACAATAAATGGCACAATTCCTGATGTTTTACCGCTACCTTTGACACTTTCACCAATTGAGCGTAGATTTCCCCAATAACTACCTATGCCTCCTCCACGTGCAGCGAGCCAAACATTTTCATTCCATAAATCAACTATTCCCTGCAAGCTATCTTCAGTTTCATTAAGAAAGCAGGAAATAGGTAATCCTCTCTTGGTACCACCATTGCTAAGTATTGGCGTTGAAGGCATGAACCACAAATTGCTCATGTAATCATAAAGACGCTGTGCATGCTCTTTGTTATCAGAGTAGTAATTGGCAATGCGTATAAAGAGACCTTGATAACTTTCATTTTCTATTAAATACCTGTCCAATAGAACTGCTTTTCCAAAGTCGGTTAATTTACTGTCCTTTGCGTAGTTAATAGCAATGTAATTCATAAGGCTCCTTTTATGATTCATAGACATTTATTTGAGCGATTCCTAGATTAAGTTGTTGAATTTTTTTTTTATGGATGCTGTAATGCAAACAAGATACCGTCAACCTGACTGCCATATATTTTACAATAACTCATATGACTTATTTGCATGTTTATTTCTTTTGCAACATGGTGAATGTAGTCTTCCGAATGACGAAAATAATCTCCTTTGTTTATAAAGTCAATACCTTTACCTTCTTTTCTTCTTACCAAACATACAATAACCCCTTTTTTGTTTGTCAATCCTTTTGCTAATTCCAATTCTGCTCGAAAATCATATAGATAATGTAGTACTTCAGCAAAGATAATTACATCGTACTGCTGGCTCTTCTCCTGTTTAAGAAACTCTTTCATTTCCATATGTATTAACTCATTGTAAACAGGTTTACCTTTTATAAGGCATCCTCTTGCAATATTTAGCATTCTATTTGAGATGTCAACTCCCGTTGTACAACTTCTGACATTATTTATTTTTAGGAAATGACCACATATTCCAGTACCGCAACCAAGATCAAGTATATTTAGTTCAGAAGTGGAGTTGTTAAAGACTTTTGTAATTATCATGTGTACGAGTTCATGCCCTCTGTATTGTTTGGCAATCAGCCAATGCTCAACAAAATATTCACCTGTGTAATCGAAATATTGCTTTATGAGATTTTCAGGCAATTCTATAATATCTGATGTGTTTGTTATTTTTTTTATGTAGTAAGAAGCTTCTTCATAACTACTATCTAATTTTAGCGTTTTTGTTAAATAATTATAAGCTTTGTTAGTATTTCCTACTGCAAAATGACATCTTCCAATATTATACCAGATTATAGGTGAATTGGGGTGGAATATGCTAATTAACCAAAATCTTAACTTTGCATCTGATATATTACCTTTATAAAAGTGATATAAACCGATTTCAATGTTGGTATTTAACAGGTTTTTAGATTTTTCAAGAAGCACTACGATTTCTTTATAGAGAGTATTATATTTATCCATAATCAAATCTCTTACTTTCTTAATATTTAATACACTAGTGAGCTTAGATATACAATTTAAAACAACGTTTTTTATAAAAGAGAGATTACTTTTCATACATTAGAAATACTCCGAATGTTCATTATCGTTTTTAGGTAACTAATTTTAACACATTTTATCTTACAAAATATCTTTTTCATTAATTTTTCTGTATATATAAATTTACCGTATATTTCTCAGATTATACTGTTTAGGATTGCTGGTATATTGTTGTTGATAATAATAGGAAATGTTTTGTGTAAAAAGGCGTTGACATATTATTTATCAGGTTGTAGTATGTAAAAGATTAGTTTTTAGATGTTTGACAAGTTTTATGGTAGAGATTAATTTAATCTCAATTCAATTGTAAGTTAATATTTAACTCTGCATATTCTACATATAGTCAGATAAATAAATTATTAAGAGCACTTGATGGATGCCTTGGCGTTAAGAGGCGATGAAGGACGTGGCAGGCTGCGATAAGCTGCGGGTAATTGTCAACAAATTCTAATCCGCAGATTTCCGAATGGGGAAACCCAACTAGCTTAGCTAGTTATTACATACTAAGTATGTAAAGCAAACTTGGTGAACTGAAATATCTAAGTAGCCAAAGGAAAAGAAATCAATCGAGATTCTGTTAGTAGTGACGAGCGAAAGCGGAAAAGGCTAGTGATTTAAGAATAAGAATTAGAATACTCTGGAAATAGTAACCATAGAAGGTGATAGTCCTGTATAAGTAGAAAGTTTTTAAATCCTTGAGTAGAGCGGGGCACGTGAAATCCTGTTTGAATATGGGGGGACCATCCTCCAAGCCTAAATACTCCTTAGCGACCGATAGTGAACAAGTACCGTGAGGGAAAGGTGAAAAGAACCCCGGGAGGGGAGTGAAATAGAATCTGAAATCGAGTGCTTACAAACAGTTGGAGCTCTATGCTTTTCCTACAAGAGCAATCTTGTAGTTAGTTTGTATTAGAGTGACAGCGTACCTTTTGCATAATGGGTCAGCGAGTTAATCTATGAAGCAAGCTTAAGCCGTTAGGTGTAGGCGTAGCGAAAGCAAGTCTGAATAGGGCGTTTTAGTTTTATGGATTAGACCCGAAACCAAGTGATCTAGTCATGACCAGATTGAAGGTGTGGTAAAACACACTGGAGGATCGAACCAGTTAATGTTGCAACATTATTGGATGAGTTGTGATTAGGGGTGAAAGGCCAATCAAACTTGGAAATAGCTGGTTCTCCGCGAAATCTATTTAGGTAGAGCGTTGTATGTATGTTGTTGGGGGTAGAGCACTGGATAGACTAGGGGGATTCATCATCTTACCAAATCTAACCAAACTCCGAATACCAATAATTAATTGTACAACAGGCACACTACGGGTGCTAAGTCCGTGGTGAAGAGGGAAACAACCCAGATCACTATCTAAGGTCCCAAAATTGCAGCTAAGTGGGGAAGGAAGTAGAAAAACCATTACAGCTAGGAGGTTGGCTTGGAAGCAGCCATCCTTTAAAGAAAGCGTAACAGCTCACTTGTCTAAATAAGTTTTTCTGCGCCGAAAATGTACCGGGGCTAAAGCTGTATACCGAAGATGTGAGTACTTGTTGATTTCGATCAATGGGTGCGGTAGCGGAGCGTTCCGTAAGTCTGTGAAGGTAGTTTGAGAGGACTGCTGGAGATATCGGAAGTGAGAATGCTGACATAAGTAGCGTAAAAGAGTGTGAAAAACACTCTCACCAAAAATCTAAGGGTTCCTACGTTAAGTTAATCTGCGTAGGGTTAGTCGGTTCCTAAGGCGAGTCCATAAAGGAGTAGTCGATGGCAATTAGGTTAATATTCCTAAACCTTTTAAGTGTGACGGGTTTTGTATTTGTATAGGTCTTATTGGATTGATCTATGCTTAGAAAAAGCTCCAGGAAATAGCACTTATATTTATAAGGCCGTACCGTAAACCGACACTGGTAGATGAGTAGAGTATACTAAGGTGTTGAAAGAATGATGTTGAAGGAACTCGGCAAATTATACCTGTAACTTCGGAAGAAGGGTAACCTGCTTTTAGGCAACTATGAGTAGGTGGCACAAAATAGGGAGTAGCGACTGTTTACTAAAAACACAGGACTCTGCAAACATGTAAGTGGAAGTATAGGGTCTGACGCCTGCCCGGTGCTGGAAGGTTAATAGGAAGGGTGCAAGCTCTGAATTGAAGCCCCAGTAAACGGCGGCCGTAACACTGACGGTCCTAAGGTAGCGAAATTCCTTGTCGGGTAAGTTCCGACCCGCACGAATGGCGTAACGATTTCTCCACTGTCTCCAACATCATTTCAGCGAAATTGAATTCCCCGTGCAGATGCGGGGTACCCGCGGTTAGACGAAGAGACCCCGTGCACCTTTACTATAGCTTTACATTGCTATTAAAAATGTGATGTGCAGGATAGGTGGGAGACTTTGAAGTTATGGCGCTAGCTGTAATGGAGTCAACCTTGAGATACCACCCTTTGCATTTTTGATATCTAACTATGTTTCATTATCTGGAACTAGGACATTGTATGGTGGGTAGTTTGACTGGGGCGGTCGCCTCCTAAAAAGTAACGGAGGCGTGCGAAGGTAAGCTAGGGCTGGTCGGAAATCAGCTTGATAGTACAATGGCATAAGCTTGCCTGACTGCGAGGCTGACAAGCCAAGCAGGGACGAAAGTCGGTCATAGTGATCCGGTGATTCTGTATGGAAGGGTCATCGCTCAACGGATAAAAGGTACGCCGGGGATAACAGGCTGATGGTGTTCGAGAGTTCATATCGACGACACCGTTTGGCACCTCGATGTCGACTCATCACATCCTGGGGCTGAAGAAGGTCCCAAGGGTTCGGCTGTTCGCCGATTAAAGTGATACGTGAGTTGGGTTTAGAACGTCGTGAGACAGTTCGGTTTCTATCTGCCGTGGGTTAAGGAAATTTGAGAAGATCTGACTCTAGTACGAGAGGACCGAGATGGATATACCTCTGGTGTACCAGCTGTTATGCCAATAGCATCGCTGGGTAGCTATGTATAGATGGGATAATTGCTGAAAGCATATAAGCAAGAAACCCTCTTCAAAAAGATTTCCCAATTAAGGCCGTGGGAGACTACCACGTTGATAGGCTAGGTGTGGAAACATGGTAACATGTGGAGCTAACTAGTACTAATAGCCTGATTGATTTATTTGCTTTCTATATGTATATATGCAGTGTTAAATATTAAATTAAATTGGAAATTTTTATTAACTTGGTGGCTATAGCAAGAATGAACCACCCGATCTCATTTCGAACTCGGAAGTGAAGCTTTTTAGCGCCGATGATACTTAAAAAGGGAAAGTAGGTCGCTGCCAAGTTTATAAAATTTTTTTTTACTTTTATCAAATGATTCTCTTATTGCAAGAGGTTGTTTCTATGTTTAAGTTTAGCAGCTGTGCTCTAGGTTTATTCTTATTTTGTTCTAAGTATTGGCTTTGTTCAAATGCTATTTTCCATTGTGTACGATAGCTAGATTCTTTATATTCATAAAAACCTTCCTTAATATTATTTGTATCAAGCTTTTTATCTTGCTTTCTTATACTCTCTACCACTAACTACCCACATCTATTAATTTATTTTAAAAACTTTACTTACCTTATCATAAAAAATATAGTTGTAAATACTTTAGTGAAAATTTTTTCTTATTTTATCTTTTTTAAGCAAATAGTTAGATCTTTTTGTAAATTTTTATAGCCTGCTTGCATAATGTTTTTATGAGTTAGTATTATGTAGTAGTATCCTACATTACTTATATTTAAAATGCTAATTTTAGCGAGCATTCGTAATTGCCTTTTTATTTTATTTCTTTTTGCTGCTTTTTCGACTTTTTTACTAATAGCTAGACCTATTCTAATAGTGTTAACATACTTTTCAGGTTCTTCTTCTTTTTTGGCATATAGCGATATGTAAAATCCGCGATAAAAAGAACTGTTAAATGCTAACTTATTTTTAAAAACAGAAGAAAAATCTTTTTTTTTATGCTCGATAGTTTTATTATGCGCATAATTTTTTACATCCTAATGAACGACGCCTATTAAGGATTGCTTTTCCAGCTCTTGTTGCCATGCGTGAACGAAACCCATGCCTACGCTTTCTTATCAATTTGCTTGGTTGGAATGTTCTTTTTGTGCTCATTGTTTTTGTATTAATATAATGATTTATTTTAAATAGTTTTACTTTATTGTCAAATAATAGTGAACTTATATGACATTCTTGTAGAATAAAATTTGATGTATGGAAAAATGAATTTAATTATAGGTGTACCTGTTTTACTAATCCTTTTATTTTGTTTGAGTAGATTTCAAACAGTAAGTAAAGTTAAGTCTTATATATATTTGAGTTGTATGTGGATGCTACCTTGGTTGTTAGCACTCTATGATGGTTATTTTATAACTTCTATTTCTATAGCGTTACTTTTTTTTATGCTGATTTTTATCTTTAAGGGTAAAAGAAATAAGATGGTAAAATTTTTGTTATTTATGGCTTTAGCCATATCACTTTTTATCACTTTATTTATAATGCTATCTATTTTTATTCAGTCCATTAATTTTTTTAATAAAGTAGCTATTTCAAAATTCTTATTTTGTTTAAAATGGAACCACAATGTAGCTATTATCGGCAAAGGAGAGGTAGGGTATTTTGGTATAGCACCACTTTTAGTAGGGACATTACTTATAACTGTTGTAGCAATGTTAGTTGTGATCCCGCTTGGTTTACTTTCTGCAATATATATTAGCGAATATGCAAGCAAGAAAGCGCGTTACGTTGTTAATACTATTTTACAAGTTTTATCTGCTATTCCTACGATTGTGTATGGATATTTCTCAGTTGTATTTTTATCCTTATTTGTGAAGAAGGTAGCTAATTTTTTTGAGTTAAGTATACACTCAGAAAGTGCCTTAGTTGCTGGTTTATCAATTGGGGTAATGATTCTTCCTTTTATTATTTCTTTACTCGAAGATGCTATAAGATCTGTTCCAAAAAGTTTACGTTATGGTTTTATGGCGCTTGGTGCAACTCCAGCGGAAACTATATGGCATATAACAATACCTTATGCAATGCCTACAATTTTAAGTGCAATTTTATTATCGATTTCAAGAGTGATAGGTGAAACAATGATTGTGCTAATGGCTGTGGGAATTAACGCAAATTTGACTTTTAATCCTCTTAATTCAATTACTACGATTACTGTGCAAATTGCTACATTGCTTACCGGAGATCAGGATTTCAATAGTGTGCAAACTCTTGCTGCTTATGCGCTTAGTTTGGTGCTGTTTATTATTACTTGGCTATTGAATGCATTTGCATTGTTTATAATGAAGCGTAACTAGTAAGTGTTTTAATATTGCAAAATTTCTGTTAATAATGTAAGATTTATTTTCTTTAGAAGTTCTTTTATAGAATTGTAGTGTTAGGTGATGAAAGAGATGGATATAGGTAAAGTAGTTAAAATAACTCAAGCAGTTGTTGATTTAAGATTTGAAGGCGAATTACCTAAGATATTTGATGCTTTAAAAAGCAAATTAAAATATAAGGGCAAGGAGCTAATTTTAGAGGTTTCACAGCATATAGGTGACAATATAGTCCGTTGTATTGCTATGGATAGCACAGATGGTATGTCAAGAGGTGACGAATTTGTTGATACAGGTGCACCAATATCAGTTCCGGTTGGACGTTCAACTTTAGGAAGGATCTTTAATGTTGTGGGAGAGCTTATAGATGAGTGTGGTCCGCTGAAAGGAAAGTATGATTTAGAACCTATACATAGATCACCTCCAAGTTTTACTGAGCAGAAGATACAGGAAGAAGTTTTAGTTACAGGAATAAAGGTTATAGATTTTCTTGCACCTTATCTTAAAGGAGGAAAAATCGGCTTATTTGGTGGAGCTGGTGTTGGTAAAACAGTTCTGATAATGGAATTAATTAATAATATAGCAAAAGCTCATAAAGGATTTTCCGTATTTGCCGGAGTAGGGGAGAGAACGCGTGAAGGTAATGATCTTTATAATGAGATGATCACTTCGAATGTAATAGATATAAATGAGCACGAAAAATCTCAAGCCGTTTTGGTTTATGGTCAAATGAATGAGCCTCCTGGAGCAAGGGCTAGAGTTGCTTTAACGGCGCTAACTATGGCGGAGTATTTTCGTGATCGTGAAAACCAAGATGTTCTATTTTTTGTAGATAATATCTTCCGTTTCACTCAAGCTGGCTCTGAACTTTCTGCTTTACTTGGAAGAATACCATCAGCTGTTGGTTATCAGCCAACTCTTGCAACTGATATGGGCGCTATGCAAGAGAGAATAGCCTCAACTACTGCTGGTTCTATTACTTCTATACAGGCTATATATGTTCCTGCGGATGATTTGACTGATCCAGCTCCAGCAACTACATTCTCTCATCTTGATGCCACCACAGTATTGTCAAGACAAATAGCTGAAATGGGCATATATCCTGCTGTTGATCCACTTGATTCAACTTCTCAGTCTTTATCTGCTGAAATCATTGGTGAGGAACATTATAATGTGGCTTCTGAGGTGAAACGTATATTGCAAACTTATAAGTCGCTGCAAGATATTATCGCAATACTTGGTATGGATGAACTATCTGATGAAGATAAAATTGTTGTTGATAGAGCTCGTAAAATTCAGAAGTTTCTTTCTCAACCTTTTCATGTTGCGGAGGTATTTACTGGCATGTCTGGTAAATTTGTTTCACTTTCTGATACTATTTCCAGTTTTAAAGGAATTATTGAAGGTAAATATGACCATCTGCCAGAAGCTGCGTTTTATATGGTAGGAAGTATAGGTGAAGCAATAGAAAAGGCTGAGTCGATAAAAGCTGAAGTTGGAGCTAAGCATTAAAGATGATGAACACTTTTAAGGTGCAATTTTTTTCTCCTGATAATAAAATTTCATTTGATGAAGTAGTTTCTCTTTCAGTGAGTGGGCTTGAGGGGGAGTTGATGATTTTAGCTTACTATTCTCCTTACTTAATTTATTTATTGCCTGGTATAATTACTGCTCAAATGAATAACCAGACAAAGAAAAAAGTTGTAATTGACAGTGGTATATTAGAGGTTGCGAATAATAATTGTAGCATTGTAACAAATCAAATTCAGGTTTTTGATCACTTGACTCATGATGAGGAATCATTAAAAAATAAGAGAGTTGGTATATATTTAAATTATCTTGATGAGAAGTTTCTTTCTTAGTTATTTTAGGCAAAAAGTCAATTATCATTCAAGTGGCTATAAGATTTTTGCTCAGGGGGCTCTTTTTTTGTCATCCCAGTGCGTGACACTGGGATCCAGAAATTTTGACAACTGGATCCTATGGTCAAGTTCACTGCTATACGAACGTTGCATCTTTGAAGGCAAAAGTACAAAAAATGGCGTCATCCAAGTGCTTTTTTTCTGTCATCCAGTATTCTCTTCCCTGTCATCCCAGTGTTCACCTTTGTCATCCCAGTGCGTGACACTGGGATCTAGGTGTAAAAATATTTGTAAATCATGCAATTGGCAGGGGATTCTAGGAACATATGTCGAAAACAATTTCTATGATGAAATAGGCTGGATTCCAGTGTCAAGCACTGGAATGACACCTTGCCTTACTGAACGTTCGTACAGTTCTGTAGCGGACACTGGGATAACACCATTTTTGTACTTTTGCCTTCAAAGATGACAATGTTTTGTAAAGATAGTTTTTTAATAGGAGATTAATATGGAAATTTTTCTTGATAGCGTTGATTTGAATGAAATTAAGGAGCTAAAAGAGTTCGTTGATGGCATAACAACTAATCCTTCTTTGATAGCGAAATCTGGGCATAAAGATAAATACGAAGATTTAGTAAGTGAAATATGCTCTATTATAAAAGGGCCTGTTAGTGTTGAAGTTGTTGCAAGTAGCCATGAAGATATGATTAAGGAAGGCCTTAAATTAGCGGAAATCGCTGATAATGTTGTGGTAAAATTGCCCCTTACATATGAAGGATTAATTTCTTGTAAAAAGTTGTGGACAGAGCATAAAATACCTGTTAACATCACATTATGTTTTTCTCCTGGACAAGCACTGTTTGCCGCTAAGGCCAGTGCTTGTTTTGTTTCTCCCTTTGTTGGCCGTCTTGATGATATAAGCTATGATGGCTTATCGCTAATAAAAGATATATGCACTATATATTCTAATTATAGTTTCAAAACAAAAGTTCTTGTTGCATCAGTAAGAAGCCCAGCACATGTAATAGAAGCTGCAAAACTTGGTGCTAATTCAATTACTGCACCAGCAAAAGTACTTAGACAGTTAATTAATCATCCACTTACTGATCAAGGGGTCGCAATATTTGAAAAAGATTGGGGCATAAAACAATAAATGACATTACTAAATGTGAAAAAAACATAAAACACAATAATTGTATCTGTTCAGGGGAGTAGCAAGGTAGACAAGGTGGTCTAATCATAGAATAGCTATGAGGTAATATGGTAAAACTTTTAGAACTTTGCGAAAACTTAAAAATAGAGGTAGAAAATTTAAAAGCCGAAAAAGAAGCTCTGAGAATGCTCAAAGAAAGGAAAGGCTTGGTTTAAATTCGAAAAATTCATCAATGCCAAGTTCAAAAGAATTGTATAAAATAAAAAAGGATAAGCAAGAGGAACATTGGCGGTCAGGTTGGGCATCTAAAATAGAAGGTAGTAAAGGTAGAATTCTTGCGAATGTGGTGGGGGATTCACCAAACCAAGTCTTATGTAGTAGAATATCAGTTGAAGGTGTGGAAAAAGAAGAAGTAGCTCCTTAGCAAAATGCAGATACATTTGGAGCAAGGTGTAATTGCAGCACTCAAGAGATTTTACAAAAATTCAAAGCATAATGAAATTTTTAATTTGAGCATAAGTATTGGTAGCATATCAAACAGTGAACATAGAGTTGCATCAAAATGCAGGGAACTGAAAGTTGTTGCATATTGATGAAACGAGTCATTACAATATTGGTTGGTGTTTGCTAAGCAAGTTTTGTAAAACTTACAGAGTCAAGAGGAATGAAAGTTTTTAAAAAACAATGTATGCTGCAATCATAATAGTTTGGTAGTAACCGAGAGGTACTTTAGACCCACTGCGAAACGGTATGCAACTAATTTCAGCATGAGTTAGGCGAGCAGCAGGATCAATAAAACTCATGTCTGAGGTTTACCAGACCAGCAATTATTCATGTTGTATTTCTTCTGAAAATTGCGATAGGTATGCGACATAAAATCTTAATTTCACGAATTTTATGCTCCACCGGCTTTGTTGCATAGCCACTTATGTTAACATTTTATATGAAAAATTCACGCAGCCATTTCGAACTTAGGGGGAGTGTTAAATAAACTGTGTCAAACCAAGAAATAAAAATATAATTGATATAAAAAAACGGAGGTTTGACATGAGTCAAGTAAATAAAACTACCGGTTTGGTAGATTATAAAGATGTCGTCTATACGAGAAGGAAGACCGCTAACAGGAAGAGATAACACCGTTTATAAAAAAGCTGCTTGAGGCAAGTCTGGAAGGTGAAATAGAACACCACTTGTCTGGTGAAAGCGAAGAAAATAATCGAAGAAATGGGAAAAACTTTACGTACAACTCATTTGAGTTGTTAACACCTAGAGACAGGGAAGGAAGCTTTGAACCCCAAATAGTTAGAAAAAGACAAACAACAGAACTTGAAGCAAAGGTCTTAAGCACATTTGCCAGTGGCATGGAGATATAGCGTCACATATTGAGGAAATTTACGATCACAAAATATCGGCGGCAGAGATATCAAGTATTACTGACAAACAGTAATCAACGAATGGCGTAGTCGTCCGCTGCAGTCTGTATATCCGATAGTTTTCATGGTTTTTTAAGGAGTTGTGTAAGTAAATGTATGTATAATATATTAGCAAAATGGCAGAAAAGAAGTTTTATTTAGCTGAAAGTGAAGTTCTGGTTGGGAGTACTAAATGATCTCAAAGAGAGAGGAGTGGAAGATATTCTAATTGCATGTGTAGATGGGCTAAAAAGCTTTCCTGCAGCAATAAACGGTGTGTTCCCTAATGCAGAATGTGTATAGTGCATCAGATACGTAACTCACTGAAGTATGTAGCTAGTAAAGAGTTTTTTGAGTGATTTAAAGAAAAGCTTCAAGTAAGGAAATTGCCGAGAATTATCTGTTGGAATTAGATGAAAAATGGGGCACAAAGTACCCTATAATCTTGGCAGAATAATTGGGAAAACCTATCTGGTTATTTTAAGTATTCCGACCCAGTTAGGAGGATAATCTATACTACTAATCCCATAGAGGGGCTACATAGGCAAATTAGGAAATTCACCAAAACCAAGGGCTCATTTACTAGCATAAATGCCTTGTATAAACAGGTATATTGTGCTATAAAGAAAGTGAAGGAGAAATGGACTATGCCTGTACATGATTGGGCATTGACTATATCTCAGCTCGACATTTTCTTTCCCAACAGATTGAAAATTGAGTTGAATTAAAAATGCAGTTTGACACAGTTTATTTAACACTCCCAACTTAGGCATGCCGATTGCAGTAAATTTATTAATCAAGTAACACTATTAGCAACTCTTTCTCACGATTTATTTCAGATTTATTTTTGAAACTAAATCCAATTAAACCTAAAAAAGAAATGTGATCTCAAACCGTATTTCATCATCATTTTCCACTCCTTCTCATAGTTTTCACAAGATTGTATAACTTTAATGTTGTTATTCCTTTCCGATAAATAATCTCTCTTTTTATAGACTATTGCTTTCTTTATGGGTCGTATTATAGGTTTAATATTAAGCTCCTTACATATCTTGTACACATTGGTTGCATCATATCCGCACGAAGAGACAAAATATTGCTCTTATTATCCATCTCATGCTACACGCTAATACACTGTCACGTAAAGTAGCGCTTGTAGCCATTACTTCTTTATTCATTATATTTAAGGTAATATGTAACTTTCTCACTTGAGCGAGATAATTATACTTCCTTTTCTCAACATTAGTTTTGTGGTGTTGAAAACTATTGCTGTAAATACTAATCATGCTGCTATCCATAGCAATTTCAATATTTTCTATATCATCTTTATTTATTCTACAATCATTAATCTTCATATTGAGTTTGTTTAGCCTCCTAGATAGCTTGAGAGTAGCTTCAGAACCTTTCCTATCTTTTCTAGGTACCCTTTACAAAACCTACTGCTTGCCTTAAACCTATCCTAAATAGATATGTGTACTAAAACTACAACCTTATCACTATAAACATTGTTGCCGCCAGCTGATTTCGGACTGCTTTCATACCAATTCTCTATTAATAAAGTGAAAAATATTTCCTCTTTTTTTGAGAAATTCGTTATATTCTCTTTGGTTACTTACTCTCATTTTTTGTGGCATAAGTTATACTTGTTTGAAAGATGCCTATTTTACAACAAAATGTGTTAGTACCATACATTTTAAAGCTTTTTTCCTTCATTAAACCAACACTAGCTATGCAACAAAGCCTGCGTCCACACAAACTATAAGCACATATTCCTTAACTTGTTAAATCTAAAGCTTCATATCTTCCTTACTTATTAAAAGAATTTAAGCTAAGAATTACAACTTAAATTACGTAAAAATGTGTCAAAACATCTTTGGCTTTATAGCCTACCAAGTGAAAATTATTTTCAGTATTTTTCATTTTTCTATTGACTTTTAACACAACTGCTTATATCGCTGCCTTTTACATTAATTATGTTTTTGGAAGGAAGAATTGTACGTACTTTACTCTCAATTTTATCTCTTATTTCATAATCTGGCGAATTAAGGATAGCATAGATATCAGGATGAAAGTTAATATGTAATGAATGAAACTACAGTTATCTTACCTGTCAATCTCACCAAAGACTATATCGAGTGAACCGATAATTGCTGCAACGTCGGCAAGCATATGTCCTTTTGCCATGAAGTCTAAGGCCTGTAAATGTGCAAAGCCAGGTGCTCTTATTCGGCACCTGTAAGGCCTATTGGTACCATCTGAAACTATATATACTCCAAACTCGCCTTTTGGTGCCTCAACAGCTGTGTAAGCTTCACCTGCTGGTACATGATATCCTTCTGAATAAAGTTTAAAATGATGGATCATAGCCTCCATGGATGTTTTCATTTCTGCTCTTGGCGGTGGAGAGATCTTTCTATCTTCAGTTTTTATTGGCCCTTCAGGCATCTTCTCTATACATTGCTTCACCAAGCTTATAGATTGCCTAATCTCCGCCATTCTAACTAAATAACGATCATAACAGTCACCATTTTGGCCAATTGGTATATCAAAATCTAGCCAATCATATATCTCATATGATTGGCTTTTTCGCAAATCCCAAGCGAGACCAGCAGCACGCAACATTGGTCCACTAAAGCCCCAATCAAGCGCCTGTTTTATTGATATTTCACTGATTCCTACAGTGCGTTGCTTCCATATCCTATTTTCTGTTAAAAGTTCATCAACATCATCTATATACTTTGGAAATTGTTCTATAAACTTTGCAATATCCTCAATCAAACCTTCTGGAATATCTGCTGCAACTCCACCTGGTCTTATGTAAGCTGCGTGAAATCTTGCACCTGAGGCTCTTTCATAGAACTCCAGTATTTTTTCTCTTTCTTCAAAGAGCCATAAAAGAGGAGTCATTGCTCCAACATCAAGTGCTTGAGAAGAGACATTCAGTAAGTGATTTAGTATCCTTGTCAGTTCACAAAATAAAACACGCAAATATTTTGCTCTGATTGGAATTTCACATTGCAACAATTTTTCAACGCATAACGAATACGCATGCTCTTGTGACATTGGTGACACATAATCAAGGCGGTCAAAATAAGGCAGAGCTTGAAGATACGTTTTATGTTCTATTAACTTCTCAGTGCCGCGATGCAAAAGCCCAATGTGGGGATCTGCTCTTTCGATCACCTCGCCATCCATCTCTAAAACAAGACGTAGCACCCCATGTGCAGCTGGGTGCTGTGGTCCAAAGTTTAACATCATTGTCTTTAGATCGGGCATGCTTGGTAGTTTAAGATATTGAAATTGTATAGGCTAAAATGTGCTTAAAGTCAATAGGCTTCTTGCACGGGCACAACTATCGTTACAACAGAAAAGCCCTTACAAACTTCACCACCTTCTTATGATCTGATAGACAATGTTTATGTTGCACGTACAATTATTATACTTGTGTTGATTAAGGCAGCAAAATTATGTATAGATAATTTTGACTAAAAAATAGTTTTTTAAGTCCTATTTTAGAGTAATCAAAATTAATGAAAGACAATAAATACAGTTTAGGTTTAAGGATTATTCATTGGTTAATGTCTGCTCTTATTATTGGCATGCTTTGTTCTGGCTTGTACATGAAAAGTTTGCCGATTAGTAGTGAAATTAAATTCAGCATATACGCTATTCATAAGGCTTGCGGTATCACTGCTCTTGGATTAATTATAGTACGCGTATTTTTTCGCGTCTTTACTTATGTTCCGCCATTACCAGCCAATTTTTCTCGGTTTGTAATCAATGCGAGCAAAACGATACACTTTGGTTTATATGCTTTGATGGTGCTAATGCCACTATCTGGTTATGTCATGTCTTCTGCTTCTAGCAAAGAGATCAAATATTTTTTTCATATCCCTTTGTTAATCAATGAAAACAAAGAGCTAGCTAGTGCAGCTAATCAGCTACATTCGATGCTTGCATATTTTATGGTAGTCTTTATAACTTTGCATATACTTGGTGCTTTAAAACACACATTTATAGATAAACAAAACATTTTTAAACGTATAATATAGGTTATATGTTAAATAGCCTCTGGAAAAAAGGAACAGATTTTCTTAGTAGTGAATTTGCCATAATGGGTGGTGCTATGAGCTGGGTTTCGGAGAGAAATTTGGTTTCAGCAATCTCAAATGCCGGTGGATTCGGCGTAATTGCATGCGGTGCAATGTTTCCAGACTTACTGAAAAAAGAAATCATAGAAACGCAAAAATTAACTCATAAGCCATTTGGTGTAAATCTAATTACTATGCACCCAAAGTTAAGTGAGTTGATAAATGTGTGCATTGAAACGAAAGTGAGCCATATAGTGCTTGCCGGTGGACTACCAACGAAGCCTAATATAGAAAAAATCAAGAGTGCGGGCATTGAAGTTATGTGTTTTGCACCAGCATTAAGCCTCGCGAAAAGGTTAGTAAAAATGGGAGTAGATGCGTTAATAATAGAGGGAATGGAAGCAGGTGGTCACATAGGTCCAGTCAGCACTTCTGTTCTTGCACAAGAGATACTGCCTTATTTTAAAAATGAGAAAACACCGGTGTTTGTTGCAGGTGGAATAGGAAGAGGCGAAATGATAATGAACTACCTAAAGATGGGAGCAAGTGGCTGTCAAATAGGCACATTATTTGTCTGCACTAATGAGTCAATCGCTCACAAAAATTTTAAAGAAGTATTCATCAAATCAGCTGCGCGTAATGCAGTATCTTCTATACAGATCAGTGCTGATTTCCCTGTAATTCCAGTAAGAGCTATAGCTAACAAAGCAAGTGACGATTTTATGAAGCATCAAAGAGACATTATCGATAAATATCAAAATGGACAGACCTCAAAAGAAGAAGGGCAACTTGAAATAGAAAAGTTCTGGGCTGGTGCTTTAAGAAGAGCAGTAATTGATGGAGATGTTGAAACAGGATCTTTAATGGCCGGTCAAAGTGTTGGTATGGTTGATAGGGAAAAACCTGTAAAAGAAGTGATAGGTATGTTAGTTCAACAAGCAGACAATTATACCAAAAGCAAATTTGTAGAAGTAGAAAATTCGGAAAGCAAGTAGCTTCGTAATAAGCTAAATAAGGTATAATTGCCCAAGTTTAACGTAAAATTAACGCTAAAGAGGTATCTATACATTTTGTTATGTACGGAGAAATGTTATGCTAGGTACTTTAAAAAAGCATAAGAGTAGTGAAGTAATTATTAATCGACAATTGCACAACACTATATACAAAAAGGTAACAAAAAAAGAGCACAAACATCCAAGCCCACAATCTGAAAAAGACAGAACTCTGAAAGAATGCATAGAGTTGTTCAACAAAGGAGCTGATCCTAACGTATTAATTGAATTAGAAAAGTCACTGAGAGAACAAAAAGAATATTATAAATATTATATTGACAACTTCCTTCCAGCATTGAAAACAAAAGTGATAGAGTCAGAGAAATTAACAAAACCTTCAGTACTTAGCAATGAAGGAAAATCATCACAAAGATCACCAACAATAAAAGGGAAAATATTAAGAATAATTGCAAAAATTACTATCGAGAGCAGCGATAAGGATCTTTCTATTAGTACTATTCAAAATCAAAAAAATCATCAAACAGATAGACGAGTTAATGACATGAGATTATTTAAGAATAAAAGTTTTTCTAATGAAGTTGCATGTGCTGAAAGTTCGGGTAGTAGTGCTTTGGAAAGGGGTTCTTTAGCTAAGGGTGTAAGTGGAAAAGGAACCCCTGGAACGTACAATACATTGAGAAATTCAGGTTATTATGGTGCTTCAACAGTTCCTACATCAGAACAATCACAAGCAAGAAAGGAGATTGCACAATCACAATTGAATGGCTCCTTTAGCCAATCTTGTGAGGATTTAAAAAATAAAGACCCTAGTACAACTGCAGATGCTGTAGAAGTGCTAAGCGTTGCAAATACTTCTAAACTCAGTAGTAGCAATGACTCAGATAGTGAAATAAATTCACCTGGCTTGGTATCAAGTAGCAGGAGGAGCAGCTTAACTTCAGTAACAAGCAATTCATCTGAGGAAAGTGTAAGCACAACATTAAGCTCTACTGAAGAAAGTAACGGTTTGCAACCAAAGGATGAAGGAGAGACAAAATTAGCACACCTAACCAAAACAAGGCCCAAAGGGCCAAGCGGAAGAAGACCCTCTTCTAAATATCGTGAGAAGAGTGAAGTTAAACAACCCAATAACAGAAATCTTCACGTTGCATTTGTAGCAGGTTGTGCTCTCTCCACAATAGGGTGCATTGTTGCAGGAGCAATGACATCAGGACTAGTAGGAGCAGCAGTACTATTTGCTACGGCTGCAGTGTTTGCTATAGCAGCAGCAGTTGAATTGTATTCAAATGTTCTGTCAAGTAAATTGACATCCATTAGTGTGAGTCCTCTTATTGACAATAAAGAGCTTACGGCATAGTAAAAATTAAATATGAGTTACTTATGATGAGCAAGTGAATTCGGTTCTTGCCTATTGATGTAAAAATTGTTATAGTTGAGAAGTATCTTAAAGGTATTTAGCTGATGCATATTCAATTGGGTAGGGTTTTTGCTATTGTAGCCCTGTTAAGTTTTATCTTCATGTCATGTCCTAGCAAAGCAAGTGATGAGTTAAAAAACATACCAGAAACATTAAAGACTTTTTTTTCTTCATTTTCAGTTAAAGATACTATGGAAAATATGAGTCCTTCGACAATTATAGGGTTATGTATAGCTACAGTGATACTTGCAGTAGTGTTCAGAGGTTTGATTTTTTTCATGATAATGTTTGGCGTACTGATCATGATGTTTGGGAGTACAGAAAAAGCAACAGATTACTTGAAAGAAAAATTCAACTTTGCAAAAGATATACAGTTACAATCCGATAGCAAAAAAGAAGATAAGAATTAAGTTTTATGTTTTTTAGTTATCTTTTTATTGAATACGCATAATATTGTATGCAGCTAAAAGTACCGGCCACTAGCTCTCAGTCTAAAAAAAAGAACAATTTAGCATTACTAGAGAGTATTAATTTAGATTTTATCCCTTATGCTTGCCACTACGATGAAGAAACTATACTAACAAAACAGGGGGAATTGTTAAAAATAATCAAATTAAAAGATTATTCTTCAGTTGATAACCACAGCGATCTTAGAACTGAAATTAGAAAAAGCATATCAAAAAATATCAAAAGCTTATATTTTACCGTTTGGATTCATACTGTCCGAAAGCACAACAAACCGAGCTTACAGTGGAATAAAACTGTAGACTTCTCCGATCAGTTACATTCAATATGGTTTAATAAACTAACTGATAGTAAATTACAGTATATAAATGAGCTGTATATTGTGGTGTTATTTAGTGATTTTGGCAAGCATATTAGTAATACATTTTTTTGGGGTGTTATAAAGAGTAAACATAGATTATTCTTACAAGAAAATCATCAAGAATTGCAAAGGGTGACTGGTCTGATTCAAAAAGATTTAGAACCTTTTGGAGCTAAAAAGCTGGGCCTTAGGTTTAGTGAAGGCAAAGTATATTCTAAGATGATGGAATTTCTCCATTATATTATTACATTAACCCACAAAGAATATCCAATATATGAAAAGGATCTATCGCAACATGTTAAAAATCTAAAAGTAGCTTTTGGATTCAACACATTTCAAACAATATTTGGAAATCAACAGAAGTTTGGTTCTATTTTTTGCATAAAGGAATATCGAGAAATCTCTTTGGAAAATATAGATAGATGTTTGCAACTTGACTCTGAGCTTATTATTACAGAGGTAATAATATTCACTAGTAATAGCAAAGCAGTCAAAGAATTCAAAAAACAAATTAATATATTGCAGATCAGTGAGGATAACACCTTACTTCAAAATTCAGAAATAAAGGAAATAATAGAACTTGAAAAAACTTCTGTTATGGATTTTTGTCAACAGAAAATTATTTTTACAATCTTTGCAGATGATAAGAACAGATTAGCTAAAAATATTAGCGATCTATCCTCTGTAATGTCGTTAATTGGTTTGATGGTGTTTAGAACTGATCTACACATGGAAAATCATTTTTGGGCGCAGCTTCCTGGAAATTTTGCTTTTGTTACACAACCGAAAAATATATTAGAAAAATATGCTTGCAGCTTTGCTATGTTGCACGATTTTACATCGGGTACATTAAAAGGGGGAAGGTGGAAAGAAGCAGTAACAGTCTTTTTTTCAAAAAAAGGAAGTCCTTATTTTTTTAACTTTCATGGAAAGAAAAATAATGGTCATACCACGATACTTGGAGCTCCAAATTCAGGCAGAACCTCACTGATCAATTTTCTACTGTCGAAGTCAAGAAAATTTAATCCCAGGATTGTAATATTAGATAATACTGGAAAATCAATAATCTTTACTAAAGCAGTGAGTGGCCAATATTACATAATTGATCCAAAATGTAAAGATAAAAGTCTAAAATTTAACCCACTGAACATTGAAGACAGTGCTTCTAATCGCAATATGCTGATCGAATTGATCAAAAGAATGGTTGCAGATGCGAGTTTGGTGGACGTAGAAGAAAAGATAAAAGAAATTGTAGATTCTATATTTGCTATACCAAGAGAATCGCGCTCTATTTCTCAAATTTTTGAAGTGCTTTTACTTCTTGGGGGTAAAATAAATAAATGGTGCGGTGATGGTGAATTTGCTTACTTATTCCAAGATGGTGATGAGTCAGACATTGACTGGGAAACAAAAACCATATCTCTCAATACTGCAAATCTCACTAAGCAAAAAGAATGTATGTCCGTGATACTTTACTATTTTTTATACTCTTTTGAAGCAAAATGTGATGGCTCGCCTGCAATACTTGTTTTGGATGAAGCATGGGAGATAAGTAATATTTTTCCTACAGAGGAAGAGTTTGACGACTGGATGCATAGGATGACAAAGTTGAATGTTGTAGTAATTCTAAGTACTGAAAACTTAACTCTAGCACTTGCTAGCAAGTTTACTCAACATTTAGATAAACATGTTGATACAAGAATCTTTATGCCGAACGTTAATGCAGACATGTCATACATGAAGGCATTTTCTCTATCGAAAGAGGAAATGGGTATTATTTTGCGAACACCAACGCAGGAAGGTTTATTTTTGATAAAGCAATACAAAGGTTTAGTAACTTTAAGTCTAGATTTGAAAAATATGAAAAAAATACATGTGCTTTCGGCTAATAAAGAGACTATAAAGTATATGTATGAAGCAATAAAGGAAAAGGGCGAAAAAGTGAGTAAGTGGTTACCGGTGTTCTATGAAAAATGTAAAGTTTAAAGTCAAATTTTTTTTCCTAGTGCTAATTTTGCTTGGTGCAAATAGTGGGTACCCTGCTCCGTCGTGTCCAAACTTAGTAAAAACTAATACTCATGCTGAAGAAATTGTAAATAAGACAGGTAAAGGCTTGTGGAAGATTATTAGCTTTGATTGGGGCAATGTAAATTATGATGATCATCTATTAAAAAATATTAAAGTGAGTCCAGTGAGAAATCAAGGTGTTGATGGTTACTTTAATCCGAGAATTAGAGTGTGTGATTATGAAGGAGATAATTGTTATGAATTGTATAATAAACAGTCTTGTCAAAAAATATACGGAACTCAAGGGAGTGGTGCTGGAGTTTCTGCAGCAGTTTTCATCGATTGGCAAGGAACAAAAGAGGGAGATAAGTTGGAAAATGGCATGAACTGGGAGTGGGCAAAAGATGTAACTGAAAAAGAGCGAGAAAAATTTGCCAATTCTCCTAAGGTGTGTGCTTGTAGTCAAAAAATTGCTTGTGCAGACTATTCAACAAAACTTTTCGCACGTGCGACTTCTGTAGGTAAAGATGAATGCGATGTTTGCTATCAAACAAAAGTACAATGTGTCCCTGTGCCACTTGCGCCCGGTCCTCCTCCGTTTTGTGAGCAACTTGCGATGTCACCTCCGCAAGTTAGAATTTTTCCTATAAGCAATCAAGACAACGATTACTTTCATCCAAGAGTTGGAGTCATTGTTGGTGAGCTGAAGGAAAGAAGGGAGCTACCTTTTCCACGCGTTGTTTCAAGTAATGAGAATATTCAAAGTGCTCCATACTCTATTCCAGATAAAGATACCCACCATCACTTTAAAACTTATAGAAAAAAAGGTCGGCTCTGCACTGAATATTATGGTACTGAGAGAGAAGAGTCCGAAAGAAAATTACAATTTCCTGCTCGCTGTTTCCCAGCACCGCCTGCTCCAGAGCTTGAAGAAGTGAGCATACCAAAGCCTGATGAGGGTAAAGGTGAAAATACATTAAAAGTAAAAATGAAGATGAGTGAGAATGTTTGCACTCATGATGCACGTGGAACTCACAATAATGGAGTCTGTACTTTTTATGTTAATGCGAATTCTCCTACATACGTTGGCCATCTACCTTTAAAAGTAGTAAAGCCGGTAATAGTAGCAAAAACAACTGATAGTAGTAACAGTAAAAGCGATATCGATAACATAATAGAAGGTATATTAAAAAATAACTCTCAGTTTGAGGTTTTAAAAAAGTATGGTTATGTTCCTAATATCGAAACAGAATGTAAAGAGCTTCAGGGTAATAAGTACAAGCTAGATAACTCAGGATATCCAAAAGTAGAAATAAAATATAAAGAAAATTCTAAAAGTAAAATGCTCTGCCTTTCTGGTTGGCAGCCAGAACCGGAGGAGTTTGCTCTTGAAAAAGAAAGTGAGCTAATACCGCTAAAATCAGTGGGGGCAAGCTATGCTAAATACAGTACTGTTTATTCAAAGGAGTCGAATCAACTTTATTATTTTCCTTGTAACGAAACAATTGAGGTTTTAGCAAAGCCGCAAAATGAGCTGGATGAGATAATATTCAATAAGAAGGAATATATTTTCATTCCTGAAGAAAATAAGCCTAGAGATAATTGCATGACGAAAGAGGATAAAGAGATAGATACAAAACAAAATTGTAACAAATGCAAGATAGTATATGAATTAACAGATGGAAAGCATGAAGAAAAAAATTGCAATCAAGGTGATGATGGTTGCCTTTGCTTTGATGGAGTGTGTAGTCGCTCAACACAGTATGTAGATAAGGATGATAAGCCGTTTTACTTAAGAGTTTCACAAGATGAAAATGGCGTTGTAACGAAGTTAGATAATCCAATTAAAGCAAATAGAACAGAAGTCTTTTTCGCTGATAAATTATGTAGGTTCGATTTAGAAGGTTTAAAAAAGAAGTTAAGAGAAATAATTAAGAAGCAATTGGAAAGTAAAAAGCAGAATATTGAAGAAAAGAATCGAAAACTTTATGAGCTTGGAGATGGCTATACAGATAACTTATCGGTGTATGATTATGTTGAAATAGAGGCATGGGGAGGTGGTGAAGCTGGTCATGTAATTGGCAAAGCTCATTCTACTGTAAATAAGCCAGGAAGGCCAGGTGATTATATTAAAGCTAAACTAAAAGTCAACCCTAGTTATCCATATATTAAAGTAAAAGTGACAGAAGGAGGTGGTGGGCAAGAAGATAATGAATCTAACAAAGATGGGGGACCTACTTTAATAAAAATGTGCAGAAACTCTTCAGAAGTAAGTTGTAAAGATTTAATTACTGTTGCAGGCGGGGGTACATACAGAACCTATGGGGGGAGAGATTACAAAGATACAATAATTCATGAGCAAAATTTAAAGCTAGAAGAAGAAGTTGTAAAAGGAGATGAGTTAAACTCTAGAAAGGATAATAAAATAGCATACATAAGGAATGGTGAGATTGGATATAAAGATGTAACAAAATGTAGTCAAAGCTACACTAATAAAATATATGGTGCTGGCGGTTGTATCAACAAAAGCACCAAAAGTTACAGTAAAGGTGCTCCTGGTTATGTGAAGATTAAACCTATGTTTGACAAAATTAATAAAGAAAGAGTAAAAAAAATAGATGATGCTATTGAAAAAATGATACAAAATCCAAATGATATCATAGCCATTGATGATTCTTTAATAAATAAACTTGATAAAGAGATTATTGATACCATTAAAGAAGAAATTAAAAAAGAATTATTAGGACTATAGTCAAAGAACTCTGGGGAATGTTCAAAAAAGTGTGTCAAACCGAATTTTTAGTTCAACTCGGGAACGTTCGGGAGTGTTAAATAAACTGTGTCAAACCAAGAAATAAAAATATAATTGATATAAAAAAACGGAGGTTTGACATGAGTCAAGTAAATAAAACTACCGGATTGGTAGATTATAAAGAATTAGAAACCTGTCGTCTATACGAGAAGGAAGACCGCTAACAGGAAGAGATGACACCGTTTATAAAAAAGCTGCTTGAGGCAAGTCTGGAAGGTGAAATAGAACACCACTTGTCTGGTGAAAGCGAAGAAAATAATCGAAGAAATGGGAAAAACTTTACGTACAAGTGCAGGCTCATTTGAATTGTTAACACCAAGAGATAGGGAGGGAAGCTTTGAACCTCAAGTAGTTAGAAAAAGACAAACAAGCCTACATCCCGAACTTGAAGCAAAGGTCTTAAGCACATTTGCCAGTGGTATGGAGATATAGCGTCACATGTTGAGGAAATTTATGATCACAAAATATCTGCAGCAGAAATATCAAGTATTACCGACAAATTGCTACCGATAATCAATGAATGGCGCAGTCGCCCACTGCAATCTGTATACCCGATAGTGTTCATGGATGGCATGTTTTTTAAGGTCAAGGAGGATGGGCATTGTGTAAGTAAATGTATGTACAATATATTGGGCATAGACCAAAATGGTAAAAAAGAAGTACTGGGCTTTTATTTAGCTGAAAGCGAAGGAGCTAACTTCTGGTTGGGTGTATTAAATGACCTAAAAGAGAGAGGTATAGAGGACATTCTGATAGCTTGTGTAGATGGACTAAAAAGCTTTCCTACAGCAATAAATAATGTGTTTCCTAATGCAGAAGTACAGCTATGTATAGTGCATCAGATAAGAAATTCATTGAAATATGTATCTAGCAAAGATGTGAAAGTTTTTATGAATGATTTGAAAAAAATATATCGTGCTACAAGTAAAGAAATTGCTGAAAATTATTTGCTTGAGCTGGAAGAAAAATGGGGCGAAAAGTATCCGTTAGTTGTAAAATCTTGGCAGAATAATTGGGAAAATTTGTCCAGTTATTTCAAGTATTCAGGTCCAGTTAGAAAGTTAATTTATACTACTAATCCTATTGAGGGGCTGCATAGGCAGATCAGAAAATTTACTAAGACCAAAGGCTCATTTACCAACACAAACGCCTTGTACAAACAGGTATATTGTGCTATAAAAAAAGTAGAGCAAAAATGGGTCATGGCTTTGCCTAATTGGGCATTAACTATTTCTCAGCTTGATATTTTCTTTCCTAACAGATTGAAAATTCAGTTGAGCTAAAAATGTGGTTTGACACAGTTTATTTAACACTCCCTATATAGAAATTTTTTATAATAAACAGCGTAGACATTCTACATTGCATTCCTGAACTTTTTATTTTCATAGCAAAAACTTCTTTACTTCCTCTCTACTTTTTCTGGGTAAGGTCAATTCTCTGATACTCTATTTGCATATAATGCTCGTGTAATGCCTCTTCTCCTCCTGTTTCATGCAGTTCTTTGAAGCGGCAAATGTATCTCCTCTTGAATATCCCATACGCCTGTGATACATTTCCTAATTGCTTTGCAAGTTCTCCAACTTTGGTTTTAGTATTTTTTCTTCTCATATCTGACACTCCTTTATAATTTGTTTATATTTTTATCTTACTTTGTTTCCCTGTCAGATTAAGTCTAAACTATTACAATTAATACGTGCCTTTCAGAAATAACTTATCAATCTACCAAGCCTAATTTACGAATTTGATGTAAAATCTCAATAGTACCACTCTTTATTCCTGTTTTTTTGGTGTTGTTTGCTATGTTAAGCAATTTTTTGGGATTAAGAAGCAAATTGATTAGTAGCTCTATAAGATTTTTTTCTGTTTTACTATTTTGCTCAACCGTTACAGCTGCTCCCGAATTTTCAATATGCTTTGCGTTATAAAATTGATGGTTATCTTTTGAGTGAGGATAGGGAATGTATATAGCAGCACGTTTAGCAAGAGTAATCTCGGCTATCGAGGTTGCTCCTGCTCTGCTAATTACCAAATGAGCATTGGCCAGTCTATTCTCCATATCATCGAAAAATTCACTTAACTCACAATCAATCTCTTCACTTTTGTATAGACTCTTGACTTTGTTCATATTTTTCTTTGTGCATTGCTGTATTATTCTAATCTTCTTTTTCACTTTAATAGGCAAATTACAAATTACGCTGCTCACTACATTATCAAAAAAATTTGCACCTTGACTGCCTGCTATTATTAACACGTTTAAGACTGTTTCAGTACTAGAATAGTCTTGTGCTTCTATATCGACAAAATTTCCTGTAAAAACGCATTTACTACCTTCTGCATACTTAGTCTCTGGAAAGCTAGTTGCAATTAATTTTGCACTCTTGAAAAAGAATCTATTTACCCTCCCTAAAACTGTATTTTGTTCATGTAAAATTATAGGTATAGAAAGAATCTTTGCTGCAAGAAGAGTTGGAAAAGAAGCATAGCTACCAAAACCAATGACTAGTTTTGGTTTCAATTTTCTGATTTTATATATTGCTAGTGCACAACTATACATTAACAAAAAGAGAAACTTCAATTTGTTGCCACTTGGCTTGCACAATGGTAAAATATAACCTTCTACATTGATGATTTTTTGGTCAGTGAATAATATACAATTGTATCCTTGTGTCTTTAGTGCTTTTGCTAAAGTTATAGCTGGAAAAATGTGTCCGCCTGTACCGCCTGTTGCTAGAATAATATTCATCTGTAAGTAGCAATTTGATAATAGATTGTTAATCACTTTTTAATAATTTGCATGTAAAATTTTATTAAGCTTTATGATAGTTGAGTTAAAAATGCCTAAAGGTAGTAACAGTAAAAAAGAATCTAACGTGAAAAACAACCCTCAAAAACAAAGAGAGGGCAGAAGCGGAGGTTTTATAAGATTGTTAAAAAGCATTATAAAAGCTCTTTTTAACTCAGTTGTTGATCTACCTCAGCAAGAACAACTCAATAAAAACATTGATAGACAACAAGGTTTAGATAGTAAAAGAAAAAGCCCAGAGGATCTTAATAAGGAAAAAAAGCTTGAAGTGAAAGAAGCAGCTGAAGGGTTAAAAGAAAGGTTACAGAAATCTGACGCTGGTACTCAAATTGCAGCACAGCACAACATTGACAACTCCAAAACGATAGAACGTTAATTCAACTATTCAGCGATTCACCATCTGCAGCAAGTACTGATACGTGTATCATCTCTGAAATGGTTGGATGAGGAAAAATCGTAGATTTCATGTCACAGTCTGTTCCCTCTAGTTGCTTTGCGAGAGCAAAATTGCTAATTAACTCTGTTACTTCTGCTCCTATCATGTGAGCTCCAAGAAGCTCGCCTGTTTTTTTATCTATAATCGTTTTCACTAACCCTTCAGTTTCACCTAGTGCAATAGACTTACCATTAAATTTGGAGTGAAATTTCCCTACTTTTATATCATATCCATTTTTTCTTGCCTGTTCTTCAGTCAAGCCAACACTTGCTATTTGTGGATGGGAATAAGTGCAATTTGGTATGCACTCTTTTTTTAACACATGGACATTTTTACCAGCAATCTTCTCAATGCAGATTACAGCTTCATGACTTGCTTTATGCGCTAAACATGGCGGACCAGCGACATCACCTATTGCATACACGTTCGGCTCATTTGTTTCATACCACTCATTCGCTTCAATAAAACCAGAAAGACTCAACTTAATTTTTGTGTTTTCTAAGCCTATATTTTCAGTATTTGCTTGAACACCAATTGCAACAATCATTCTATCAAATTCTTTGCTTTCACTGCTACTCAGTTGCACTTGAACAGAGTCTTTATTTTTAGTAAAAGTTTTTACACTGCTGCTTGTATATATTTTTATTCCCTGATCTGTAAATATTTTTCGTGCTAAGCTTGAAATCTCCCTATCTTCCAGCGGCAAAATAGTGTCTTTTATCTCTATAACTGCTACATCAACTCCCAAAGTACTATAAAAACTTGCAAATTCTATCCCTATCGCACCAGAACCTATGATTAGTAGAGATTTTGGTAACTTCTTTGGAGTCATAGCGTGCTGCGCATTCCATATTAAATCTCCATCTGCTTCTATTTCAGGAAGATTTCGTGCCCTCACGCCTGTTGCTAAAATGATATGCTTGGAAGAAATTTCCTCCTCCTTCTTATCATTAAGAATTTTTACAGTATGGTTACCTGTAAGTTTACCGAAGCCTTGATGAACTTTGATGTTATTTTTTTTCATCAAATACTCAACGCCATTTGATAGCTTACCAACAACGTTTCTTGAATATTTCACTATCGATTGTATATCAAAACTTGCATTTTTTACTTTTATACCAAATTCGTCTGATCTTCTTATTAATCTATAAATTTCAGATGCTCTAAGTAGCGATTTTGTTGGTATACATCCCCAATTTAAGCATATACCGCCTAAATTTACTTCCTTTTCAACAATTGCAGTTTTAAATCCAAGCTGCGCCGCTCTAATTGCTGCTATATAACCACCAGGACCGCTACCTATAACTGTAATATCATACTTATTCATCAGTTTTCTTCGTGTTCAAAAGACTATATATAACAGATGGAACCAGTATGATCAATGCTCAGGTACATAGAAGCAACTTGACAAATCTTGCCAATTCCCTTATTATAATATTGAAGCTATATTATTTAACTTCCCAATCTGTGCAGATTAAAACGACAAGAAGACTTGTATTTGGCGTACTATTTTTGCACTATGTGCATGATATGTCTTTATAAAATTTCCGGATTTTTCCCTATACAAGCTGAAACGGGCTTATAAAGCGTTTAAGATATCACCCAACGTCAAATTTTAAAATAAAGAGTAAGCTACTGCGGGGATTCCTTGTCTTTTTCTTCTGCTGGTAAATTTCTTAAACATTTATAACTTAGATTAATTGCATTTAAAAGCAGCTAAATTGCAGTGTTTAAGACTAAAAAGCGCCGATACTGAAAATAAACAATGGCTGGGGATTCTTTTGCCTTTTTTTGCTTAGTAAATTTCTTAATATTTATAGCTAAAAGAGACCGAAAATGGTGGCGTGTGAAGCTGATTCACTTTATGACGAGGAGAGTAGACCGGTGGAACTTCCCCAACCAGTCTCTTGCAGAACTGTACGGAAAGTAGAGTAGGTAGCCAACGAGTTACTGTTAAGCACTTTTCCAACAACCCCTCTCCGAACCACGCATGACTGTTTCCATATCACGTGGCTCTCCGATAATCTTTACATGTAATAGTCTAGACTTAATCTGACAGGCTAATAAAGTAAGATAAAAATATAAACAAATTATAAAGGAGTGTCAGATATGAGAAGAAAAAATATTAAAACCAAAGTTAGAGAACTTGCAAAACAATTAGGGAATGTATCGCAGGCATGTAAAGTGATGGGATATTCGAGAGATACATTTTACCGATTCAAAGAACTATACGAAACAGGAGGAGAAGAGGCATTATATGAGTGTGCCAAGAAAAGCGTTTAGAAGACAGTTGGTCAACCTAGGCAAAGTCTAGCCAGCAGCCTAGAACAGACCATTATGCTGCGTAAGGTAACGAGCGTAGTAAAGCTAATGGAATGGACAATGCAGGGTACAACGAAAGTGAAGGTATTGAGTTCCGAAATCTTCAATATCATAGAGGTCGACATTTTTCATATGATGGAAGACAGCATGAAGGGTAACGATAAGGCAATATAATGCACCCCATAAACTAGACCAAAAAAAAATGGTTAATCCGAGTAGGAAGGTAAAGGGGTAAAAGTATGGCAACAAAAAAATATGAACCAGAGTTAAAAGCAAAGATAGCTTTGGAAGCAATAAAAAATCAAAAAAGCACATCTGAGATATGTAGTGAATATAAAATACCATCAACAAATCTATATGATTGGCGTGATAGAGTATTGGCAAGGTTAAAAGACCTATTTGTTGAAGAAAGTGAAAGTGCGAGAAAACAAAGAATCTTAGCGCAAGAAATAGAAAGTTTACATAAAGTAATAGGAGAATTGACAGTGGAAAATAGTTATTTGAAAAAAAAATTACTGAAATAAGCAAAAAAGATAGAGTAAGGTTTATAGAAAAAGATTCTGATCTGTCAATTAGGAAACAGGCTGATTTATTGGGGATTTGCAGATCTAGCCTATATTATAGGCCTATAATTAATAACGAAAGTGAAGTAGCAAATTTGATTCAATTGGCTTCTGATTGCCGTTATGGATATCGTAAAATTACTGCTGAAATCATAGCGAGTGGAGTAGTAGTCAATCACAAAAAAATCTTAAGAATTATGAAAAAAATGAAGATTAGTGGGCTGTATTGTAGAAAAAGATGTAATACAAGTATTAAAGAAAAAAAGCATAAAATATATCCTTATTTACTCAAAGATTTGATTATTTGCAGAGTTAATCAGGTATGGGCTACTGATATAACATATATTATGGTAGAAGGTAAGTTTGTCTATTTTGTGGCAATAATGGACTTGTATAGTCGCTATATTATTGCTCATTCATTATCACCATATCTCGATGCTGGATTTTGCCTTTATACTCTCAAAGAAGCTCTAAAACAAGGTAAACCTGAGATTTTTAATAGTGATCAAGGGATGCAGTTTACTAGCTACAACTTTATTATGGAATTAGAGCGTGCTAATATTAAAATCAGTATGGACCATAAAGGACGTTGCTTCGACAATATATTTGTTGAGCGCTTATGGAGAACTTTAAAGCAAGAAGCTATATATTATTATAGACCAAATAGTATCAGAGATTTGAATCTTATAATAAATGATTTTGTTGCTTGGTATAACTATAGAAGGCGACATCAGACTCTACATTATAAAGTTCCTGCTGATCTTTATTATCATAAACAGTAAATGAATATGTTGATAAATACTTTAAATGTGTGTCGACGTATTTATCAACATATTCATTTTAAAAATCGGATCACTTTGAAAAAAATGGTCTAGACAAATGGGTGCACTATAAACTGCAGGAACCAGTCGATTTGATGAAAAGCGAGATAAGCAAGAGGCTAATCCTCAAGCTTTAGAGTAGCGATGCAAATCACTGGGGCGCGTAGTAGTGAAGAAGTGGTTGTAATGACCATGGAGCAAAGGGGTTGAACTAGTTGATTTTAGTAAATCATTCAACTTGAAGGAGGATGAAAATGATTGAAAGAACAAAGCCTTTTAACATACCAAAATCTCTAGTGTTTTTGGCTTATAAAAGAGTTAAAGAAAACAGAGGAGGAGCAGGTATTGATAATTGAAAAGTTTGATCAAGACTTAAGCAAGAACCTTTACAAGCTATGGAATAGGCTATCATCCGGTAGTTATTTTCCACCTGCAGTGAAGGCTTGTGATATAACTAAGGCAGATGGAGGGACAAGGACACTTGGAATACCAACTGTCTCGGATCGTATAGCACAGGAAGTTGTAAGAAGTGTTTTAGAACCAGAACTTGAGAAGGCATTTGATGAAGATTCATATGGTTATAGGCCAAATAAATCAGCATTAGATGCCATAGGACAAACCAGGAAGCGATACCAAAATTGGTTAATAGAGTTTGATATCAAGGGAATGTACGATAACATAGACCACAATCTACTGATGAAAGCAGTCAGAAAACACACTACAAATAAATGGGTTATCTTATACATACAAAGATGGCTAAGTGCAGATATGCAACTTGAAGATGGAACAAAGATAAAGCGTCTCAGCGGAGTGCCGCAGGGAGGTGTAATTACCCACTGCCATTAAGTTAAGGGAAAGAGAAGTTAAGATTGGACAAAAAATTTGAAGCGATTGATAATTATGGTAAATACTAGGGTGAATTTTTAAGAAAAGGGAGTCTGAAAAGTGCAAGTTATTTAAAAAAGTAATAATTGCAGGTTATTTTGCAAAGAATGTACTAATGCAATGATACTGAAAAGATATCTTGGGAGTGTTAAATAAACTGTGTCAAACCACATTTTTAGCTCAACTGAATTTTCAATCTGTTAGGAAAGAAAATATCAAGCTGAGAAATAGTTAATGCCCAATTAGGCAAAGCCATGACCCATTTTTGCTCTACTTTTTTTATAGCACAATATACCTGTTTGTACAAGGCGTTTGTGTTGGTAAATGAGCCTTTGGTCTTAGTAAATTTTCTGATCTGCCTATGCAGCCCCTCAATAGGATTAGTAGTATAAATTAACTTTCTAACTGGACCTGAATACTTGAAATAACTGGACAAATTTTCCCAATTATTCTGCCAAGATTTTACAACTAACGGATACTTTTCGCCCCATTTTTCTTCCAGCTCAAGCAAATAATTTTCAGCAATTTCTTTACTTGTAGCACGATATATTTTTTTCAAATCATTCATAAAAACTTTCACATCTTTGCTAGATACATATTTCAATGAATTTCTTATCTGATGCACTATACATAGCTGTACTTCTGCATTAGGAAACACATTATTTATTGCTGTAGGAAAGCTTTTTAGTCCATCTACACAAGCTATCAGAATGTCCTCTATACCTCTCTCTTTTAGGTCATTTAATACACCCAACCAGAAGTTAGCTCCTTCGCTTTCAGCTAAATAAAAGCCCAGTACTTCTTTTTTACCATTTTGGTCTATGCCCAATATATTGTACATACATTTACTTACACAATGCCCATCCTCCTTGACCTTAAAAAACATGCCATCCATGAACACTATCGGGTATACAGATTGCAGTGGGCGACTGCGCCATTCATTGATTATCGGTAGCAATTTGTCGGTAATACTTGATATTTCTGCTGCAGATATTTTGTGATCATAAATTTCCTCAACATGTGACGCTATATCTCCATACCACTGGCAAATGTGCTTAAGACCTTTGCTTCAAGTTCGGGATGTAGGCTTGTTTGTCTTTTTCTAACTACTTGAGGTTCAAAGCTTCCCTCCCTATCTCTTGGTGTTAACAATTCAAATGAGCCTGCACTTGTACGTAAAGTTTTTCCCATTTCTTCGATTATTTTCTTCGCTTTCACCAGACAAGTGGTGTTCTATTTCACCTTCCAGACTTGCCTCAAGCAGCTTTTTTATAAACGGTGTCATCTCTTCCTGTTAGCGGTCTTCCTTCTCGTATAGACGACAGGTTTCTAATTCTTTATAATCTACCAATCCGGTAGTTTTATTTACTTGACTCATGTCAAACCTCCGTTTTTTTATATCAATTATATTTTTATTTCTTGGTTTGACACAGTTTATTTAACACTCCCGATATCTTGAATTTAAAACACATGTTTTCTAGCTCTTTTCTGGTAGTTGAGTGAACGAATATCAGATATCTTATGACGATCAACTCTTCTCCCTTTTCTTACCACTAAAGTGTTCATCAAAAATAACTGTGATAGTCGATCCATAATGCAGTCTATGTCTGACTCTGTAGAAAAAATATCAAAGGCTAAGTTTTTAATCGCATTAAATGAGACAGATTTATTGATGCTTTTTTTTAGTTTACTATTCTGTGCGCTCAATGTCTCTTCATCATCTTCTATCATGATACTTTCTAGATTACTGATGAAGATAGTTGACCAAAAATCCTGCTTGATAGTTTCAATACTTTTTCCTGTGAAATTCTCTAAATTTAATCTTCCCTTCAGCCTAGAAAAAAATGTTTCTACTCCCCAGCGCAAGTAATATAATCTCTCAAACTCTTCGACTGTAAAACTTTGCTCATCTAACAGAGATGTTACTAACACTTCAACTTCTCCAGAAGAAAGTATTATTTTGACTAACCTGAATTTCATCTCATCAGGTAATCCTAGCTTTCGTAGCTGTCTTGCTACTTTAATAGGTGCTACCACCATACTAGATGGGCTTTCCGGCTTAAACATAGCGTTTATTTCATTGAAAGACGAACTTGGACAGCGAATTATATAATTGATTTTCCTTCCTGTAAGCTCAGCAAGAAATCGATAAGATACGTATCCTCTATCACAGATTAACAAATCGTCTGATTTTATGGATTCAAGCATACCGATCGCTAAATCAACCTCATAGCTGTCACCTCTACTTAGCACAGATTTTATTGCAATATTATTTAGCACATCGTAGCAAACTTCAAAGGTTGCACTTGTATAGTCTTCAAATCTCTGGATTCCATTCCATACTGCTCTTGAGCCAAACTCGCCTATTATTTTGTCGCTCTTTGGCAGAATCAGTATTGAAGCATCAAATGCAAGTACTCTGAAGCCATGGTGGGTTTTAAATTCCTGATCTTGGTAGTATAGGGAAACTATATCATCATTTAACTCTGAAAACGCAGTATGCTTTAGCTTCTTTCTTGCTTGAGTAAATGCACTTGCCGTAATTGTGTAATCTTTTCTTGTATGCAGAACAAACTCATTAAGCATTACTTGTAATGACTTTACACTCTTTCTAAAAATCAGGAGAAATACATTAATGAAGGGCAGCTTTCTTTTTCGTGAGAAGTCTTTTGAGGATGCTCTGTGTGCGTTTATAAAGTTTAAACTCATCAATTTATTTTTTATAAACATGATTATTCTTTTTTTTACTCATGTCATTACTTCTTTTAATTTGTGGATCTTACCTGATTTTACAATACAGTCCATCACTTTCCCTTAACTTAATGGCAGTGAATTTTTCACCCCCCTTGAAATTAAAACAAAAGGTGGTAGACAAGATGTCAAACACAGATAGCTCAACTACAAGCTGGTTTTTGTTGTAGTTATTTTCTCACTTTCTTTACTTGCTTTAATTAATTCATCAAAGTCAGATTCATGTAATTTATCTTGTATAACTCTATACTTTTCGTATTCTCCTTCAGCTAGAGCTTTTGCAACTTCAGCACTAACTTTACCAGCATCTTTAAGCACTTCATAATCATTGAACAATAGAAATGCATCCAACTTTTCAACCCAATTCTGCATTTTCATTAGCCGATGCTTTCTTGCTTGAAGTTCCGCATAATCTAGGAAACAATATGATTTAGTTCACTCAACTCTTTTTCAGTCAAGTAGTTTTTTGCAGTACTCACATCACTCTTATGAATTTTGTTGCCAGGACCATCTTTCCATGTAGTTAGCCCCATATTTGGTTTTTTGTGGTCAACTCGAGAATATATTAGCTCTGCTGCAGTCAAGCCATAAATCGCCCAATATAATTTATTCTGTACTTTTGCGTAAAATTGTTTTGTTATTTCCGAATTTGGATCATAATCTGCAGAGCATTCAGCATAAATGTCCGTAATCTTCTGGTAAAATCTACGTTCAGATACTCCTGATTTTTTCAAGTAATTCATTGAAGTACAAACTTTGGGCCGTTTTTTAGCCGTTCGCTATCTAATGCAAATCCTTTGATGATGAAATCTCTCAAAATTTTTGTAGCCCATACTCTGAAAGATGTAGCCTTTTTAGAATTAACTCGATAACCAATAGCTATCCAAATTATAAAATTGTGTAGGGTACTGTTTACCATCTTCAGCAGTATTCCGGAAAATCCGGATAACTGAATCTTTATCTAACTCTTGACTAGCAAATATGTTCTGTAAATGCTCACTAATTGTTCTAATATTAACATCAAACAACTCCGCCATTCTTTTTTGTGTAAGCCAAATGTTTTCATCTCGATACAAAACATCAATTCTCACGTCTCCATCTGGAGTTGTATATAATAAAATTTCGTTTTCATTTATTATCATATCTACTCTACCTTACTTCAAGTAGCATATAGGTTATTTGTAAAAAAGACAAGCAACTGTAAAACTCTAAAAATAGAGAACTATCTACTTTATTCTTTAGCTGGTAAGCAGTTTTGAAATTATTTTAACTTTTTTTTAGAAAATCCCGGAAAAAGTAGTAAGAAATCCGGTATATATATAATAGAAGGGCATTGTTTCAACGAGGTAGATGCGCTTTAAGTACGAGAGCTTCAAGAAAATGTCAATCCTACCACTAACAAACAGACATTTAGTAGAAAGGAAATTTGGTAAGCTTGAGAATTTATATTTTTTTAGATGAGATAAAAACTTCGTTTTAAAGCTAGATGTGATTCTATGGGTAATGATTACAACAGCACTTCACCAAAGAACGCATATAACACCCTTTAAAACTTAATTAAATGGCATTGTCAATAACCTTACTACTATAGAACAAACCTGTATATAAGTCTAATACGATTTTTGTACTTTGCAAATAAAAAAAATTGAACAGTTTTCGTAATTTTGGTGAATATATATAACAAGAAAACAACTTTCTGCAGTAGCACATAATTCTCATTGTTGGACTACAAAAACCTATGAATTGCTGGTGTGCTTTGCAGGAACCAAACAATATTTAGTGCTACTTGTAATTTTAAATAATGTCAATCCTAACACTAGACCTCGGCAAGCAAACGGGCTGGGCAATTTTAACAGGTGGAGTAATTGAAAGTGGAAGCGAAAGTTTTCATGGTAGTCGTTTCAGTGGAGGTGGCATGTGCTTCTTGAATTTTCGTAATTGGCTCAATTCTTTGAAAGACATTTCTGCAGTGTATTTTGAGGAAGTGAGAAGACATCTAGGAACTGATGCAGCGCATTGCTATGGCGGTTTTCTCGCAGTTCTCTCTGCTTGGTGTGAAGAGAACAATATTCCCTACCAAGGTGTTAATGTTAAAACTATCAAACGCTTTATAGCAGGCAAAGGCAATGCAAGTAAGAGTGAAGTTATTGAAGCGATACGTGAAAAAAGTTTTTCACCTAGAGATGATAATGAGGCCGATGCTTTGGCATTAATGTTCTATGTTAGTAAAGATATTAATAAGACGAAAAATCCATAAAAAGTGGGTCCTTTCAGCCAGAATGGCGGATTTGGTGGGTCAGACCCCAGGCCTTTTCTAGTGTTAGACATATTTTGAATATTAACTTTTTAATTAGTACAGTAATTATATGAATTTAGCAATCCACTACTATCCTACTCAAAATCTGGTCGAATATGAGCGTAATCCACGTAAAAATGATGACGTAATAAACAGAATGTGTGCTTCAATCAGGGAATTCGGCTTTCGTATTCCAATAGTTGCAAAAAGCGATGGCACTGTGGTTGATGGTCATTTAAGACTTAAAGCAGCAAGAAAACTTGGTATGGAAAGTATACCAGTGGTCTTAAGTGATAATCTAAATGAACCACAAACTAAAGCTTTTCGATTACTTGCAAATCAATCAGCTAATTGGGCAAAGTGGGATGATGAGCTTTTAAAAGTGGAAATTCAAGAGCTAGAAGATCTGCAGTTTGACCTAAAAATGACAGGATTTGAATTAGAAAAAGTTCAACATTTCCTTGATGATTTAGATAGTGAAAAAGAAGATCTTTCTGACTTAGCTATTGATGACAAAAAAGTAACAAAACCAGGGGATTTATGGATTTTAGGTGATCATCGAATCTATTGTGGTGATAGCTCTGTAGTTGAATCATATAAAGCGCTGTTAGATGATAAAATGGCAGATATTACCGTTTGTGATCCTCCATATAACGTTGATTATGGTAGTAGTCAAGAGAGAGAAGATAAAAAAATATTAAATGATAATCAAGGTGAAAAGTACGAACTTTTTCTCTATGACATCTGTTCCAATATTTTAGCATACACCAAAGGTGCGATTTATATCTGTACATCATCATCAGAGTTTTCAACGTTGCAAAAAGTATTTGAGGAAGCGGGGGGGAAATGGTCAACTTTTATTATTTGGGCAAAGAATCATTTTACGCTAGGAAGGTCTGATTATCAAAGACAATACGAAGCAATGCTCTACGGTTGGAAAAATGGCAATAAACGTGAGTGGCATGGAGGAAGAAATCAAAGTGACCTCTGGTTTTATGATAAGCCAACACACAACTCACTACATCCAACGATGAAGCCAGTAGAGCTAATGGAGAAAGCAATAGTTAATAGCAGCAGACCTGGGGATACTGTACTTGATCCATTTAGCGGCTCTGGAAGTACACTGATTGCATGCGAGAGAACAGGAAGAATTTGTAGGACAATAGAGTTAGATTCAAAGTTTGTAGATGTAACGATAAAACGTTGGCAAATATATACCGGAAGAGATGCCATTCTAGCCGATACTGGTAAAACCTTTTCACAAATTCAAGAAGAAAAACAGTAAGAAAAAAGTGGAAAAGATAACGCAAACAGAATGGGCAAAAGAACAAGGATTTTCAAAGCAATATGTCTGTTATTTAGTAAAGAAAGGAATAGTTAAGTTGGAGGATGGTTTGATCAATAGAGAACAGGCAAATGAAGCGGTGGCAGCAATAAGAGATCCAAGTCAGCCACTGAGGAGGAAAAATCCAGAAAATACAAGTAACCTTTCCACGATGTTGCTAAAAACTAGAATAAAAAATGAAATGGAACGTGGTAGATTATTGGAGGCAAAAGCAAAAGCTGAGATTGGTGAACTTGTAGCAGTAGAAGAAGTAAAAAACGAAGCATTTAATGTAGCAAGAGTTGTACGTAATAATTTGCTTAATATTCCAAATAGGGTTTCAGCACTGCTTGCATCACTGAGTGACACTGAAAAGATTCATAAGACGCTAACTGAAGAGATTACAAGCTCATTACAAGAATTATCTAATACTAAATTTCAAATATAAAAAAGATTTTGAATATAAAATGGCTGATAACTTAAGTTTGGAGTTAATAAAGTGTCTCATTAATCAACCTGGATTAGATGTTAATGTCAGAGGATTAAATGGAAAGACACCACTACATTGCGCTATAGAGTTTAAGCATGGTGGATTTATTACTCACGAAGAAGAACATTAATCCTTTTGTTGAGGACAATGAAGGCAAAACATCTCTTGATTACGCCAAAGAAGGGAAAAAAGCAGAAATATTACAAGCGCTAATTAATAACAAGTACGGATCAGAACAAGATAGCTTACTTCATTTAGCTGCAATGATAGGTGAAGTTAATGCAGTTAGATATTTGATCAGAAAAGGTATTGACGTTAATGTACGAAATGCTTTGCATCATACGCCATTACATCTAGCAGCAGGAATAGGACATGCAGAAGTTGTAAAGATTTTGATAAGAGAAGGAAATGCTGAAATCGAGGTTTTTGATGCACGAAATCAGACACCGATGCACTATGCAGTTAACAACAAAAAATTGGAGATAGTAAAGTTATTACTGGAGCTAGGAGCAGATGTAAATAGCGCACGTGTAGGACAAAACTCGATGAAATTATCACCTGTTCATATAGCCGTAAGTAATACTAATTACGATGAAAGAGATTTGTGTTTGGATATCCTCAAATGCTTAATAAAGGAGCCTAATGCTCAAGTCAATTTACAAGACTACGAGAATAGAACACCACTACATTACGCTGAAAGACTTAAAACCATAGAGGTCTTACTAACGCGAGAAGATATAGATCCTCTGGTAAAAGACGATAGTGGCAAGACACCATTTGATTACGCTAAGCCTGAGATAAAGAAGATCTTGATGAACAATAAGTATGGTCCTGAAAAGAACAGTCTACTCCATTTAGCTGCACAAAAAGGAGTTGTAGATGCAATCTTAAAAGAAGAAATCGATATTAATATTTTAAATAATAAAGGTCACTCTCCGATTTACCTTGCTGCGGAAAAAGGGCATTTACATGTAGTAAAGTTATTGCTGAAAAAAGGAGCAAACTATACACCTGTTCTGCACTTAGCAATCAAATCAAATAATTTGGAGTTACTTAAAGTTTTATTTACTGAAAAAAATGGGGCATTGCTCTGCAGAGACACCGTTGTTAATTTTCCAACCCTTCATAATAAATATATAGCACAGAGAGAAATAGCAGATAAAAGGATGAAAAAACATAATAATATTATCTGCATCTGTATTACAGTTAGCGCAGTAGCAATGGCAGCATATACAGGTTTAACAGCAACAACAATAAGCAGTGCGATCATTTTTGCAACAATAACAGGAATACTTGCACTTGTTATAGCAATAATCGCAAGTGAGATGAGCAAAAGATATATAGAAAAGGAATTTCAGAAAAAGATGTTTATGGAATTGGAAGAGTGTAGTTCTACTGTTAATGATGTTGAGATAGAACAAATTATGAGTATATGCAGACAATGATATATGCCAGAGCTTTTTCTGAAGGTTTAAGACCAGATCCCCAGCTTAAAGTATCAGAGTGGGCGAATAAGTATCGAGTTTTAGCACCAACTGCAGCATCAGAGCCAGGTAAATGGAGAACGGAAAGAACTCCTTATTTAAAAGAAGTCATGGATTCGCTATCTCCATCTTCGTCAGCGGAGAAAGTAGTATTCATGAAAGGAGCACAGATTGGAGGAACAGAAGCTGGTAACAATTGGATAGGCTACATCATAGATCAAACACCAGGTCCAATGCTAGTAGTACAGCCAACAGTTGAAATGGGAAAACGTTGGTCAAAAGGAAGATTTGCGCCGTTAATAGAGAGTACGCCATGTTTAAAAAGTAAAGTAAAAGACCCAAGGTCAAGAGACTCAGGAAATACTGTACAAAGTAAGGAATTTCCAGGTGGAATAGTAGTAATAACTGGAGCAAATAGCAGTGTAGGACTTCGTTCTATGCCAGTAAAATATCTCTTTCTTGATGAGATTGATGCCTATCCAGGAGATTCAGGAGGAGAAGGAGATCCAGTTTTACTCAGCATAGCTCGTACCAATACATTTGCACGGCGAAAGATTTTTTTAGTATCAACGCCAACGATTCATGGAATAAGCAGAATTGAAAAAGAATTTGAAGCAACAGATAAGAGATATTTTTTTGTTCCATGTCCGCATTGTAATTACTATCAAGTTCTAAAATGGTCACAAATTAAATGGGAAGATAAAAATCCAAATACAGCACACTATATATGTATAGAATGTGGTGAAAAGATAGAAAATCATCAAAAAACAGAGATGCTAGCTAGAGGTGAATGGAGAGCTACAGGTGAAGGGGCAAAAGAAGGGGCAAAAATAGGGTTTCATTTATCTAGTTTGTATAGCCCAGTTGGGTGGTATAGCTGGACTCAAGCAGTGGAAGATTTTCTCCATGCAAAGGAAAATGAGCAATTACTGAAAGTTTGGATAAATACAACACTCGGAGAAACCTGGGTAGACAAAGGAGAAGTACCAGACTGGAAGCAACTATTTGAGCGTCGAGAAAATTTTCCGATAGGTACGGTTCCGAAAGGCAAAGTGATATTGACAGCAGGAGTAGATGTCCAAAAAGATCGGTTAGAAGTAGAAGTAGTGGCATGGGGTATGGGTCGTGAAAGCTGGTCAATAGATTACCAGGTATTTGAAGGTGATACAGGAGGTGGAGAAGTATGGGAAAGACTTTCAGAGCTTTTGAATCATCATTTTATCGGTGAAAATGGACTTGAATACATGATAAGCATGATGGCGGTAGATGCTGGATATGCAACGCAAGAGGTTTATAACTGGGTAAGGAGTCACCAAGGCTCTGGGAGAGTAATGGCAGTAAAAGGAGCAAACAAAGCGCTAGTGCCGCTTAACAGCCCAAGTAGAGTTGATGTAACAGTTGGTGGTAAGAAGTTACGGAGAGGAATGAAGCTGTGGCCAGTTGGGGTATCGATATTGAAGTCCGAGCTTTTTCAGCTACTTAATGTTTTAACAGAAGGGGCGCCGGGATATTGTCATTTTCCAGAGTATCCACCTGAATATTTTAAGCAACTTACTGCAGAACAACTAATTACCAAGGTAGTAAAAGGATACACCAAGCAAGAGTGGCAGAAGATAAGAGACCGAAATGAAGTACTAGATTGCAGGATTTATGCGAGAGCAGCATCTATTGCACTTGGAATCGATCGTTGGCCAGAGAGTAAATGGAATAGTTTGAGTGGAAAAATGGAAAGTAAAAAATCAAAGAAAATAGTCAAAAGCAAATGGATCAGCGAGTAGTAAATGTATAACGAAGATTATCTAATTCAAGTTGAACAAGCAATAAAGAAGCTTCAAAGTGGCGAAAGAGTAGTATCGATTGCATATGGTGATCATGTGGTTAGGTATGGAGAAGTGCAGATAAAAGATCTATTGGATTTAAGACAACGAATTAAAGCTGAGTTAAAAGTTGTAGGTGTAAAGCCGAAGCGCAGGATTGTGATTTCAACAGATAAAGGGGTCAAGTAAAATGGCTGAAAATCAACTAAATGTTAACGTGAGCTTTGAAGGTGAATTAGCGAAATATCTCAAAGATATAGCAGAAATTGACAACAAGACTGTAGCAGAGATTTTAGTGCATCTAGCAACGGAAGCGCTAGAGGAAGACATAGAATTGTCAAAAATGATTGCAGAACGAGATGTTGAAGGTGCAGAGTTGATTAGAGGGGAGGATGTAGACTGGTTATCTGAGGAAATCACTGAAGATGATGAAGGTAAACAAAAGTACAAAATTGCCTATTCAAAAAATGTTCTTGAAAAAGATTTTCCAGATATACCACCAACGATAAGATCAAAAATAAAAAAAATTATAGATGAAAAACTTACAACTGATCCGCTGAAAGCTGGCATACCATTACGTGGTAAATCAAAGAAGGATTAAGAGTTTTGTGCAGTTGCATAAAGTCAGCAAGCTGTTTTTTAAAACATTATCTGTCTGTTAAGGTGTCTAAATGTTACTAAAGTCATTCAAACAATTATTCCGCAAACCACCAAAGCCTAAAGGTTCAGCGTGGGATGCAGGAGGATCTGGAAGAAGATTTTTTCACTTTCAACCAGAGACAGGAAGTATAAATAGCTTACTCTCGTATAGTCTTGAAACTTTACGAAGTCGATCTCGAGACATGGTAAGAAAGAACTCCTATGCAGCAAACATCATCGATACGATAGTAAGTAACTCTGTTGGAACAGGAATAAAGCCGCAGTCAAAGGCGAAAGATGCAGAGTTTCGGAAAAAAGTGCAAGAATTATGGCTGAGATGGACAGATGAAGCAGACAGCAGTGGGATAAATGATTTTTATGGGTTACAAGCTTTGGTCTGTAGGAGCATGATAGAGGGAGGGGAATGTTTTGTACGGCTGAGAACGAGAAAACGAGAAGATGGTCTTTGTGTACCGTTGCAACTGCAAGTACTTGAATCAGAGCATTTAGACAATAAGAGCAATCAAACCCTTGCCAACGGTAATGTAATCAGAAACGGCATTGAGTTTAACAGGCTTGGGCAAAGAGAAGCGTATTACCTTTTTCGAGAGCACCCTGGTGAAGGCTCGTTTGGCGAATCAGTGAGAGTGCCAGCAAACGATGTTTTACATATTTATAAACCACTTAGACCAGGGCAGATTCGAGGAGTACCATGGCTTTCTACAGTACTGTTAAAGCTCTACGAACTTGATCAATATGACGATGCGGAATTAGTGAGAAAGAAGACAGCAGCGATGTTTGCAGGGTTTATTACGAGACTTGATCCTGAAGCAAACATCATGGGAGAAGGAGAGAGTAATGAACAAGGGGTAGCACTATCTGGTCTTGAACCTGGAACAATGCAACTTTTAGACCCAGGAGAAGATATAAAATTTTCGGAACCATCTGATGTTGGAGGAAGTTATGAAGCATTTATGAAACAGCAGCTCAGGGCAATAGCAGTAGGCACAGGGATAACGTATGAGCAGCTAACAGGAGATCTTACCGGGGTTAATTATTCATCGATAAGAGCAGGGTTAATAGAGTTTCGTAGGAGGTGCGCGATGTTACAGCATAACGTGGTAGTATTTCAATTTTGCCGTCCAGTATGGGATAGGTGGTTAGAATTAGCCCTACTCTCAGGAGAACTCGATATAGGAGAAGAATGGACAAAAAAAGGGGCAAAAGAGGTAAAATGGATAGCGCAAGGGTTTGATTGGGTAGACCCGCTGAAAGATCAGCAAGCACAGCAAATGGCGGTAAGAAATGGGTTTAAGAGCAGGTCAGAGGTGGTATCAGAGCTGGGTTACGATATAGAAGAAATAGACCAAGAAATTGCAGAAGATCAAAGGCGTGCTAGTGAATTAGGTCTACATTTTGACTCCGACGTCAGCAACAACTTTAATTCTAATTCTGAAATAATATGACAACACAAATGATCTGGTTGAATAAGCCGATGATGATAGAAGCAAGAAGTTTTGAGTTACTATCGTTACATGCGGGAAAACAGCCTATATTTAAAAATGTAAAACATGCAATAAAAAATAGTGAAAAAGGAATAAAAGTTATACCAACACATGGAATTTTGACAAAAAAATCGGAAATCTTCGATGATATACTAGGAATGACATCATATGAACAAATCGAAGAACAGTTGAAACGAGCTTTAGTGGATGAAGAAGTAGAAACAATAGTACTGGATATAGATAGTCCAGGAGGTGAAGTAAACGGTTTATTCGACCTTTCCGACTTTATCTACAAAGCGAGAGGAGAAAAAGAAATAATAGCAATAGCGAATGATGATGCATATTCTGCGGCGTATGCGATAGCGTCAAGTGCTGAAAAGGTATATATAAGCCGGACTTCAGGTATAGGAAGCATAGGAGTAATAGCAAGCCATATAGACCAAAGTGAGTTTGATGAAAAACAAGGAATAAAATATACCACAGTATTTGCAGGAAAGAGAAAAAACGATTTAAATCCGCATGAGCCGATAACGTCTGAAAGTCTGGAAAGCTTGCAAGGAGAGGTAAATCGCCTATATGAGATGTTTGTCCAGCTAATAGCAAGAAACCGAAATTTGTCCATGGAAAGAATCAAATCAACCGAAGCAGGGCTATATTTTGGTATCTGTTCAGCTAAGCGGTGTGAGAAACGATAGATAGAAGATTGTGAAAAGGGTTTAACTCCCTTTGTTTCCAAGTTAAGTATAATGAAATTATCCTCTCAAGGAATGTGTTTCCTCGCTGTGATTGGGTAAAATATGAATTTTTACGGTAAACGACATAGTGTCGTATCTGTTGTTCAGCATGATTATTTGTCAATGGAATGTTTTCTGAATCATTCAAAAAATTCCACATCATTCTTTCAGATTTCAAAATATTTTTTGCAACTCGAGAAGCTCCTATTGCTTCAGGTAAGTGGAATATCTCCTTCAAGTAATACCTTGTACGTTTTCGCAACTTTCTGGCACGTCTAGTAAATCTTAAAACGTCTATTTCACTTTTTAGTAAAGCTTTTTTCAGTGCAAATAATTCAGTAGCTACGTTTCTTAAGTAACAGCCCAGAACTTTGACTTCGATGTTCCAACTATGCACTAACCTTTCAAAATCTCTTGATAAATGTGCCCAGCAGATTTGCCTGTTTTTATCGGCAAAGTAGTTGTATGCTGCATATCTGTCAGTTACTACTAAGCTATTGCGATTGCAGAACTTACTACTTTGTAAAACCTTCATTCCTCTTGACTCTGTAAATTTTACAAAACTTGCCGCATTGCTTGCAAACATCCAGCACCAACCAAGCTTACCCTTATTGTAATGGCTGGTTTCATCGATATGAAGAATTTTGCTTGTACTTACTTCTTGTTCGATCTGCTCATACATTTTTTTGCATTTTGAAGCAACTCTATGTTCACTATTTGATATGCTACCGACGCTTATGTTCAAATTGAAGATATCATTTACGACACTCGCTATTTCGCGTTTTGAATTTTTGTAAAACCCGCTGAACGCTGCAATTATTGACTTAACCCTTGGTCCAAATGTATCTGACGTAACACCTTCTGGTAACTTACTGCTTCTCCTTTTCCCGCATCTCCGGCAACGACCTTGCTCCAGCTGATATTCCACTACATAAGGCTTGATTTCCGGAAGATCAACTTTTTGGTGAATGTACGGTTTCTTGTATATTGCGATCTCCCCTCCACATTCGCAAGTAGATGACAACTCTACTTTTACCACTTCATCTGCGTTCATTTTAGCGCGATAATTGCCATTGTGCCCAACCTGACCGCCAACATTCCTTTCGCTTTTTGGTTTGTCCTTTTTTATTTTGTATAGCTCTTTTGAGCTAGGCAGAGATGAGTTTTTTGAATTTAAACCGAGCCTTTCCTTTAATTCAGCGTTCTCTATCTTTAAAGCCTTGTTTTCTGCTTTTAAATTTTCATTCTCTCTTTCCAGCCTTTCTATTTTTTGCTGTAAATTTTTGCAAAGTTCTAAAAGGTTTACCACATTACCTCACTTTTGCTCTATGGTTATCTTTTTAGATTACCTTGTCTACCTTATTCTGCCACTCTCCTGAACGGATACATATTTTGGCGAGAAAGCAATAGAGATAGGACTTGCTGATGGAATTACGACATTTTCAGAATTTATTGACAATTATAGGAGTAATATGACTAAAACTGAGATACAAGCAATAGATATTGACAATCTAATTGAACAAGGAAGATGTTTTGGGTATGAGAGCTGCCGCAAGGAAGTATTAGAGGTAATAAGATTATGTAATTTATCAAAGATGCCAGAGAAAATAGGAGAATTTATTGAGCAGAATGTAAATGCAAAACAAGCCCAAGAGATATTAATGTCGATACTGGCGGAGAGAACGAAGAAGACAGAGATACTGAGTACAATACCGCAAAATACACCAGAAGACTTGATGATGCAGGTAGCAAGAACTCGAGCGCAATCTGGCATTTGAGAAATTTAGGTATCAGCAATTACAAACGCCGCAGTAAATAAGTGACCAAAGTCCGCCAGAATAGGCAATTACAGATCTTTTACCGCGGCGTATAACAGCTATAAACACAGCGGTAAACAAGTAGCCAAAATTATTATAAATCTTTTACCGCCGCGTATCAAACATGGCGATAAAATTAAAGAAAAAAAGGAGCAAAAATGACAAGTATAACTGAAGCAAATAACTTAGGTGATCTTCTGAAATATGAGGCATCAAGTCTATATTCAAGAGACCAAATAACAGTAGCAAAAGGTCAAAATATTAAGCTTGGTGCAGTAGTTGCCAAGAAGACAGACGATGGTTTTATTAGGATACTTAATCCAGCAGCTACGGATGGAACGCAAACAGCTATAGGTGTAATAACAAGTGATGTAAATGCAACGGAAACCACCAAAGCAGTAATCATTACACGTATAGCAATGTTAGCAGATCATGCAGTGGTGTGGCCAGCAAATATCACTGAAGAGCAGAAAGCTGCAGCAATAAAGCAACTTGAAGCACGAGGAATCATTATCCGCAAGGGAGTTTAACTTAAATTAAAAAGGGAGAAAAAAATGCAAAATCCATTTACAAATCCAGCATTTAGTATGACGGCACTAACAAATGCGATAAACATATTGCCGATAAATTATGGACGTACAGAAAATTTAAATTTATTTCCAAGTAGGTCGGTAAGATTTCGTCATATTACAATAGAAGAACACCAAGGAGTTCTCAGTTTATTACCAACACAATCCCCAGGAGCACCAGCAACAGTGGGAAAACGAGGAAAACGGAAAATAAGAACATTCACAATTCCACATATTCCCCATGATGATGTAGTTTTACCAGAGGAAGTACAGGGAATAAGAGCATTTGGATCAGAAAGTGAACTTAAAGCGCTGGCGGATGTAATAACTGACCATTTGCAGCTAATGAGAAATAAACATGCAATAACGTTGGAGCATTTGCGAATGGGAGCGCTGAAAGGGATTATTCTGGACGCAGATGGCAGTGAATTATTAAATCTGTACAACGAATTTGAAATCACACCAAAAGTAGTAAATTTTGCGCTAGGAACAGCAACAACTGATGTAAAACGAAAATGTCTGGAAGTATTGAGACATATTGAGGATAACTTAAGTGGTGAATATATGACTGGAGTTCATGCTTTGGTAAGCCCTGAGTTTTTTGATGCACTTACTTCTCATACTAAAGTGAAAGAAGCATATGAGAGATGGCAAGAAGGAGCAGCACTTCGAAATGATATGAGATCAGGATTTACGTTCTGTGGAATAACGTTTGAGGAGTATAGAGGACAAGCAACTGATCCTGAAGGAACCGTAAGAAGATTTATAGAAAGAGATACAGGACACTGTTTTCCACTAGGAACAGCAAGTACGTTTACGACATATTTTGCACCAGCAGACTTTAATGAGACAGTGAATACGCTTGGTCAGCCATTATATGCAAAACAAGAGCCAAGAAGATTTGATAGAGGGACCGATTTACATACTCAGTCAAATCCTTTACCAATGTGCCATCGTCCAGGGACATTAGTCAAGATATTATCTTAATACCCCCCTCAACAATGAAGTAAAAATATTAACTGACAAGATTACAGTTACAGACCCAACTCATCCACTGTTTGGTAGAACTTTTACCATAGCCTCAAGGGTCCATTGTGGTAGCAATATATTGGTTACTTACCGTAATGATATCATTTTAAGTATTCCGTTTTCTGCTACCAATTTAGTTGATAGGGAAGATTTTATCGTTAGTAAGCTAACATATGAATCATTATATGAATTTGTTTCTTTAGCAAAGGAGTATAAATTACTATGCCATGTAAACCATATCAACTGTGGCAGCGAATGTCACAAAGTTCTAAATTGGAAGTCTTAGAAAATATATTGTTAATATCTCAAGAGGTTATTCATGAGCACGTCAGAGCTAATCACAGTACAACACTTAGCACGCGAAGCAATAATTTATATAAGACAATCAACACCTCATCAAATATTAAGCAATCAAGAGAGTCTAGAACTACAGTATGCGTTGAAGCAAAGGGCAATTGATCTTGGTTGGAAAGCTGATAAGGTTATCATAATTGATACTGATCTTGGTATAACTGGTACTAATATTGAAAAGCGTGAAGGGTTTAAAGAAGTTGTTACTAAAGTTACTTTAGGACAAGTAGGGATCATACTTTCTTATGATGTAACCCGTTTATCACGGAATTGCTCTGACTGGTATCCGTTACTGGATATATGTGGCTATAAACAGTGTTTAATAGCTGATAGGGATGGTATCTATGATCCTGGTAGTATTAATGGTCGATTGTTACTGGGTATAAAAGGGCAACTTGCTGAAGTAGAGTTATCTACTATAAGAGCTCGACTAAATGCTGGATTATTGAATAAAGCAACACGAGGTGATTTAGCCTTAACTCTTCCAGCTGGCCTTGTTCGTTATCCAGACGGTTCAATACATAAGGATCCTAATCTTGAAGTTCAGCATCATATTGAGCTTATTTTTAAAACTTTTTTAGAAAAACGATCAGCAGGAAAGGTTCTAAGATATTTTCATGATCATCAACTTACTATTCCTAGGTATAGCTATTTAAAAGAACTACAATGGGAAAAACCGAAGAGGTGTGCAATTCTCTCGATACTTAAGAATCCAGCTTATGCTGGAGCATTTGTTTATGGTCGTCGTACCACAAATTACAAACTATCCTCTGCTGAAAAAACGACAAAAAGATTGCCAATAGAAAAATGGAAAGTTTTGGTAAAAGATAAATATCCAGCTTATATAGATTGGGAAAGTTTTATAAAAATTCAGACAATGCTAAAAGATAATTATCCAGAATATATGCATGGAAAAACACGCGGAATACCTAGAAAAGGAGCCTTGTTATTGCATGGAATAATCTATTGTGGAGAATGTGGATACAAAATGATAGTGAAGTACAAAAAAGGAAACCAATATATATGTAATCACTCGTACAAACATGGTCTTGAACCTATATGTCAAAGTTTACCTGCTGATGCTATTGACAATGAAGTAGTTCCTAAATTTTTTGAAGCACTTAGTCAAATTGAGTTGGATGCTTATACCAAAGCTATTGATTCACAGTTACAATCTGAACAAGCAATTAATAAAGTACGTTTGCAACAATTAGAACGCTTAAGATATCAAGCTAAGCTGGCAGAACGACAATTTAATCAAGTTGATCCTGATAATCGTCTTGTAGCTGCAGAACTTGAAAAGCGTTGGGAACAAGCATTGAGTGACCTTAAGGATGCGGAGGTTATATTTGAACGTCAACATCCAAAAAAACCTACTCCTCAATTATCTGAGGAACTGAAAGAGGTATTTCTAGATATAGGTAGGAAATTACCTGAAATTTGGTATAAACCAGTTCTGTCACATCAACAACAAAAATCTTTTCTCCGTTGCATAATTGACAAGGTAGTAGCGCACCGAATTAAACGTGATTGCTTACAAATACGTATTGTATGGCATGGTGGAGAAACTACCACTTTTCAGATTCCTATTTCAGTGAATTCTTTTCGTGAATTAACCAACGCAACAGAAATGGAACAACTTATAGTAAAGCTAAGCAAAGATGACAAAACAGATATAGAAATTGCTCAGTACCTGGAAAAACAAGGATATCGCTCTCCCAAGAAGAACACTGTTTTAAAAAGTACAGTAGAAAGGATTCGATTAAAAAATAATATTTCTCAAAAAAAGTATCATCCACTTCCCATTGAAGTACCTGGCTACCTTACTATTTCGCAAGTTGCAAAAATCCTTAAAGTTTCTAGGCATTGGCTTTATGATAGAATTAATAACGGTAAAATTAAAATACAAAAAGATACTAGTAAAGCTAATTGCAAATATTTATTTGAGGATAAATCAGAAACTATTAGAATGTTAATAGATTTTAAAAATGGTAAACTCAACATCATAAATTTTTTATAGGAGCATCAATATGAACGATCAGTAAAAGTCGTTGCAACATAACAATACTGGTAGAGCAACTACAAAAGTGGTGAGGCATGAGGACTGCTCTACCAATATGCCCCTTCTTAGCGTGCATGTAGAGATTAGTGCATAAAGGTAAAATATGCAAGGAAAAATAGAAAGATTATTTGCAGATTGTTTTGCACATCTTGGGGAGCAAGCGTTGTATGAATCAAAGGATAAGGCATACATGGTACAAATATTGAAGCAACAGCCAGATAAATTATATGGAATTGGTGAAGGACAATTTGTGGGGGAGATGCTTTTTCTTGAGGTAAGCGTTTTTGATGTATTGAAGCCAATGGTGGGAGATATTTTTGTTATTGATGATCGTAAATATAAAGTACATTCTTCACCGCTGCAAGACAATTCAGGAATGGTATGGAAAATTCAAGCGTCGGGGGTGTGAATGCGTATCAACGTTGAGGTTAGCGATAGCATTGAGAAGGTTATGCAAAGTATAGATGCTGAAAGGAAAAAAGTGGAAAAAGCGACGGAGAGGGCATTAAACAAAACAGCACTATGGTTAAAAGCAAAAGCAGCTAAGGAAATCAGTGAGGAAAAGAAGATAAAATTAACGGTAATGAGAAAAAGGCTGCGAATCTTTAAGGCAAGAACAAGCAGATTAGAAGTGTTAATTAGAGCAAATCTCTACGACATTAGAGCATCGACAATTGGCAAAATACAAAAAACAAGAAGAGGATCGAAAGTAGGAAAGCATGAGTTTATAGGAGGATTTGCAGCAGTTATGCCAAAAGGAAATAGCGGTATTTTTAAACGTGAAGGAAGAGCAGCATTGCCAATAAAGGAAGTAAAACTACCACTGGAACCAGAGGCTTCAAGGATAATATTGTTAATTATGAGGTTGAGAAAGTATTTACAAAATTTTTTGAACGTGAATTAAGTTATATTACAGGAAGTGTATGAATTTTAAAGATTTGCATAATGCAATTTGCACCACACTGAAGAAAGAAATACCAGCAATACAAACATGTGAAATTTATCCATCGATAAGAAAAGAATTAGTAGCGCCAGCGGTGTTTGTGGAACTTAGCGGATTTGAAAAAGGACATGATCCTGGAACAGAAGAATTAGCGCTGAAAGCAAGATTTGAAGCGAGGATTGTAGTTGATGGAACAGTAGAGGATTCCTCGGTAGTTGTTAGAACATTAGCTGCTGAGGTTGCGAGAGTAGTAAATAAAAATACTTGGAACGTGGAAAATATTTTTCCTGCTGAATTTCTCTCTGCGGAAATTGAAGGATTTAGGCCAGAATTAGATGCATATCTTGTTTGGGTAGTTGATTGGGTTCATGAGATACATATTGGTGAGTCAGTGTGGTCAGAAACTGGAATTAAACCGTATATTATAGAGATAGGTAACGTACATGTTGGATCATAGTTTTGCGATTTCAGAGCTAAGTAGAGAATTAGCGAATATCATTCGTATAGGAGTTGTAAAAGAAGTAGATTATGAAAAAGCAAAAGTAAGAGTGAAAATAGGAGAATTTTTAACAGATTATTTACCGTGGATAACAAGTAAAGCAGGAAAAGATAGAGATTGGTCTCCTCCAGATATTGATGAGCAAGTAGTTATACTTTCCCCGCTGGGAGAATTATCTTTAGGAGTAGTACTTCTTGGAATATATCAACAAAAGTACTCTGCTCCAGAGAATAAAAAAGAGGTGAGTAGCTTAACATTTCAAGATGGAACAAAGTTGTCATACGATAAAGATAAACATCATTTAGAGATTGAAGTAGTAGACAAAATAACACTGAAGGCTGGAGAAGCGAGTATAGAAATGACAAAAAGTGGAATAAAACTGAAAGGAAGTAGAATAGATTTAAATTGACATGAGAAGAGCTATAGTTTGTACAGGTGATAATTGTACTGGAGTACCTATTCATGTTTGCGTAAGCGGGAGTAAAGATGTGCGTATTAATGGTAGATCTGTCTGTCGTAGAAGTGATACCTTAACTATGGGAGAGGAGACACTAACACAAGGATCAAACAGCGTATTTGTAAATGGTATTGGTGTAGCGAGAACAGGTGATGTGGCGTCTTGTAGTTTTCAAATAGTAAGTAAAAATCAAAGTGTGTTTTCAAAATAAAAAAATTAAAATAGTCGAAAAATGAGAGGAATGGATGCTAAAACAGGAAAAGCGTTAGAAGGAATAGAGCACTTAAAGCAATCGATAATTGATATACTGACCACTCCAGTAAACAGTAGAATAATGAGGAGAGATTATGGGTCAAGATTATTTGAATTGGTGGATAAGCCAATAAATAGAGATTTAACTTTGGAAATCTATGCAGCAACAGCAGAAGCACTGGGGAAATTTGAGAAGAGATTTAAGTTAGAAAAAGTAAAGATTGCTGAAGTTAAAGAAGGAAAAATGACTCTTGTACTCGAAGGTCTTTATCTTCCAGAAGGCAAATTCATAGGTATTAGTGGAGTAGTTGTTTAAAAATGCAGCAGCCTGAACCACTGAACTTCGAAGAGATTTTTGCTCGGATGAAAGAAGAGTTAATAAATCGAGATAAAAGTTTTACGGCACTAATTGAAAGTGACCCAGCGATGAAGATTTTAGAAGTAGCAGCCTGGAGAGAGCTTTTGCTGAGACAAAGAATAAATGAAGCGGTAAAAAGCAATTTACTCAAGTTTGCAAGGGGAGAAGAGCTTGATAATTTAGCTGAGTTTTATGGAGCAGAGAGGCAAGATGGAGAAGAAGATGAACGCTTCAGAAAAAGAATCAAGGCAAGAATAGTTGGCTCAAGCACAGGAGGGAGTAAAGAGCATTATCGGTTTCAAGCACTCTCAGCAGATAGTAGAGTAAAGGATGCATTAGTAGAATCACCCATACCAGGGAAAGTACAAATTTCAATTTTATCAACAAAGTTATCCACAGCATCAGAAGAACTACTTGAAATTGTAAAAAAGCAGCTTACTAGAGATGATATAAGGGTATTAACAGATGCAGTAACAGTGATTGGTTGCAATATTATGGAAATAGATATTCACAGCAGAATGAGCATAAGTCCTGTAATATCGAAGGAGGAAATCAAGAAGCAGTTCATTAAGAAGTTTGAAGCAAATAGAAGGCTGGGATGGAATGTTACAAGATCTTGGATAATAGCAAATTTGTTTGTAGAGGGTGTAGAAAACGTAGAATTAATCGAGCCAAGAGAGGATGTTGTGGTTCTGGGGAATGAGTGTGCAGTGCTTGGCTACGTCAAGTTAGATAGGATTTAAAACGTATTTTTTTGTTTTGTGGAATCGTACCAGTGAGGGGATTGCGTGCAATAAGTGGTTTAAGGTTTACTGGATAAAAATGACCAATGTTAGGGAGACGAAAGTATTGATTTTCTTCCAGAAGTTGTAATTTGTTTTTTAAAGTATGGATAATATGGTCAAATATTAAGGAAAGTGTTTTTGATATTAAGAACATCTTTATTTTTGATCAGTTCTGCAATGATCTCTTGCTTACTCATAAGCTACCTAAATAAAGGAAATTAAAGCAACTTGAAAGAAAAGACAAATGAAAAGTTTATTACCGCCAAACGCAACAAAGCAAGAGCAAGCACTGGTTGATGCAATAGATTATAAGGTTGATCCAAGCTGTATTAGAGGATTTAAATTTAGATTGGAAGAAGAAACATTGCCGTGGATAATAGAAGAATATGGTTTAGAAGAGATACTGCGTTGGGTAAAAAATAAAAGAAGAGCTATAGTAGAAGGAGTAAAATTTCAAAGACTGCGAGGAACACCTGCTTCACTCAAAATAGCTCTCAAATGGGCAAATATAGAAGATATTACAATTATTGAAGAACCACCTGGTAAACATTTTTTTGAACTGCAGATAGGGATAAAAGATGTTCCAAATGACTTTTTTGTAGATGCGGTTGTAGAGCTTGCAAAACTATCATTACCAGCAAGATCAAGGCTAATGAGGATTTTTAATGACTACTATAACGTTGATAGGTTTATATTAGATGAAAGTATATTCGGCAGCTTATTATCAGACTATTCAGGTAGAAAAGTTGAAAAAAATGGGCCAGTGTTATCGTTTGGAAGAATAAATTTTTTCAGTTCTAGAGGTCCGTTAGTAGAGATTGTAGACAACTATTTAAGAGAGCATTATGAACAAACATTTAGTAATGACATATATCGATTAGATGTAGCAGTACTTGGGGAAACAGAGCCTCACACAAAGGATTACAAAGGCATTTATGAAAGAAGTCATCAGTGGTATAACTTAAAAGCCCTGTATCCTCTAACTCAAAGCTTATTACCATCGATTAAATTTGCTAAAGCGCAGATAGTATTATCGGACAGTTGGAACTTAGGAGAAACAAATGCGTGCTTTCCGGTTGGTAGCATAGAAGAAGAAGGAAATAAATTTGTATTGGGAAGCGATAAACTTTCAGGGCAGCATTGGAGTTTAAAACACAAGCCAATTTTAGAAAGATTCAGCATTCTCCATCGTTACAAAGTAGAAAATTGTACAGATCAGAAGGTCAGAAAATATGTTTTAGCAGAACACAACGTTTACTATAAAAATAACTCAGATTCAGAGCAAAAAGACTCAATACACGAATTAGAAAATTACATTTTAGTATTTTATTCAGGAGTACTGAAGTGGCACGAACATCGACATTTGCACAGAAGTTGGAAAAATAGTCAAGTAATATCTCTAATAAGTTAAGTACTTATATTTAGATCCTCATATATTATATTAATAATAGGTTAAAATGTATGAAATAAAAAGAAAAGTACTTGCTTTCTCATGCTAAAAAAGACATGACTTGAATAGCAGCAGGTAAACATAAGAAATTTATCTAACGCTAGAAAAGCTAATTTTGTGAGGTATGAAATGAGTTTTAGCAAGAGTAAGTTTTTTAAAGAAGTATCAAGTAACGGGTTTAAAAACATTAATAAAAGAAATGAAGAAGGAGAGACGATCTTGCATCAAGCAGTAGAAATCTCTGATTACAAAACAGTGAGATTATTAATAAAAAAAGGGGCAGAGGTTGATGCAAGAGATAAAAATGGTTATACACCACTACACTGTGCAGTATTCGCAAAAAGTTTAGAAAATGTGAAAGTGCTGCTAAGGTCTGGAGCGGAAGTAAATGCCACTCAATATGTCAGTGGATGTACGCCACTCCACTCTGCGTGCAAAATAGGAGGAGCAAAAGTTGAAATAATAAAAGAGCTAGTAAAGGCCGGAGCTACAGTTAATCAACTGAATAAGTACGGTGCAACACCAATGTATTACATTTGGGAAAGTGAAAAGTATCGTCTATGTGATAGCAAAGAGAGTGAAGAGGCGAGTAAATTTCTGAGAGAACAAGGAGGAATAACAAAAAGTAGAGAACTGACCTGCTATGGAATAGAGAGGCTAGTGGGAGAAATAGCAGACATGTTGAATGGGAGTTATTTGCCGGAGCTAAAAATAATAGAGATAGGAGAAATAAGGAAGAGAGACAAATCGCTAATAAAGGAAGAATGTAAAAATTTAGCAAGCAAAATAATGAGCCAAGTGAACGAAATGATAGATGAGGTAGCGAAAAGGAAGGTTTAAAAGAGGGATTTAAATTTAAAGAAAAGGTGGGGTGGATTATGTTAAAGCTTGGCAAATTTAATAAGTCAGCAAAAGAATTATTAGAGAACTCATATGAAAATATTTATGAAAGAGACGAAAAAGGAAGAACAGTTTTACATTATGCAGTAGACGCAAAAACAGTGAGATTATTAGTTGAAAAAGGAGCGAATGTGAATGCAGCAGATGTAGAAGGACACACAGCACTGCATCTAGCGGTAACAGAGAAACGTCTAGAAACCGTGAGAGAATTGATAAAATCAGGAGGGAATGTAAATGCTGAGGAATATGGAAATAAATGCACACCGCTGCACCTTGCATGTATGGTAGGTGAAAAAGAAATAGTGGAGGAGCTAGTGAAAGCTGGAGGAGAAATAGAGCAAGCGGATAAATTTGGAATGACAGCGATGGATTATGCGAAAACCAGTAAAGAAGTAACTGAAGTATTGAAGAAAGAAATAGACAGAATTGAAAAGTTATTTATGAAAGGCTAAAAATATGGAGGAGGAAATAGAAAAGAAAGTAATGAATTTAGAGAGAAAACCTTTGGGTGAGCTGAGAAAAACGTGGAAGAAGGTATTTGGGGAAGAGGCGCCTAGATACTCAAAGAAATATCTGATACCAAGATTAGCTTATAGAATGCAGGAAAAAGCGTATGGAGAAATGTCAAGAAAGGGGATAAAAAGACTAGAGTATCTGGGAGATCGGCTAGAGAAGGGAAAAAGAATAAGTAGCGATAAATTACCAGTAGAAGGGACAGAATTAATACTAGAGAGAGGGGAAGAAACGCATGTGGTAATGGTAACAGATAAGGGTTTAATCTATAAAGAAGAGTTTTATACGTCATTGTCAGCAGTAGCAGGGAGAATAATGGGAATGAGCTACAACGGACCTTTATTATTTGGGATGCGTGATAAAAGTGAAAATTGAAGAGAATAAAATGCTAAAAGAAGTAAGGTGTGCGATATATACGAGAAAATCAAATGAGGATGGGCTAGAACAAAAGTTTAACAGTCTTGATGCACAGCGAGTAGCATGTGAGAAATATATAAAGAGCAAAGAAGGCTGGGTGATATTGGCAAAAAGGTACGATGATGGAGGATATTCAGGAAAAAATTTAGAAAGACCAGCGATAAAGGAGTTGTTTGAAGATGTAAAAAAAGGAGAAGTAGATTGTGTAGTAGTATATACACTAGATAGGTTATCAAGAGAAACAAAAGACAGCATAGAAGTAACGTCATTTTTTAGAAGGCATAGAGTAAATTTTGTAGCAGTAACGCAGATATTTGACAATAATACGCCAATGGGAAAGTTCGTACAAACGGTATTATCAGGAGCAGCACAACTAGAAAGAGAGATGATAGTAGAGAGAGTAAAAAATAAAATAGCAACATCAAAAGAGCAAGGATTGTGGATGGGAGGAACTTTACCGCTGGGATATGATGTGAAAGATAAAGAGTTAATAATAAATGAAAAAGAAGCGAAAATAGTAGGGCACATATTTGAAAGATATGTGGAGCTAAAATCAATGGCAGAATTGGCAAGGGAGCTAAATAGTCAAGGTTACAGAACGAAAGCAGATATCTTTAAAAAAGCGACGGTGAGAAGAATAATAACAAATCCAATATATATGGGAAAAATCAGGCATTATGACAAAGAGTATGAGGGAAAGCACGATGCAATAATAGAAGAAGAAAAATGGCAAAAAGCACAGGAATTGATAAGGAATCAACCATATAGAAAAGCAAGATATGAAGAGGCGCTACTAAAGGGAATAATTAAGTGCAAAAGCTGTGATGTAAATATGACGCTGACGTATGCAAAAAAAGAGAATAAAAGGTACCGATATTACGTGTGCAATAATCATTTAAGAGGAAAGAATTGTGAATCAGTAAACCGAACAGTAGTAGCCGGAGAAGTAGAAAAAGAAGTGATGAAGAAAGCTGAACAGCTATATGAAAAATGGGGAAAAAAAGCGGAAGAGTGGAAAAATTTAAGTTTTGGAAAGCAGAAAGAAGTAGTGAAAAAGTTAATAAAGGGAGTAATGGTGAAAGGGGATGGAATAGAGGTGAGTTCTGAATCAGAGGAAAAATTTATACCAATGAAGAAGAAAGGAAACAAATGCACAGTAGTAGAGCCAGAAGGAAAAACAAATAATGCACTACTGAAAGCAGTGGTGAGAGCCCATTCCTGGAAACGGCAATTAGAAGAGGGAAAGTACGGAAGTGTAAAAGAGCTAGGTGTCAAAATTAATATAGGTACAAGACGTATACAACAGATTTTAAGGTTAAATTATTTAGCTCCGAAGATTAAAGAAGATATAGTAAATGGAAGACAGCCAAGGGGTTTAAAGTTAGCTGACTTGAGGGAAATACCGATGCTGTGGAGTGAGCAATTAGAGAAGTTTTACGGTTTTAATTTATAAAAGCAATAGGAGATCAAAAGAGTATGTGCCAGAAGGAGATGCTACAAAGGGCCATGCCAAAAGATGTTGAGATTGATGTAGAAGAGCAAATAAATGTTACAAAATCAATTATGCGAAAATATTAATATAAATAATTAAGATTTTAGTAGATTAGATTCAACAATGGTAGAAAATGATCCAATTTTAGCTGCATATTTTAATAGTAGACCTGGAGTGTAAAAGGCAGCTCAGCCAATTGTATGTTCCATATCTTCATTTTGTAGCCAGCTTAAAAACAATATAAAAGAGTGTTCTTAAAAGACATTGGTACGAACTTCTTAATCTATAAACTATAGCAGTTTATATTTAAATAATAATCTTTAACTTTTTTAATCTATCTAGAAACTTCTCTCCTAGGATCAGAAGTCCTTCTTAACTCTTCACATTCTGTCCATTTGTTGTTAGACTCGCTTGTGACTTCAGGATGCATTAATTCACCGGATCTAGCAAAAACACCTTGGTCTATAGCTTCAATAACCGATAAACCTCCCAATAAGCAATTTTGTCCTATCTTTTCATAATTTTCTATTCCTTCATTGCAATCTTCTATTGCTTCATTATAACTGTCTATTTTATCGAGTAGAAGTAGGCCTTCTTCACTCACCTCTACTTTTATCCAATTTTTATTTTCTTCATGAGGGCATAATCTAACTTCTAATTCTCCCAAACTAGTATAGAAAGTTAATACTATACTGCTGCCTTCTGTAANATCTGTATAATTCCTTATGCCATTTTCAGTTTTAATTTCTACTTCACTTCTACCGATCTTTACTATATTTCTTCCACACTTTATCTCTCCATCGGTTAGACCTAAACCCCTTACCCCATCTGTTATCTTTATAATGTCTATTTTACTATCTTTAGAATATTCTAAGTAAAAAACGGAGTTGTCCACTCTTGCATCTTTTAGCTCGCTATTGGTTGCACTTTTTGCGATTTCAATAAACTTATGAGAATTGCTAACTAAATCTCTATTAGCTTTTTTTAGGTTAGTTTTATGCTCTTTAAATTCTGATGTCAGTGTGTTAGCATCAACTGTATTACCAAACACTGCCCCTTTTGATACTAATTGACATATTATACTACTAGAAACTTTAGGATTTTTTTCCAACTCACTGATTTTTTTCATCACATAATCGGTAAAAGTGTACTCATTGCCTGAAAAGAAATCTTGTGAAAGAGAATAGTTTAATCGTACGCCAGACTTTATAGCATCATTTACAATCTCTTCAAGTTCAGCCATATTTTGAGCTCGCAATACCTTATCAGAAAACTTATTTAATTTCTCCTTTTGATTTGAAGTTAAATTAACGAGTAATTTACTGGCCTGTCCTTCCTTTTGCTGACGATAAATATTTATACCATAATCTAATGCTCCTGCTTCTAAAAATATCTTTCTTAACTCTTGAATAAGACCTTCATTGTCCCAAGAAAAACGATCAACATACGAAAACACTTTTGATTCACCCATTCCTTGCCGAATATTTAGCACCACTTTTAGGTCTGAATCTCTTTTATGCTTACTTAAAAACTCCTTTAAATTTTTAGTGCAGTCTGAATCGAGTACAAGTAAGTCATACAACTCCTTATTCATCTTTTTCTGTTTATCAGTTAAAAATAATTCTTCAATATCATAGCAGAGGTTATTAGTTGCTATTTGTTGTGGAGTTCTTCCCTTTCTACTTGTTATATTAGGGTTAGCTCCTTTCAAGAGAAGAGAGTTTGCATTATCGTGGTGACCTTTGGCAGCAGCAAGGTATAATGGTGTTTTTCCTTTATTATCTTGTATGTTAGGATCTGCGCCTGCTTCTAAGAGTAAATCTATAGCCTGATTTCCTGTGCGACGAAATCCACCAATATTTGCTCCTGCAATCGCATGCAATACTGTTGATTGAGATTCTCCTCTTTTGATGTTAAGAACTACTTTTAAATCTTTATTGTTTTTATTATCATATAAAAATTCTTCAAGGGGCTCAGTATTATCAAATGAACCACAGTTAGAAGCTAAACATTTTAGAGCACTAAGTAACTTTTTGTTTAAATTTTTTTGACTTGGCGTAAGATCGTGATCTAGAGCAAACCAAACACAAATCTGTTCACTTAATCCAAGTTTGCTATCTATCAAAGATGATGGTTCATTATGATTTCTAACTGATGGTAAATCTCCTGAGTACCACATATCATTCATCAGCTCATTTAATAAATGCTCTTTAGATGATAGATGTTCTATAATTGATTCATATTCAAAATCAGATGGTTCTGGTTTGGATTTTGGTTTTAGTAGATTGATGATAGATTTTACTATCCCAGTAGACTCACCCATACTTACCTCTCTAATGCTAAGATACATAATACATTATATGCAATATGTAACATTAAATCAATAACCATAATCTTTTTACTACTTATGTAGTTAAGCTTTTGTTAAGTTTTTATGGTGAGTAACAATGGAGTATATAGAGAGGTTAAAAGTTGCTTATGACTCCAAATTTGAGCTAATTTTACTATAAATCAACATGGTTAAGACCTATACTTGATATCACTACTATAAGAGCATGATGCTTTAAAGGAGTACGGAAACTGCTGAAGTTTTTACAGCAAACCTGCATGGAGCAACTTCAGCAGAATAAACAAACACATGCCAGTATTAGTAGAGAATTATTTACAAGTCAACTAACTTTTTCAAAAAATATTTTAGTGCAGATGCCATGCTAGCTAAAGTTCATATAGATAACATGATAGCATAACACATACTATTAATTCCATTACACTTCTAATAAATAACTACGCAACAAGGCTACCTTGAATTAAGCCCCCAATTGTGACTTAGTAAATACACTACATAGTACACTTTTAACAGCAGTCAACGTACTCGTATCAAGATCTTTTTGCTTCTCTTCACTAACCTTTTTATAAAACTTACCAATACTGTAACCTACTAATGTGCCAACTACTGCAGCTGCAAGAAACACTGAAATGGCAGTAGCAACAGGGGTTAAAGCAGCAGCTCCTGCAAAGTACGATATGCTTAAACTTAACAATAAGCCAGCAGAAGCGATTACAAAGGGTAACTTATTTCCCATCTGCACGGTTCCTTTTTGAGATCTGTTTTTTATCATATAATCTAATCTTTCAATAAGTTCATCAGAGATGCAGTTACCGTTTATGTTACACTCCTTAAGCTTTGGAAATATACCATTATCTAATGCTTCAACTAAAGCTCCTGCATCTTTATTGTCAATATTGTTATCATGCAAATTAAGATTAGTAAGCTTTGGAAATACTTCACTTGATGCCGTAATTAATGCCTGTACACCTGTAACGTCAATTTTGTTTTCATTCAAATTGAGTGTAGTAAGGTTTGGAAAATTACCCTTAATTAAAGCTTCCAGACCTTCAGAAGTAATATTGTTACCTTCCAAATGAAGTTCGGTCAAGTTTGGAAAATTACCCTCAGCTAAAGCTTTTGCACCTTTATCACCAATTTCGCAAGCTAGTATACTAAGTTTTGTAATGTGTGTGTGATCTCGTAAAAAGCGCACTAGTTCCTGTACATTTACTGAAGGATTTCGAATAATTAGAGAATGACCGTCAACACGTTTACTAAAATCCATTTTATTTCACCATATTAATTATATCAATATTATAGTATTGGATATTTTCAGCAACTTTCAAGTATATTAATAAGTTATTTAAAACTTGTGGAGAATGCTGGACTCTTCAGCGCAACAAAAAATCAAATTATTTACTTTTTCAAAACCACAAAAAAGTACCTACCTTTGTGAGAACAATTTAAACAAAAGCGGCGTTGTGTAAATAAGAATGTGAAATTGTTGTAACAAAGTTATACAAAACAGTTCGTATGTAAACATGGCTAAAGTAGGCTAATATAGTTGGTTTTAGCGTACAATGAAATTACCATATAAAAAAGTTCGCACGGATCTAGCGGTGACCAACCCATTCCAAAGAAAAATGTTCTCACGCTTCTGGTTTTTGTTGCTGAAAGTGGATGTATTATTAAGTTTTTAGTGATATGTGAAGTTGAATTAGTATTTAGAAATAGAAAGAGTACATTGCAGTAAAAAAACAGAAGTGTATTTGTGAGCACTGGCTATAGTTTTAAAAACATAAACTATGTATCTCAAATAAAATATTAAAAAGTTCTTCTTGTGTTATTTTTTTTTATCCATAATGTAGTGACAATTAATGCTGGAGGTATTATGTTAGATGCATCATGCTCTGTAAATCATGCAGAGAAAAGCCTAGGGCTTTTTAAGCAAACACCTGATCAATCTAGTTTGATAAGTAGTGGCTTACAGCTGCCAGAAGGTTTTACAATAGGGAAAGCAATTGGAAGAGGGGATTGTTTCTTTGATGCAGTTGCACAAGGACTTAAGCAATTAAAGCCTGGAACAAACTTTACTGCGAAATCTTTGAGAGAAGTGTGTAGGAAGCAAGCTTTAAGTAATCAAGAAGTGAAAGAAAAGGTTATAGCAGATGCTAGAAACCATGAAGATTCTACAGTAGTACTTCCAGAGCCTGGTATTGATGATGATGAATTATGGAATAGTTACTTGATTGGTATAGAACACAGTATTGAAGATATAGAAAAAATGCAGAAAGACAATAAAGACGTATTTTCATCGTTAACTGATTTAAAGTATGGAAATACGTTGCAGATTCCTATATGTGGCAGGCCTGAAATTGAGGGAAGTATGATTTGTAATGAATATAATGTTAAGCTGCATGTTATTGAAAATCTTCCCATGTGTGGATGGTCAGGCTATCTTATTGATGGGTTAGCATCCAAACCTGTAAGTACAGATTATAATGAAAAAGATACTATACATATAATAAATAAAGGAGATTTCCATTTTGAGCCAATCTTGAGCGGGACACTATTAATAAGTGAAATACAGAGAGAGTTTACTAGTATTATAGAGGATTCTGATCTTACAGAAGATGGAAAGCTTGAAAAGCTAAAAAGTTTTTTTAAGGTATATCCGAGTCTAAACGTTAATTCTCGAGTGAATCAATATAATGATACACCGCTACATATTGCTGTTTGTGTGGGAGAGTTAAAAATTGTCAGGTTTTTGCTAAAGATAGGAGCGCAAATTGATGTTTTAAATAGAGAGGGAAAGACTCCTATAGATATTGCTAAAGATAATAACAGAAAAGATATCGCTAAGATACTGCAACCACTTATTTCATATGAAGAAGTTGATGTACCGGGAGATGGCAGTTGCTTATTTTGGTCTGTTGCTTTAGCTTACTTAACTCCCGTAAAATTTGATGATTATGCCTTCCATGAAAGGTTTAAAGAATTATTTACGAGCGACCATGATGTACATTCAATTCAAAGGCTAATGCAAGGTAATGCAAATATTTATGAAGATAGTGCAATGAGGCAGTTGGTAACGAAGACATTTCGTAATGAAGCTGTTGATGCAGTATGTTTCAGCCAAGGAAGATTTGAAAATAAGGTTAATATTGTGGATCTTTTTGAGAGTCAAAGTGGAAGTTATTTTACAGGAGGTACCTTTAAAGAAGAATTTAAAGATGAATTCGGTGCTGAAAAAATTAAGCAGTATAATATTGATATTAGTAAACTCCAACCTAATTTTTTTAATGAAAATGCAGTGAAGGAAATTTATACTGAACTTAATAAGATAAAAAAACGTAATCAAGTTCAGGAATTTATATTTGACACATACTTAAAGTGTATGGAACTTACTGGAGTTTGGGGTGGAAAGAATGAAATAAATGCAATGTCTGAGCTGATAAAAACAACGATAATAGTGTCTCAGAAAGATTCAAAAGATTATGTATACAATGAAAAGGAAAAATATTGTAATAAAATACACTTATCCTACAAAGAAGGTAATCATTATCAATTTTATCAAGTAGAGTATTCAAATTTGATGAAGTTTGTTCTGAGTTTCACTAAATCATTTGAAACGAGGCTTATTACATATGATGTACTTGCGAGTATACTGAGACAGGGGAACAGAGTATTTTTTGATGGAATGAACACTAGTAGATTTGTGCGGAGTATTTTTGGATGTTCAACACATATAGATGACTGGACAATGTCTGGTGTTAAGGCATCTTTGAGAACAGGTAATGTAATAAAAGCGACAAAAAATTTTATTAATCTATCAGACTTAATAGAAACATTTAATGAATATAAACCGGGCTTTAGAAAAATATTAGTAGATGCTGGATGCAATGTTTTTCAAAGTTTTGAAATGCAATTTGAGAAAATGGGCTTTGATCATGTTTCAAAGATAGCAGATGATATTGTAAATAAGATAATTGAATATTACATTCAGAAAGAACATAAGAGAGATTTAAGAAATATAGGGATAGCTGAAACCCTTGTTCTAAGTACATATTTGCAAGAGGTGTCTGCGCAGTATGGAGGAATAAGTTATAATCTTAGAGATTTATATGAAAATATCGGAATTGCAGAAGGAAGTGAAGGCTCTTTTATCTATTATAGAAAGAAAAGTGAGGATAAATCTAGTCAGTATGGTTATCGCCGTTCCCTTATGGGTGAAAAGTCGAAAAGAACATATGATACAAGACATATTAGAGTAGAAACTACAAACGTAGAACTTGAAAATTATGTGTATACCTTAGACGCTTTAGGCCTACAAGACTTTAAGGCTACTGTGGAGCAGGTATTTTGTATTGTTAATAAAGAAATTCAAATGCCAAGCAAAAAAGTAATTGAAGATCTTATAGTAAAAATTAAATCCCATATTGAACAAGAGGTAAGCTTTTTAAGCGAGCATATCTTATTTTGTTGTCAAGAACGCAAACAAAATTTAGATATGAATATGAAATACTTAGTTAAAGGAGAAGGAAAAAAAGAGCAACATATAAGAAGAGGTAAAGAGTTAATAGAAAGGACTGAAAAAAATAGTGATGTTATATCTTTGATGGAAAAAAGTTTAAAAACAATTCTAAATTCATCTTACTATCTAAAAATAAAAGAAGCATTTGTAAAGCATGCTGAAACAGTCTCTCAAGACTATAGCAACCTACTCGAATCAGAGCATGGTAATACAGCAAGATCTAGTAGTCTTTGGTCTAGTATAAAAAAAGCATCAAATGTAAAAACATTAGCATTTCTATTTGGGAAAATGAATTTTAAGGATGTTTGTGCTCCAGTAGAAGAATTCACTGGAAGACAGGAACAAATAGAGGAAATATATACAAAGTTGCAGGGGGGAGCGGTAGTAATAGTAGGTCCATCTGGAATTGGCAAAACTCAACTAGCTAGAAAATTTGTTGAAGAAAACAAAGGAGTTTATCTTCATGCCTATGAGGTAAATACTCAAGATATATTATCCATAGAAAGTTCTTTTGCTTCCTTTGTCCGAGATAGGTTAGCCATGTTTATGGAAGGAGAGGAGTGTAAAGGAAGGAAAAATGCCTATTCCTTTTTCAGGGAGCTAAAAAAGAAGATCTAGAGAGGATTTTAAAGATCAGAGGTCAAAGAGGTGGTTTTGATTGCTTATTTACTTCTTCTGATCAAGATTATCAAGATATAGCAGAAGTATCTTTAGATAATTTTGGAGAAAAAGAAGCTATACAACTTGTCAAAAGAATTTTAGAGATAGCAGATAGATCGCAAGATGAACAAATAAAAGCACTTATAAGAAAACTCAAAGGTTTTCCATTAGCTATAAATCTAGCAGCAGCGTATATTAAAAACAAAGGATCAAGCCCTTTGAGGAAAGCATTTGGAATTTTTGAATATTTAATACAGTACGAAAAGTTTGATCAGAAATTTCCACGAAACACTAGGCAGAATGAATACGATAGGATATTGCAAATAACATTACTACTTTCGATAAAAACAATAGAAGAGATGAGTTCTGGAGAGAAAATTCTAAAAATTTTAAATGCTATGGCTTATTTTGGTTCAGATGAAATTAATTCAGATTTATTTTTGTTCTGGGTTAAAGATAAGGATGAACTAAACTCTATTTTTAAATTGCTAGAACAATATTCGATAATTTATGCAAAAGAGGAAGGTAAATACAAGGTCTATACTATGCATGAATTAATAAAAAGAGTAATACGTTCACAGCTTAGCATAGATGAGGAAAAACACACATTAAGCTGTGTTCTAGAACTGGTATCTGAAGCTGAAGGAGGTTTTTTAGAGATAGATCATCTCTTATCTTTGTTTGATCATAGTCGAAAATATGACTATCTAATAGAAGAAAATAAGAATTTTCCTTGTTTAGTCTTAAGTAGCTTAAACGAGTTATATGAGTATAAAAAAGTTATCAATCTTACGTCAGAATTATGTCAATTGCTTAGTGTAGATGATGGATATTCAAGATTAATTAAATATGAGTTCGCCTGCGCACAAGCTGGTTTGGGACGGTATGATAAAGCGTTAAAAATCTTTCTAGATTTAAAAAAATTAGAGAAGATAAATGATACATTTTCTTCTCTTGCTTTGGATAAAAAAGTACTTTCTACTTATCTCAAACAAAAAAATTATAAAAAAGCATTGTCGTACATTAAATACAATAACTTTGTATTTACTAGTTCATTTAACGAAGAAATCATGGAATTTATAGAAGAACATCTAGATATGGCAGTTATTATAGCTGAAGTATTTGTGATGCAAAAAAGATATACTGATGCATTTACAACTTTGTACTATGTAAGACAACTGAGAGATGAAATTTTCCTTAAAATAAGTGATTTTAATTCTGATAATGATCCTTATCTTGATCCTTCCGAGGTGTATGAATTTTATAATTTAGATACAAAATATATCTATGCCTTAGCATATTTCTTTATGAGTCAAGAAAGAAAAAAAGTAACTATAAATGAAGAAGCGTTACCACATAAAGAAGATTTACCTCGTGAATTGAGTATACAAACTTTATTTAGGCAGCTACAAGATATTCTGATAAATCAAGAGAGTAGTCAGTACTTACAACCGGCTCCTTATTTTGTTGAAATAGAGGTAGGAAAAGTAATTCAAAGAGAATTAAGAGAGAAAGCATTGCAATATTTTGAGAAAGTGCTGAAGCTACAAAAAAATTATGGATTTTTAGATAATCATCCTAACGTACTATCTGTGAAGTTTTATATAGCTGTTTTACATAGTTGCTTAGAGGATAAAGAAAAAGCATTACAAGAACTTCAACGATTGCAAGAATTACAAGAGAAGGTTATAGGGATAAATCATCCTGATACTTTAGATACTGTATATGCTATACAAAAGTTGTTTACTAGAGATGAAGATAAATCAACATATTTAAAAAATGAGGTAGAAAAAAGAGAATCGCTCTTACAATTTGAAAAATCTGATTTGAATGCTAAGGGTGTCTCAATCTTAAAAGAGCTTTATGTAGAAAAAAATAGCGAAAGTTCTTCTTCAGTATCAAGTGAAGAGTTACTGCTAGGAAATAAAAGGTTCCTAGGCACAGAGAGTACACAAATTAAAAGGAAAAAAATGGATAATCAGCAGCAAGTAAGTAGTTATTTTAATAATGTCAATATTGGTCTTAGCCATCAGCAAGATGCTATAGTCAATTTATAGATGGGAGTATTAAATAAACCATACGAGTCAAGTTAAGGATTTGTGGTAATACATTTGATGTAAGGAAGAGAAAAAGGAGATATAAGTTCTCTTAAATTTAACAAATAAAATGGAGAACTTATATAATGAAAAGGATAGTTTTTTTATCAAAAAAGCTCAAAGAACTTTTTAATGAAAGAGCAGATGAAATCTCGGCTATAACAGGGTTCATAAAGAGAAAGAGGAAGCTAAAAGGATCATCATTCGTAAAAGCCATAATCTTGAGAAATATAGGAGTTGATAATTGTAGTGTAGAAACAATGTGTCAATTATTAAACAAAGATGCGATAGATATAACGAAACAAGGTCTGGACTTTAGATTTACCAAGGAAGCAGTGGAATTTATGAAAGGGGTGTACAATGAATCTTTAACGTTATTTAAAGACACCTTGCAAATTAATTGTAGAATTTTGCAACAATTCAGAAGCGTTAAGTTACTAGACAGCAGCTATATTAGCTTACTTAACAGTATGGAAAATATGTATAAAGGGTATGGAACGGGAACGTTCAAAAAAGCATAGGCGTCAAGTTAAGGAAAAGTGGCATAAGAAAGAAGAGAAGCGGTAAAAATTATTTTAGATATTAAACGATAAAATTAGTAATTTATAGACTCTTTAAAAAAAATTATCTTATTTTAGATCAAGATTTCTTAAAAAATAAATATAACAAATAAACCTTAAAGGGAGTGTTAAATAAACTGTGTCAAACTGCATTTTTAATTCAACTCAATTTTCAATCTGTTGGGAAAGAAAATGTCGAGCTGAGATATAGTCAATGCCCAATCATGTACAGGCATAGTCCATTTCTCCTTCACTTTCTTTATAGCACAATATACCTGTTTATACAAGGCATTTATGCTAGTAAATGAGCCCTTGGTTTTGGTGAATTTCCTAATTTGCCTATGTAGCCCCTCTATGGGATTAGTAGTATAGATTATCCTCCTAACTGGGTCGGAATACTTAAAATAACCAGATAGGTTTTCCCAATTATTCTGCCAAGATTATAGGGTACTTTGTGCCCCATTTTTCATCTAATTCCAACAGATAATTCTCGGCAATTTCCTTACTTGAAGCTTTTCTTTAAATCACTCAAAAAACTCTTTACTAGCTACATACTTCAGTGAGTTACGTATCTGATGCACTATACACATTCTGCATTAGGGAACACACCGTTTATTGCTGCAGGAAAGCTTTTTAGCCCATCTACACATGCAATTAGAATATCTTCCACTCCTCTCTCTTTGAGATCATTTAGTACTCCCAACCAGAACTTCACTTTCAGCTAAATAAAACTTCTTTTCTGCCATTTTGCTAATATATTATACATACATTTACTTACACAACTCCTTAAAAAACCATGAAAACTATCGGATATACAGACTGCAGCGGACGACTACGCCATTCGTTGATTACTGTTTGTCAGTAATACTTGATATTATAATGCACCCCATAAACTAGACCAAAAAAAAATGGTTAATCCGAGTAGGAAGGTAAAGGGGTAAAAGTATGGCAACAAAAAAATATGAACCAGAGTTAAAAGCAAAGATAGCTTTGGAAGCAATAAAAAATCAAAAAAGCACATCTGAGATATGTAGTGAATATAAAATACCATCAACAAATCTATATGATTGGCGTGATAGAGTATTGGCAAGGTTAAAAGACCTATTTGTTGAAGAAAGTGAAAGTGCGAGAAAACAAAGAATCTTAGCGCAAGAAATAGAAAGTTTACATAAAGTAATAGGAGAATTGACAGTGGAAAATAGTTATTTGAAAAAAAAATTACTGAAATAAGCAAAAAAGATAGAGTAAGGTTTATAGAAAAAGATTCTGATCTGTCAATTAGGAAACAGGCTGATTTATTGGGGATTTGCAGATCTAGCCTATATTATAGGCCTATAATTAATAACGAAAGTGAAGTAGCAAATTTGATTCAATTGGCTTCTGATTGCCGTTATGGATATCGTAAAATTACTGCTGAAATCATAGCGAGTGGAGTAGTAGTCAATCACAAAAAAATCTTAAGAATTATGAAAAAAATGAAGATTAGTGGGCTGTATTGTAGAAAAAGATGTAATACAAGTATTAAAGAAAAAAAGCATAAAATATATCCTTATTTACTCAAAGATTTGATTATTTGCAGAGTTAATCAGGTATGGGCTACTGATATAACATATATTATGGTAGAAGGTAAGTTTGTCTATTTTGTGGCAATAATGGACTTGTATAGTCGCTATATTATTGCTCATTCATTATCACCATATCTCGATGCTGGATTTTGCCTTTATACTCTCAAAGAAGCTCTAAAACAAGGTAAACCTGAGATTTTTAATAGTGATCAAGGGATGCAGTTTACTAGCTACAACTTTATTATGGAATTAGAGCGTGCTAATATCAAAATCAGTATGGACCATAAAGGACGTTGCTTCGACAATATATTTGTTGAGCGCTTATGGAGAACTTTAAAGCAAGAAGCTATATATTATTATAGACCAAATAGTATCAGAGATTTGAATCTTATAATAAATGATTTTGTTGCTTGGTATAACTATAGAAGGCGACATCAGACTCTACATTATAAAGTTCCTGCTGATCTTTATTATCATAAACAGTAAATGAATATGTTGATAAATACTTTAAATGTGTGTCGACGTATTTATCAACATATTCATTTTAAAAATCGGATCACTTTGAAAAAAATGGTCTAGACAAATGGGTGCACTATACAGTTTAGTAGGGTACGAGTGGCAAAACACTCGGTTTAGTCAGTGCTAAACAGTTCAATAGACGACTTTCACGTCACACAAAAGCATAATCATTGCGTGCATCAAGAAATTTAGAAAAAGCCATAAGACATTCGCTTAAAAAGTACTAATAATTATACAATATTTTTCTCGATTTTTCAACATAATATCCTCCCAGTACTGTGACCTTTCCGGTTGACCCACTGCGATTCTTTGCAACATTTATCTCTAATTCGTTATTAGCGTCGGTTTTATAGTAACTGTCTCTGTAGAGTAGTTTGTTCCTGACTCTCACAGGTCTGCTAATTGCGGTCTTTTGTTTTGTCTGTCTTCTACTTTACGACTCATTTGTGACAATGCTACGGTAGACGAATTTTCTCTAATAAAAGACAGTTGTAAAATGTGCTAATAATAAACAAATTGGTCAACCAAATTATAATGCGATTACAAAAGCTCAGCAATTAACCCAGTCTAAGTAGGACAAAAACACTGTGTTATACTAGAAATAATGTGCGGAAAAGGGGGGATTCGAACCCCCGACATATTTTCATATGTGCACGCTTTCCAAGCGTGTGCTTTAGACCACTCAGCCACCTTTCCATACTTATTCATAATATTGAAAATTGTGCTGCTAAACAACTGGTATGTATGGTTCGCCACGGAAATTCACAGTATTGTTAAACTTGTTTTTGCAGGTTAAAAATGCTTTATCACAACCTGCAAGTATCAAATATTTATCCCCAGTAGAAATTTTATATGGAGGTAAAGCAAATAATGTAACTACTTTATTTTTGTATTCCTTAACTACAACTTCAAATGTTGCTGGACTAAAGAATTTCACTACTCCATGCTTATAATATCCATCGCTTTTGACCAAATTAGTGTCTTCAAATCTTCTTTCGTCTATCACTTTAGTAATCGTGCTTGTTCTACTAAACTTTTTAGCATCAGTTTTACATTTATCGTCGCAAAATTGTGCCCTGCATACAGGAGAATACAATTCTGATATGCTTTTCTCAAGCTTTGCCGCAAGCCCTCTAATTTCAGCGATAAACCTACCACTATTTAATGTTACTTTACCAAAAATTCCAAAGTGCAGACTCATCATTCCTTGACTTAAATCTTTATAATTCACAAGAAATATTTCAATATTTGCAAAATCATACCTTCCTGATAAAACATCTTCTTCTTTAATATCAGCATTATTTAATATTCCTTCAATTTCTAGATTGTCAGTTCTCAAATCGCTGTTTAATAGTATACTACTAGCTGTAAACCCACTTGAAGATTTATAAAGTATATTATTGACATTTAAATCCTCGTCATAATCAGTAAATCCCATTACTTCCCCACTTACAAGCGTTAATTTCCAGCAAGTAGCGATGGTAAGTAATTCTCCAGCTAAATGGTTTTTTAATTTGGTTTGCATAGTTGCCTCCCGCTTAATTGATTAAATTTGAAAAGTTCGATAGGTAAGGGATTATGACGATTTACCCATTATCTGAGTAGTTATAGGGTGTCATGCCAGTGCCCAGACACTGGCATCTAGTTAAATTTACGGGTATAAAAGTAATCAACGTTTCTGATGATCAGTGTCACGCACTGGGATGACACCACCTGTTATGCGAATTAAAACAAACGCTTATACAATCGTGTGTCAAGCACTGGGATGACAGGAGAGAAGACACCACATGTTTATTTGATCGACAAATAAAACACTGACAGACAAGACACACACCACACTCAAGTTATGGTGTGTATTACTAGGACTAATTAAAAAGAAAACTTCACACCAGTGAGTAGAAGAATTCCTTGGTTAGAAGGTACATCGTTATTATCTTTATCTTGTAGCGCACCTTTTTCGTCAGTCATAAAATAATGTAAGGCTGCATAAGGAACAAATTTGCTCTTACTGCATGAAGAAGATAGATCATATTGAACACCAAGTGCAACATCATGAAGCATATCTTTGTCATTCATTGTGCTGCCAAAGTATGTCAAGCTTGTATAGACATTCTCATATTGATAGCCAGCACCTGCAGTCCAATACATGGTATTTTCACCAAACTGAGCCTTCAGTCCTCTCATCCTTACGTCACTATCAGGAAGCGATTCATATTCATCCAAGTATCTACCAGAGTTAACATCAATCAGCGTTTTAATACCTTTTGGTTGACCAGACTTGCCCAAATATGCAAAAGAGGCAGCAAACTTTATATTTTGACCTTCGTCAATCTTATAATCAGCACTTGCACCTAAATTAACACCCCTAAGGTCATTGTACTCTACAAATTCCCTATAAGAATGCTTATCTTTATTTGGTTCCTTTGCATGACCATACTCACCAACCACGGAAGTTTTAACTTTTATGTTATGTTTACTAAAGTCATATTCATATGATGCGCCAGCGCTTACTATGTGCTCATAGCCTGGACCAACATGTTTTACATTACCATAATCCTCTACAATAGATAAACTATTATCGTAACGAGGTGAGTAGCTAATACCAAATCTCGCACCCATATAATTTGGCGAGTAGTAAGCAGCTCTAAACGGCAATGTAGTCATAATATCTTTGTTGTATTTCCCTGCCATACGGAAGGAGAGTTTCTCACTCTCGCTCGAGAAGCTTTCAGTGTAAAGACGTGGTGTTACGTAAAATGGAAAGTTTGCAGCACTTCCTTCTAAGTTCACTTTCCTGAACCAGTCACTATCTGCAGCTCCGTCAACAGTTGCAATCCTTGTTGCATCAAGTCTCATTAGAGACTCAGGACCAAACTGATAGCCAAGTTTCAGATCACCATATTTTGAATTTAAGAATACATGTGCACTTCTACCTCTTGCAGCATTCACACCTTGTGAAGCTCCTTTACCTTCAGTCACTGGAACATGAAATTGCACATCAGCACCATAAAGAAGTCCTAAATCTTCATTTTTGTTTTCAGCTCTTAAGTGCAATATTGCATCTGAAATCATGCCCATGTTTTCGCTGTAATCACCAATATTTCCTATCCCTCTAGGAAATACTGGATCTGCTCCTTTTACAAGATCTTCAGAAGTAGCAAAATAACCTACCAAATTCCCTGGCATAACATTATAACGCTCATAGCCACTTAACCCATAGTTACCATAACCTTGAGAATCAACAACACCACCAAAAGTTATCCTTAAGCCATCCTTTCCTTGGTTGGTATCGATAATATCAACGCCACCAACTGAAACAACAGGACTTGCCTTACCTTTTTCCTCTGTATTGCTGTTAACAACTTTTACATCCTTTTTTATATCTTCAGCTTCAATTTTAGCATTCTTGGTTTTAGAACCCTTAGTTTTTGACTTTTCTACATTAGAATTTTTAACTTTCAGGGCTTTCGCCTTTGAATCCTCTATAAGTTTTGCTTTTTTCTCATTTGCCAGTCTGATTTCTTCTTTTTTCTTTTGTTCGGCTGCTAATTTTAACTCTTCTTTTTTCTTCTTTTGTTCAGCTGCTAATTTTAACTCCTCTTTTTTCTTCTGCTCAGCTGCTAATCTTAGCTCTTCTTTTTTCTTAAGCTCTTCAGCTTTTTTTCTTGGATCAGCATTACATATCCTGTCCATTTTCTCTTTTAGTTTTTTATTTGACGTCTTCATCACTTCCATCTTTCCAGAAGTTTTGATTGACTCGTTACTCTCTTGCTTTTTTACTTCCTTCATACTCTCGTCAGAAAAGTCAGCAGCAAAGCCACTGAAAGAACATAAAGTCAATAGAGAAGCCAGAGCAGTTCTAGTATAAATAGATTTTTTCATGAAGTGCCCCCAAAAAATTTTAAAATCATAACATAAATAGTATAAAGATGTTGAAAATCCAACTTAAAGCAACCTTATAGCGAAAATAAAAGTAAAATGCAATACTTCAAAAGCAACTTTCTTAATACGCTCAACGTGTATATTAACCAAAATTTAGCACAAAGGTCGCTTGTTGGTACATTGTAACTCTATATTTATTCTATGGAAGTAAAATTTACTCAAAGTGAAAGCACAAAAAAAAAGATTAATATATTAATATAAGTTGTTGACAATAATATTAATTTGTATTATAGTTAATAGATTATTGTTTTATTTTTAATAGATTAAGGTACTTATGGATTTTAGTTTTTTACGCAATTGGTTTAGCGCTACAGGTAGTGGCATAGATTTACAATTAGATAAACCTGAACAGTCAAGCTCCATTTCATTAGATGACAGCAAATGTGAGATGAAAGGATATGATGATGAGTTTGAGATCATTGAAGATTATGAATTTATAAATCGTGCTGACCCAAATGAGCCATGTTCTTTACCTTCTGATTATCAAATAGATGAAAGTATTGTAAAAATTGCAGGATTTGATAGAGAGAAATTATTGGAAATAAGTAATTTCTGCAAGATAAGCTATGGCGATGATGATGAAAAATTAGGTGAAAAAAAATGTAACAATCTAGCTCAAAGAGTATACAAAACTAAATTTGAAACTACAGAAGATTTTGAGATTATTCCATCTACTGAAAAAATGTATAAAACTAGAGCTGAACTTATTAGCGAAAGTTATGAAATTATTCCATTTGGTAATAGCTTTGAAAAAGATGCTGGTCATGTTTTCATAAAAGGTAAAGAAATTACAATAGCTTACCACGGTACTCGTCTGAGCCATGGTGTAAACGATGGAATCACTGATGTAAATGTACTTTTTACTACTTCGGAATTTTTACCTGAAGGTGGAAGAATGCATAGAGGATTTTATAATTCATTTACGGATTCATGGCCTAATCTTTATGGCATTTTGAAATCTCGTGCTGAAAAACAAGGATCAAAAATCAAAGATTTTAAATTTAATCTCACAGGTCACAGTATGGGAGGAGCTATTGCCAAGATAGCTGCTTTATGCCTCAACAAAACAGAAGGAGCTGAAGATATCCATGTTGCAACTTTTGGTGATCCACGAGTTTTTGACCTTACTGCTAGTGAATTTTATAATGATGTTCTGCAAGAAAAAACCATTAGAGTAACTCAACATAGACAAGATCCAGTGCCGGCGGTATCACCTGGTGTCTTTGGTTATGCTCATGTAGGTGCACAATTAAGAATATCAGTACCTGAAGGATATTCTGTTCATAAAATGGATGGTTATCATGAAGCCATTAAAATAATGGATGAAAATGACTTCCAATCAAACAATAACGTTTCTCTCTTTTACTACCCTTCGAGAATATTAAGCCGAATTAACTGTGCAGTTCTAGGTAATGCTCAATATTATGCTGCTAATTTAGGGAATTATATTTTTAGTGGGTCAAATTTTTTCGAAGAAGTAAAAAATAAAAATTCTTCTCAGCTTGAACAAGCAGAAGTTAAGCAGATGGCATATGAGAATGCCTTGTCTACTGCAAGGAGCTTATAACTATTATTATGGAGCAATTATTAGATGTATCTGTTCAGATGCATGTGAAACCAGTGCTTCTTTTCTTGTCATCCAAGTAGCTGACACTGGGATCCAACTAAGTTGGTAAACACTCTACAACGTTTTTTGTGCAAAAGCCAGTGTCAAATGACACCATTTGTTCCTATGTTTTTGTCTATCTTGTTTTGCCACCCTGCTGAATGGATACTTATTAGATTGCTCCATAATATCTATTCATTTACATTCAAGTATAAAAGTTTTCACCACTAGTTATTTTCCATTCCTCTTTAAATTTTTTTAGATGCTCTTTTTTTTCACACTCTAAAAGCAATTCTTCTATGCTCTTATTATAGCTTTCTGTAGTCATTCTTCCTTGATGATGCATGAACCTCAAGTAAATCAAATAAGTGTTAATCACATCTGTTTCGCAATAATCGCGAATCTCTTGTATTTTCCCATTGTCGTATAAGTCCATAACTTGTGAACCATCAACTCCAATCTTACCAGGAAGATTAAACGCTGCACAAACTTCGTTCATTTTCACTCTCGCAGAAGCTCCAAAATCAGAGAGGGTTTCAAGTAAGTCACAATGCCAATCACTACTGTATCTCTGATTGTAACTATTCCACTTATCGCCAGCTTTGTGAAAATATTCCGCTTGAATGCCATGAACCATAGCACGATACTTCAGTACCGGTATATCAAAAGTGCGTCCGTTGAATGAAACTAGTCTTGGCTTTTTCTCTGATATGTAGTTAAAAAATCCTTTCACTAACTCTTTTTCATTAGAGTTTATCGTACCTCCAGATCTTATTTCTTGTAGTGTGAATACCTCGTAACCGCTCTGGTGCGTTATATCACAAAGCAAAAAACTAATAACTATAATTTGGTGAAAAGGCTGACGTAGAAAAGAGTTTTGCCCGCTTGTTATTTCAAGATGATATTTTGTTAACGCATCTCTTTTCTCTTCTACGCTACTATCATCACTAATATTAAGCAAATTCTTACAGGAATTTACATCTGGTATAGTTTCAATGTCAAATACCAACAAAGAATTAAGCATCGCTTATATACTCCTCAGGGCGATCAGTCCAAGGTCGCACTTTTACGAACAAAAAGAGATGAACTTTGCATTCAAATAATTTTTCCAGTTCTGCACGCGCCTCGATATTAATTTTTTTTATGTTACCACCTTCTTTCCCTAGCACTATTTTCTTATGACTATCTTTCAACACAAATATGATCTGTTTTATGACTAAACTCTTATCTTTTTTTTCCTCAAATTGTTCAGTTATAACAGCTGTAGAGTATGGCAATTCTTCACGCAGGTTCAAGAACAACTTCTCTCTCGTAATTTCCGCTGATAAAAAATCTGCTGAGGAATCGGTTACTTGATCTTCTTCATAGAACCAAGGGCTTACTGGTGCAATTTCAGATAGGTAATTCATCAAATCAGAAAGTCCATCATTCTTCAGTGCCGATATCGTAAAAATTTTTTCAAATTTATAAAGCAAATTTAGATGCTCATGTGCCATCTTGAGTTCTGATCTTTTCACTAAATCAGTTTTATTGATAACCAAAATGCATCTGCCTTTTGTGCGCTGAAGTCGTGCGAATATAGTTTTTATTCTTTCTATATTTTTTAAGTAATTGCTTACATCAACAATCAGCAAGGTGATGTCACTATCCTTAACTGCCAACCATGCAGATTTGACTAAAGCTTTCTCAAGTTTTGTTTCTGCTGAAAACACTCCTGGAGAATCAGTAAAGACAATCTGCGTATTGTTACATATTGCAACACCCCTTACCTGCGTCCTTGTTGTCTGCACCTTAGGGGTGACAATTGCAATCTTCTTGCCTACGATGCTGTTAATTAATGTAGACTTTCCAGCATTTGGCAAACCAGCTATCGTTACAAATAAACATTTTTCTTCTTTCACAAAGGAAATTATAAAGGAAGCTAAATGCTAACGTCAATTGATTATTTTGCAGGTAAATTGTACTCTTCTCCTTTTGAAGAAAAACGCTCAACTATAGGTGATATAATATACTCATTCACTTTTTTAGCTATTGGTGCAATAACATTTTCTGCTACTAACATCCCTGCGATTGCTGCTATGGGCGCTATTACTGCACCTGCTAAAGCTGCCAATCCCATTCCGAGCGTTGCACCGGGAAAAATAGCCATTGTAGCTGCAGCAAGGCCAACTCCAATTACAGCACCTGCAGGTGTGGTAATACCTGAACCGACACAAACATTTTATCATTCTTTTCAATAGAGCCTTTTTTCTAAATTCGTATAGCAGAATCCCCGCACACAGAGCTGTAAACAATGCTGGAGTTATAGAACCTACTATTCCACCCATTACCAATGGTGATAAAGCTGTAAAGCTGAGTCCAAAACCTGTAAGTGCTCCTATTGTTGCTCCTATGCCTGAAATTGCTAAATAAAGTATAACACTATTTTTTTTCTTTTTTTTCATATAACCCCTTATTTTCTAAAAAGCTTTTAGCTATTTTTAGTATAGCTAGATTAGTTGGATAAGTAAAGTAATTTTTTTATGTTGAAAAAAAAGCGGGAGAAGGGATTCGAACCCTCGACCTCAACCTTGGCAAGGTTGCGCTCTCACCAACTGAGCTACTCCCGCAGTTAAATTCTGCTTATTTTGATTATAGGTGCATGTTACAATTTGTAAACCCCACGTATATGAAAAATGTGGGAGACAACCTTCTATGATCTTTTCGTATACTTAAGACACATTTTTTGTTATCATATGTGCCATGCAATATATTAAATTTATGAGAATATTTGTATATAAAGACGACCTGCCAGCTAGTGAAATACCAGATGGTATAAGGTCTATAGCTGTTGATACAGAGGCAATGGGGCTACTTCATAGCAGAGACAGATTATGCCTTGTGCAGCTCTCTTTTGATGATGGCAACGCTCATTTGATTCAATTCAAAAACGATTATACAGCTCCAAATTTGAGAAAAATATTAGAGGATAAAAATATAACCAAAATCTTTCACTTTGCGCGGTTTGATGTAAGCATAATACATTATTACTTAAAAACTTGGGCACTGCCGTGCTATTGCACGAAAATAGCCTCACGTTTAGTTCGCACTTACACAGATAATCATAGCTTAAAAGAATTGTGCTTAGAACTGCTTGATACCAAACTAAACAAGCAACAGCAATCTTCTGATTGGGGAAATGAAAATTTAACAGACAAGCAAAAAAGTTATGCTGCATCTGATGTTTTATATCTCCATAGAATAAAGGAAAAGCTAGACTCAATGCTGAAACGTGAAAACAGAAAAGAGTTGGCCCAAAAGTGCTTTGAATTTCTTTCTACTCGTATTGAGCTAGACTTAATGGGTTGGGGAAATGTAGATATCTTTAACCATCAAATGTAATCATTTTATGCAAAACACTTCAGTTCAAAAGAATTTAGTTGATTAGCTGCTAATTGATAGGATATATTTTACAAAAATTTAGGTATTTTATGAGTGATGATATTAAAGCGGTAAATGATCAAAATTTCAAATCTGAAGTCACTGACTATAAAGGGTTAGTTCTGGTAGATTTTTGGGCAGAATGGTGCGGGCCATGCAAAAGTCTGATGCCACGTATTGAGCAATTAGCCAAGGATAGAAAAGGCAAGATCAAGATCTGCAAGTTCGACATAGATGGAGAAACTGAGGTGCCAAGTAAGTATGGAGTTCAATCTATACCTACTTTAATCATATTTCAAGATGGTAAGGAAATTGCACGTAAAATTGGTGCACCAAATGATTTGCAAAGTTGGGTTGATAGTGAAATAAGCGAGTAGACAAATTTCCTTTTGTGTGTATTATAGGTGTTGATAAAAGGGATTGTAGCTCAGTCGGTTAGAGCAGTTCGCTCATAACGAATTGGTCGTAGGTTCGAGTCCTACCAATCCCACCACTATTGATATAATTGCAAAACCTACTTTCTGACATAAATTTTTTGTGTTGTTACAGAAAGTTAATATAATTTTCTGTAGTGTTGCAATTGTAAGACAATTAGTGTTTGTTATTTGTCTGTAAAACTCCATTATATTGTCAAAAAAAGTTACTTCCGCATATTCTAAATCTGATTATCATTATAGTTAGCATCGAACAGGCAAAACCTGTCAAACCAAAAAGAAACTCCCTAATTTAAGTTTTTAGTAATTTGTTGGTATAATTGCGTAGGAAGCACTTCTGCAGTTATGACCGATATCCCAATGGTGTCACAGTGCCCGTTGGTTAGCATGGTTTTGAAGGTGACGGTTAAACCATTGATGGAGTCTATTCAGACTACCTCGTTTAGGAGAGTGCCTTAATTTTACCGTCTCAAGCTGAAGCGCTTCTTCAATGATAAATTATATACTAAAGATATAAAATGGCAAAAGTAAAAAATAAGTTGGAAGTAATGAACCCTAATGCGGCAGGAATAGATATCTGTACATTATGTATGTGTTCCAGAAGGAAGAGATGAGCAACATATCCAAAAGTTTGGTTGTTTTACAGTGGATCTGCATAACTTAGCAAAATGGTTGAAGAAGTGTGAAATTAAAACGGTAGCTATGGAATCAACGGGAGTATATTGGATTCCTTTATTTCAAATACTTGAATCATATGGATTTGAAGTAAAATTAGTAAACGCGCGGCATATTAAAAATGTACCTGGTAGAAAATCTGATGTTCAAGATTGCCAGTGGTTGCAACAGTTACATAGCTATGGACTGCTCCAAGGATCATTTAGACCAGATGATCAAATTTGCGTACTGCGTGGCTACGTCAGACAACGTAATAATCTAATCAGAAGCGCAAGTACACACACTCAACGCATGCAAAAGGCATTAATTCAGATGAACATTCAGTTACATAAGGCAATTAGTGATATTAATGGTGTAACAGGTATTAGGATTATTGAAGCGATAATTGAAGGTGAAAGAGATCCTGAAAAATTAGCTGAATTAAGGGATGGACGAATAAGAAATGATAAATCTACTATTGTAAAGGCATTAACCGGTGACTACAGAGAGGAACACTTGTTTACACTTAAGCAAGAATATGAAGCATATACTTTTTTCCAGGAACAAATAAAGGAATGTGATAGAAGCGTTGAAAGCTACTATAAAACATTTGAAACAAAATCTGATGAGAGCAAATCAACAAGTAAAGCACAAGGCAAGCAAAAAAATGATCCAAACTTTAATTTGCATGAAGAATTATACCGGGTTATCGGGATAGATTTTACTAGAGTTCCAGGATTCAGTGTACTAAGTATACAGACCATAATCTCAGAGACTGGTATCAACCATAACAAATGGCCAACATTTTCGTCTTGGTTGGGGCTGAGTCCTGGTAATAAAATCACTGGAGAGAAAGTGTTTAGCACGAAAACTTGTAAAGTCGTAAATCGTGCTGCAAATGCCTTACGGCTTGCTGCACAATGTGTATCAAAAAGTAATACTGCTCTTGGTTCACAATGCAGAAAGTGGAAAAAACGACTGGGAGCTCCAAAAGCGATCACTGCTATGGCAAGGAAATTAGCATGTATCTTTTATAATATGCTAAAGTATGGACAAGAGTATGTCGAAAAAGGAATTGATTCTTACGAAAAACTTTATCAAAACAGGGTTATGAAAAATCTGAGTAAAAAAGCTTCTGAATTTGGCTATATCCTGGTAAAAGGGAGTGTTAAATAAACTGTGTCAAACCAAGAAATAAAAATATAATTGATATAAAAAAACGGAGGTTTGACATGAGTCAAGTAAATAAAACTACCGGATTGGTAGATTATAAAGAATTAGAAACCTGTCGTCTATACGAGAAGGAAGACCGCTAACAGGAAGAGATGACACCGTTTATAAAAAAGCTGCTTGAGGCAAGTCTGGAAGGTGAAATAGAACACCACTTGTCTGGTGAAAGCGAAGAAAATAATCGAAGAAATGGGAAAAACTTTACGTACAAGTGCAGGCTCATTTGAATTGTTAACACCAAGAGATAGGGAGGGAAGCTTTGAACCTCAAGTAGTTAGAAAAAGACAAACAAGCCTACATCCCGAACTTGAAGCAAAGGTCTTAAGCACATTTGCCAGTGGTATGGAGATATAGCGTCACATGTTGAGGAAATTTATGATCACAAAATATCTGCAGCAGAAATATCAAGTATTACCGACAAATTGCTACCGATAATCAATGAATGGCGCAGTCGCCCACTGCAATCTGTATACCCGATAGTGTTCATGGATGGCATGTTTTTTAAGGTCAAGGAGGATGGGCATTGTGTAAGTAAATGTATGTACAATATATTGGGCATAGACCAAAATGGTAAAAAAGAAGTACTGGGCTTTTATTTAGCTGAAAGCGAAGGAGCTAACTTCTGGTTGGGTGTATTAAATGACCTAAAAGAGAGAGGTATAGAGGACATTCTGATAGCTTGTGTAGATGGACTAAAAAGCTTTCCTACAGCAATAAATAATGTGTTTCCTAATGCAGAAGTACAGCTATGTATAGTGCATCAGATAAGAAATTCATTGAAATATGTATCTAGCAAAGATGTGAAAGTTTTTATGAATGATTTGAAAAAAATATATCGTGCTACAAGTAAAGAAATTGCTGAAAATTATTTGCTTGAGCTGGAAGAAAAATGGGGCGAAAAGTATCCGTTAGTTGTAAAATCTTGGCAGAATAATTGGGAAAATTTGTCCAGTTATTTCAAGTATTCAGGTCCAGTTAGAAAGTTAATTTATACTACTAATCCTATTGAGGGGCTGCATAGGCAGATCAGAAAATTTACTAAGACCAAAGGCTCATTTACCAACACAAACGCCTTGTACAAACAGGTATATTGTGCTATAAAAAAAGTAGAGCAAAAATGGGTCATGGCTTTGCCTAATTGGGCATTAACTATTTCTCAGCTTGATATTTTCTTTCCTAACAGATTGAAAATTCAGTTGAGCTAAAAATGTGGTTTGACACAGTTTATTTAACACTCCCTGGTAAAAAAAGATGAGTTAGTTCAAGGAGTTTCTTAGGAGAGACTGTTAGTTTTTGACATATAATTCTTACCTGAATTTTTACTTCCTTTCCTAATCTTTTTCTGAAGATAATTGACCTTCCAAATACTCCAATAGCTCTATTTTTTGATTTATCATATATGTTGGTATCAACGACTTACAAAATATGCACCTGCTTCATCAATCTGTTTAAAAGAACTAGGTACAAAGTAGCCAAAATCAAAAAATCATTGGCTGTTCAAGATAATCCCTATAACCTCGATCTGACCTCCATTAAATTTAATTTATCTAGCGCTTGATTCAGGTAATCAAAGACTAACTGTAGCTTTATTCTTGATTTAGTATTACTCTCACAATCTCTATAGCTATCCTTTGTACATATCTTCCATGCTACCGGGTAGGCTAATGTAACTGCTATCCAATAATTTAACGCTTCCTAATTGCTGTAAAATTTTGCAATCAATCCGTAGTTAAATAAACACAAAATACATTTGTTTCATAAACTCAACTGCTTCTTCATTAAACCTAAACCCTGTTTTGTAATTTCTATCGAGTCTCCATTTAGCAATTGGCACATTGTTTCTATGCTGCAATCATCAACTCCTAATGTTACCAAAAACCATAGCTTTTATGAATGATGAGCCATTAAGTTTTCTCTTTCTTTTTATAAAACCTACTGCAATTGATATTTTGTCTGCTTTTTCATTAAAGAATTCATTGAGGTCTTTTTATAAGCAAGCTATATTGCAAGTTCTCTCATTCATATACCCAGGAAAACTTATACCTTATTATTCTATCTCTTTCATACCTTTATTTCCTTAACTTGACGCTTATGCTTTTTTGAACATTCCCAGCCATTCCTCTAAGATATAGTAATTTAGACTTCCTTACACAATTAACTGTTGAATTTTACATTCCTAGCTGTATTATAGATAAAGTGCTCTAGGTTTACAACTATAGTGGCGTGGCGTAGGGCTGCACTAGCTATATATATTTAGCTCTTTTTTTATAAACGCAAGGTGTTTTATATGTCAGACCTTTTCTATATTGAGACTACGTGTTGTGTGGACGGTCAGTGTGATGTCTATACAGGGGAAGTGAGTTTTAATGATGTCATGTTAGGCAAGTTCAGTCTAAATTCATGCAGCGGGAAAGAAGCTATGATAAATCTAGACGTTATTACATTCGATATTAATATCGCTATTGATGGTCAAAATGGAAAGACAATAAAAAGAGACCTTAAAGGTCTTGAGTTTGTAACTAAAGATGATGGTTCTTGGTATATTAATAAGGATTTTGGTAATGATAGATTTGAAGTTATAGTAAAGCAATCATAATTTTACATCTCAGGTGTAACATTTAGTATAGGTGCTATTCTATTTATAATGTTTTTTACTATAGGCGCAGCAATTATTCCCCCGGTGTGGTGCATTCCTTGAGGTTCATCAATAGCAATTAGCACTATATACCTTGGGTCAAGCATAGTTAGTACTCCTATAAATGACGCTATGTTTGCATCTTTGCTATATTTACCATCTACAACTTTTTCCGCCGATCCAGTTTTTCCTCCTATTGAATATGCCTTTATTTTTGCTTTTCTGCCAGTGCCATCTGTTACTGCTGCGCGTAATAATTTTCTCATTTCCCTGGAGGTTCTTCTTGAGATAATTTGCTCTCCTATACTTCTTTTATTCAACATCAAGGTTGCGTTATGAAATATCCCATTGTTGATTAATGCTGCTGCAGTTTGTGCAAGATGTATAGGAGTTATAGCTATGCCATAACCATAAGATGCTGTTATTAAAGTGTTTTCACTCCGTTTATCCGGGATTATCGGTGTAGATTTTTCTGGTACTTCTATTTTTAAAGGAGAAAATAGCTTCATAGCTTTAAAGTATTCTACTTGTTTTTCAATGCTTAATTTGACTGCAATTTTCGCTGCACCAATGTTGAATGATTTTACAAATATATCTTGCGCAGTAATTTTTGGAATTTTAGATTTGTGAAAATCCTGAATTTTATACTTTCCAATGGTGATTGGTGTTGATACATCATATAAATCGCTAGTTTTTGTAACGTTTGCATCAAGCGCTGCGGCTATTGTAAAGAATTTTAGCACCGATCCCATCTCATACACCCCAAGACTGGTGCGATTAAACTTTTGTACGTCTTCTGCCTTATTCTGTAGGTTGGGGTTAAAATCAGGTAGACTGACCATCGAAATGACTTCACTATTTCTCACATTTAAAACAATTCTTACTCCGCCGAGTGCCTGATATCTGCTTACAGCTTTATAGTTAGCTCTTTATGCACTATACTCGTGTATCTAAGTATGGGTTTTCTTGCTCATTGTTTTTACTTATATATGCCTCAACTCCTGCAATACCGTTGCCATCTATGTCAGTGTAACCAAGCACGTGTGAAAATAAATTGCTGTGAGGATATATACGTTTTACATCGTTATAGAAATTTATTCCTGGCACGCCGGCATTTTTTATTACTAACAGTTCTTTTGGAGTCAAATGCCGCTTTATCCAAGCAAATTTCTTTTCTGAAGTAAGTACTCTATATAAGTTCTCGTATTCAAGATCATTCAAAATAGAACACAGTTGTGCTGCTATACTTTCCGGATTCTTTACTTTGGTTGCATCTGTATATAGTGATGTTGTGGGCACATTTGTTGCTATTACCACTCCATTTCTATCTAAAATATCAAGTTGTTTATATACTGTATTATCTTTTCTAAAATTTTCTGAAGTAGTAGGTTGATCAAATGTTAAAGAGAATATGCGAAAAATAATTATTATATAAAACGTAAATAATGGTACTATAAAACACAGTGAGCGGAGCTTATTTTTAAGTAATGCTTGCATATTTACTTGATTTGACAAAAATGGAAATTATCTTAGCTGAGCCGCGAGGTTTTTGTGCCGGGGTAAAAAGAGCTGTGGACATATTAGCTATTACTTTAGAAAAATACAAAAACAAGTGCCAAGTTTATGTGCTACACGAAATTGTTCACAATAAATATATAGTAGAGGACTTTAAGAGACAAGGAGTGGTTTTTGTGAACAGTATCGAGGAAATTGAAGATAATGGAGGAATACTGATCTTCAGCGCGCACGGAGTATCAAAAAATATAGAAGATAAGGCAAAAAGAAAGGGTATTCAAGTGATTGATGCAACATGTCCTTTAGTCAGCAAAGTGCATAAAGAGGCAAAAAGGTATGAAAATAGTGGTAAAGAATTAATTCTCATTGGGCATGAAAACCATCCAGAAGTTAAGGGAATTAGGGGAAGAGTAAACAATCCTATCACTTTAGTACAAACTTTGCAGGATGTATATGATTTAAAGGTTAAAGATCCAGATAATTTGTCTTATGTTACACAAACCACATTAAGCATCGATGATACCCATGAAATTATTGCTGCTCTGAAGCTCAGATTTCCAAGTATAATAGGTCCAGATTTAAAGGACATATGCTATGCAACGCAAAACAGACAAAATGCTGTTAAAAAGCTAGCTGAAATTGTAGACATGGTATTAGTTGTAGGAAGTAAAAATAGTTCAAATTCAAACCGCTTATTAGATCTGTGCACTGCAAGAGGAAAAAAAGCCTACTTGATTGATAATTATAGCTGTGTGAATAAAAGCTGGTTTCAAGGCGTAGAAAAGATAGGAATTACTGCAGGTGCTTCTGCTCCTGACATATTAGTTGATGAATTAGTAAATTACTTAAAAATAAATATGAATACAAAAGTTTCAGTTATGCCAGATGGGTTCACTGAAAATGTTCAGTTTAAGTGTACTAAATGGTAATGTGCAACAAAGTGCGTCAAACCAAGCCTTTAGTTCAACTCAAATTTCAGTCTGTTGGAAAAGAAAATATCAAGCTGATATATAGTTAATTCTTGTTTGTCAGGTTAAGTTATGTCTAGTATACCTTCGCCTTAAGGTAAGAAAATCCTACAGGGGAATACTAAAATATAAAAAACCTTCGTCATATAAATGGGTTAATATTACTACTAATTTTATCAAAAATTTATAATATAAATAATGTTGCTGTGAAAATTCATAATAATATTTCCCTCTAATGTTTAATGAATTTCAATACATTACCTTTTTAATTCTAGATAAGTATACACTTTGTTAATATGTTTGGGTCAAAATCCAAAAGTAAGTTTATGCTTTCTATCGGAGAAGAAGGCATAATGTTACTATATTTTAAAAATAACACTTTAAATAAAAGGTATTTTGTTAAGGGCAAAAACGATAAAGCAGTTTCTGATTTAATTTCATGTCTTTCGTCAGATAAAAAAGCACCTTTATACCTGGTACTTAATCGTGCAGATCAAAATTACTCGCTACAGTTTATTACAAGGGCAAACAAGATTAGCGCCTATCTATCAGCAAAAACAAAGATGGAGCATTTTTCTCGTAATAATGACATAAGTTCAGTTTTTTTGGTTGAGAAGCCAAACAAATTCAATCAAAACTGGTGCTATCTTCTTGTTTCATCAAAAGCAAAGCATTTAGTAGAATATTGGTTGAATGTGTTTATTGAGATAGGCTCCAACTTTAAGGGAATATTAATGTTTCCTATAGAAATAAGTAATATAACAAAAAAGATTCTACATAAAGATCCCAGTAATTGGAAAATTATAGTTGCTGCAACTAAAACGGGAGGCTATAGACAAGTGGTTCTTAAAGAGAATAAAATGGTATTTACGCGTTTAGTACCATTTACTAATGATAATTTACCAGGAATTATTGCTGGTGGAATATATCAGGAAGTGCAAGATACTATTCGATCCCTAACTAAGTTTGGGTTTGAAAAAAATAACCCTATCGACCTTTGCATCATAGTGTCAGAAGATATTAAAGCTAGTTTATCAGTCATAAATTTTTCAGAGAACAGTGTGAACATATTAACTCCATATGAGTTAGGCAAATTATTAGGAGCAGAACTAGCTATAAGTGAAAAAGATAACTTTTGCGATACCATAATTTTGTTTCATAGCTTTAAGAATAAATTAGCAGCTATTTTTAATACAAAGGAAACTAAAGAATTTTATCTATTCAATTACCTTTATTTAAACTCTTCTCGAATTTTTCTACACTTCGCCCTGGTTTTAGTTGTAATTAACGCCCTTTGTTTGCTAAATTTGTATTCAAATTTCAATGTTGCCGATAATTTATCCGCAAAGCAGAGCATCTTAAATAACCAATTAATAAAACTTAGCAAAAGCTATAATGTAAAAAAAATAGATGAAATTTATGATTTTATTAATATCAATAATATTTTATTAAAAATAGAATACTCTCCTCTTACACAAGTTAAGTATGTAGAAAAGTTAAAAGTACCAGGTATAGAACTTCGATCATTTGAATGGAATTATAATGAGGCAAAAAGTTATATTACTACAACTTTAAGGTTTAATTTTCAATCTGGTAAAAATATTTCTTATCAATACGAGAAACTACGAAAAAGTTTAAATGATAATTTTCGTACCTATGACATTAGTATTTCTAGCTTACCTACTGCTAAAGGGCAAAATCTATCTATTGATGTTGAAATAGGAGAGGCAATGTAGATTAATGACTATCTCTCAATTAAAAAGAAAAGCTACAATTCAGTTTATATCGTATTTGTTATTATCTGTTGGATTAATAGGGTTATTAACATATGTTATTATCTATAACGAAAAGGTTTATAATAAAAACCAAATTGCGATTGATAAAATACGTTCTATTAATTTACAGATTACTGGAATTCAAAAAAAGGAAGTTGTTCTAAATAAAAACCTAGATTTATGGAAAAAAATTTCTTCTTCAAATTTACACAGTAGCAGATACATTGCAAATTTAAATTTCGAGCTTAGCAGATTATATAAAAAGTACTATATATTAGAACCTGAAATATCAATTTCTATACCCGAAGAAGTTGAGCTCCACAACAAAAGTGAACGCACAAAAGTAATAAAAAGTGAAGTGGTCCTAAATTTAAGTTCAATCAGCGATAAGCATATTTTTTTATTTCTACAGTCTATTCCAAATCTGCCCGGTTATGTTATGATCAAATCTTTTATTTTAAACAAGCAGAGAAATATTGATGCTGCAACCATGAATCAGATTTTGAATGGTAATATGATAGAGATAGTGAGAGCTAATATAGTTTTTGATTGGTATACGATATTAAGTAGATAAGGTGATGAACATAAAGCTGTTTTTTATTTTTACGCTACTCATTTCCAATGTTAATGCATATTGCAGTTGTGAAGATATCATAGAAAGCATAGAAATTTGTAAGGAGTATTCTTGCCGACAGCATATTGGCAATGAAGATTTTATTGAGCATAAAATATTAGGATTAAATAGTGGAAATTTATGCGTATATATAGAAAAACAAGGTGATGATGAAATGGTTTGTCATCATTCTCAGTATGGAATGATGATAGAAAAAAGATATTTTGAAAGTATTCTTAAAGTTGGCAATCAAGAAATCGATGATTTTATTGATATAGCAAATTTGCGTGCAAATGAGTGTTTTTTTATCAACAATTATTATACAGATCGAGACAGCATAATAAAAGAGGCAACAGAGAGTACTTTGTCGCAATATGGTAACATAAAAAGCATTTCTTTTGATGAAGAGCCAGTTAATAGAATGGTCAATGAAATGGAAAAGTTCAATTTACGGCCTTCAAGAGCTACAAAAGAGGAGAATTTCAACTGTAAGGTAGTAAGTTTAGACTCAATTTTATATCTTTCTTCCGATACATGGAAAATATGGGTAAATGGAAAGCTGTTTATGAATACTAAGGACTTAAAGGTGCACTCAGTCACTGAAAATTGTGTGACTTTTGTATGGGCCGTAGATCAAAAAGCAATAAAAAAGCATGCGAATGATTCTCAAAATGTATATCTTGGACATGGGAGTGTTATGTTTACGCTTTATCCAAAACAAAAATTTGACTTGGGTAGCTTATCTATTAAATAATTTAGTATATAGCCAAAGTGATTTAGGTTTACCGACAATTTGAAAAACCGTCATCCCGCTACTTGTTAGCGGGATCTATGCTAAGAGATACCGCGAATGAATCGCGGTATGACGGTCCGCTACGTGTTAGCGGGATCTAGAGATACCGCGGGTGGGTAGCTATATATGCGCTTGTAGCTCAGTTGGATAGAGCGTTGCCCTCCGGAGGCAAAGGCCGTGGGTTCGAATCCCTCCAAGCGCATTTTTAATTAAGTTTGACAATAATACTTTCACATAAGATAATAAAGAGATTTATTTAGAGCATAATTATGTCTGGTGGTACCATAAACAAAGTCATACTAGTTGGTAATTTAGGAAAAGATCCTGAAATTAGGACTACACAAAATGGAAAAGAGATGGCAAGTTTTTCAATAGCCACATCTGAAAGTTGGACTGACAAACTTTCCGGTATGCGCTCTGAAAAGACAGAATGGCATAATATTGTAATTTTTAGTGAAGGATTAGTAAAAATTGTCAAAGATTTTGCACGTAAAGGCAGTAAAGTTTACGTTGAAGGTTCTTTGAAAACTAGAAAATGGACTGACCAAAATGGCAGTGAAAGATACACAACAGAGGTGGTTCTATATAATTTTAATAGCGCTCTTACTCTCCTCGATTCACGGCCAAATTCCGATTACAAGCCGAGTGAATATAAACAAAATGAAACAGAACAAAAAAATAAGCACGAAAGTTTTGACAACGATATAAAAGATGAACTAATCGACGATGAAATACCATTTTAACAATTTAAATTGAAATCTACATTTTTATGGACTGCTTGTGTTACTCCATTTAATTACAATGGGGATAGCATAGATTATAGCAGTTTGCAGCGTTTACTTACAACACAAGCTGAAGCTAAAAATGGTGTAGTGTTGCTAGGTAGCACAGGTGAAAGCCTATCGCTTACTGATTCTGAAAAGCGTACATTAGTTGAATTTGTATGTAAGCTAAAATTAAATACGAAAATCATAATTGGCGTATCAGGAGTGAATCTATATCAAACTCTTGAATGGCTTGATTTTTGCAAGGGTATGCCTATTCACGGCTATCTAATGACAACTCCCATTTATGCAAAGCCCGGAATTATGGGGCAGACTTTATGGTTTGAAAAGCTGCTTGAGAAAGCACATGTACCGGCTATGCTTTATAATATTCCATCAAGAGCGGGAATAAATCTTCATCCTGAAACTGTACATAAATTATCTGACCATAAAAAATTTTGGGCTATCAAAGATTCAAGTGGAACTGTTGATACTTTAGCTCAGTATAAGAAAGTTGCACCAAATATCGAGGTATTTTGTGGAGATGATAATATGATATCTGATATGGCAGCTTATGGTGCGGCTGGCCTGGTTTCTGTTGCTTCTAATGTTTGGCCACACGTAGTGCATGAATACGTTAAGCAATGTCTGAGTGGTGAGAATCCTCAGTCAGATGTTTGGCAACAAGCCTGCAAAGCACTATTTATTGCCAGCAACCCAATACCCACTAAAGCACTTTTGCATGATATTGGTCTTATAGAACACAAAACTGTCCGACTACCACTCAGCACAGAAGACTTGCCTTCTATTGAAACATTGAGGCAAGCAAATGAAATGATTCTTAGATGGAAAGAATTGGCCAATGATTAGTGCTAGGAACACGACCTACACACCATCAACTTCCACACCCGCATCAAATGAACTAACTTGTTATGGTGGAGAAAAGCATTCATTTAAAAGGAAAATAACAGCTCCATATGTTATTGAAGTGATAATACTTATAATGTTAGATGAGATATCAAATCTAGCTTAAAATACAACTTATCTACTCAGCTTCTTTTGAAACTACTGTAAGCATAATATCTATAGCTAAGACATTGTACTACTGTACCACTAACGAGTAGCGGAATGACAAGTTTGTAGTTTTTCAAACTTGTCGGTAAATCTCAGTCAGTTTAGCTACAGCTGTATACTTTTAACTCTCCCAAAAGAGAATTAACCATGTGAAATTCTAGTTGATATAATTTAATGAATGGTTGATTTTAACTATTAATTTATTTAAGAGACTTTGATGATATTCAGCCCGCTTGCTTTTCTATTTTCCATATCGCGATGGGCTTGAATTATTTCATCAAATTTATATTTTTTATTGATCCGTACAGTTAAAATTTTTTTTCTTAGCATCTCGAAGATTTCCATTGTGGTAAGCACTAATGTGAATCTATCATGCTTATAGTGATATATTGAGGTTCCAGTTGCAAATAACGAACGTGAACTAAGTAAAGAAAAACTAATAGGAGCGTTACCTGATATCTGCCCATAGGAAACGTATATGCCGAACCTGCCTAAAGATTCAAAAGAAAGCTTGCTTGTAGCGTAACCTATAGGGTCATACACTGCACCTACTCCTCTGTTTTGCGTAATCTCCATAACTTTAGAAACGAAGCCTTTATCATTATAGTTTATTGCGTATGCGCAGCCACTTTGTAAAGCTATCTTCATTTTTTCGTTAGAGCTCACAGAACCTATCACTACACCTTTTTTATCCTTTGCCCATTGGCATATTATTTGTCCTAAACCACCATTAGCTCCATGAACTAATACAAAAGCACCAGGCCTGATTTTATAAGATTGATTAACTAAATAGTGAGCTGTCATACCTTTAAACAGCACTGCAGCGGCAACTTCATCAGATATATCATCTGGAATTTTTATCAGATATTTCTGATGTATAATGCGCTTTTCACAATATGCCCCTGGAGGAGCTGTGGAATATCCAACTCTGTCTCCAACCTTAAATCCATCACTGATTTTTTTACCAAGCTTTTCAATCACTCCCACTGCTTCCACTCCAAGCGCTGATGGCAAATCTTTAATTTTGCGCATACCTTTTCTGTGTTCTAAATCATAACGATTTAAGCCGATAGTTGTGTGACGTACTAAAACTTCCTCGCCTTTTGGCTCGCCTATGTTCTTATCTACAAATTCTAATACTTCTGGTCCTCCAGTTTTTTTAATTTGTATAGCTCTAACCATGATGAATGTAAGATAAAAACTTTGATTATGTTATCTAACAATTAATATTTTGCAAAATGTTACTTACAGTTTATATACTATATAAGCGTATATTAATAGTTTTAAGGTATAAATTATAATGAATAGAAAAATTTGGCTTTATAGTGTTTTGCATAATGCGTTGTACAAAGTGGATGAAGATAACGATTTAGATATTAGTAATGTAATAAAAAAAATAAAAGAAAGGCTAGAAAGTGGAATGCGAACTTCAAGCAAAGAAAACTATTATAAATATTTATACACTTCTTGGAAAAAAAAAGGTTTTGATATTAATCACAAATTTGATTTGAAAGACTATGATGGCTTTCCAGTAGATAGTCTCTTTTCTATTGCTATTAATTGCAAACCTTGCGTTTTACCAAATCTAGCGCAAGTTTTAATAAAAGCAGGGGCTAACGTGCAAAGCGAAAAAGGATATTTACATGCCTGCGCTTTGATTCGTTCTCCAGACGTGTTAAAGGCTCTCATAGAAGCGGGGGTAAATGATAGCCCACATGAACACTACGGTGGAAATACCGCTTTAGATTGCGTTACTAAATTATATGGTACAGATAAGTCAATTAACTGCGAAGATTGCTGTAAGATTTTAATTAAGCATACATTAGAAAAAAATCCCAACATAGAAGTGCCAAATTCTGTAAAAAATAATAAGGAATTGGCTCAATGTTGGAATGCTTGTGAAGCAAATAATGAAGGATGGGAATTGATTACACCAAGCACTGAGACACAAGTAGTCAGTGCGCAAAAAGCAAATAAGAGCTCCTGCTCAATTCAATAGATCTATTGTATAACTGTTGTTTGAATCACAATAGGAAAAGGTTTGTTATTTAAGCTTAAAAAACGTATACGATAGTGTTATTTCACTTAAATCTTTCGTGCTATTGTCACGCATTATTTCAGGGTCTACGTAAAAGGATACAGGCATAGCCGCTTTTTGTTTTGGTAGCAGCATTTGCTCTTCAAAACAAAAGCATGCAACTTTATTGAAATATTTACCTGCTTTAAAAGGTGTGACATTATATACTGCCATTCCAAATGAAGGCTGGTCAGATAAATTTTCTGCATAATAAAACACTAAACTTTGTTGCCCTATATTTGTATCGATGTAGTTAGTTTCTGATTTAAATTCCCAAGGCAGACCGGACATTATATCAGCATTAAGGTGAACCCTGATTTTTTGGTCAGTTGCGCTTATTGTTGCATTAGTTGCTTTTCTCGTTGTGCCACCATATCCAGTAGCTTTGCAAAAAATACTATATAATGGTACCGAAGCATATGCAAGACACAGCATCAATACCACTAAAGATATTAGGAGGAAAACTATAGAACTCTTATTGCTTCCCCTTAAAAAGGAAAACATCTAATCCTTATTGTTGAACAAGTTAAGTAACCTGAGTAAATTGAGGAATATATTGATGAAGTCAAAGTAAAGATTAGTTGCACCAAGTATTGCCAGCTTAGTGGTTGCAACTTCTGAGCCATCATTATACCTATAATAAACATCTTTGATTCTTTGAGCATCGTATGCGGTCATTAAAGTAAACACTACCACTGATACAAACGATATTGCAAAGTAGAGAGGACTGCTTCCAAGAAACAGATTAACTATAGATGCAATGATTAACCCCCAGACTCCCATAACCAAAAAAGAGCCCATACTTGTAAGATCTCTTTTGGTAGTATTACCATATAAAGCCATAGAGCCAAACATGATCGATGTAATGAAAAACGCCCTTGCTATATTTTCTGAAGTATAAACTACAAAAACATAAGATAGGGAAAGCCCCATTAAGACTGAAAATAAGAAAAATATAGTAACTGTGGACTGAGCACTTAAGTGTTGAATCCTAAAAGACATATAAAACACCAATGCAACTGGAGAGAACGCTATTACAAGCGATAGAACGGGATTAGAATAGATCACCGAAAAAAAACCAGAAAATACCGTTAAGAACGCAACAAGTCCTGTAATGCCCAAAGCTAAAGCCATATAATTATATACTTTAGTTAGGTAACTTCTGAGCCCAGCGCTATAATAAACGCCTTGAGAGCGAATATCTTGTTCATTTCTCATATAAGGCATAAATGTAACTCCTTTATTATCTCTTGATGATACATTATAATACAATACAGCGTTTTTATCAAGTATAAAATGATATACTGCAATTGCAATTAAATAGCGGAGTTCCCAGGAGAAAAAATGGACAATTATCAATACTGATGTGTAAATAGTTAAAGGTTTTGGACTGTTAGTAATTTATAAGACATATAACAGCAGTGGTATCTGTGAGAATCAAGTTGACTGGTACGCAATTAGAGAATTTCTTGCATAACTATAAGCAAGCCAGTTTCTGGTAGCGTGTAACTATTATAATAACCCCAGCCAATAGAAATTATTTTTACCATCCCCTTTAATTATGATTTAAGAGGAATGGTGAAAGTAGTTTTTGCATTTACTAAGGCATTCTTCTTATAGATACTACACCAACAATCCACTATTTTTTCTATGTCTCGCGGGGTAACCTTTGGACCTATACTGATTCTAATTGAACACTCTGCTTGCTCTTTTGTTGCTCCCATTGCAAGCAAAACATGAGAAGGCCCAACTTTTCCAGAAGAACATGCAGAACCATTGCTGACTGCAATATTATTTAAGTCAAAATGCATGAGCTGCAAATCATTCTTCACTCCCGGCATATAAATAAAACTTGTGTTTGGCAACCTTTTAGAATTTTTGCCAAAGATCTTGATATCACTGACAAGACTTAATAACTCACACTCCAATTGATCACGCAGCTTCTCTACTTCATCCATTTTTGATAGAAGATCTGGAATGTTTTGCAATGCAGCAGAAAGACCTGCGATTGCGACAATATTTTCTGTACCACCACGCAATCCTTTTTCTTGCCCACCACCTATTATAATAGGTTCTATTACAAGCTTTTTGTCAAATATTAAAACTCCACTACCTGCTATACCACCAAATTTGTGGGCAGATAAAGTAAGTAAATCCACTCCTAAATCTTCCATATTCACTTCAATTTTCCCAACACTTTGAGCAGCGTCAGTGTGGCAAATTGCTCCAAATTTGTGTGCTATTTCAGCTATCTCCTCAATAGGTTGAATAACTCCGGTTTCGTTATTTGCCATTATAACTGAAACTATTGCTTTATTTCCTTTAAGTTCGCTTAGAATTTTCTCTAGCTCTAAAAAGTCAATAATACTCTCTTGATTAACGGGTATTATATGTGGATTACATGTAGAATAAGAATTGAAGGATGCTCTATAGCTGAAATTACATGCAGATAACCTGCTATTCCTCTCATGACGAGGTTATTCGCTTCAGTTGCACCAGATGTAAAAACTATTTCTTTATCATCTGGAACGCCAAGAGCATCACGTACGTTATCTCTTGCATCTTTAAGAATCTTCCTCGCTTCTTGTCCTCTTTTATGCAGCGATGATGGATTTAGTGTTTGTTTTGACAAAACCTCAAATATACTTTTTTTTACATTTTTACTCATTGGAGCAGTTGCATTATAATCAGCATACACGCAACTACTATTTTCCAGAGAGAATAAACTCACAGGCTTACTTGTCACTTACCATTAACCAATTATGTACATTAACTTTAACACGATAAAAAATTTATTGCAAAGACAGCGAAATTAATACATAATTAATAAGTAATTTAGATTATCAATGCCTGTCAAAACAGGTTCTTATGAGGAGTCATAATGGTAGAAGTCTTTTTAAATAATTCAACAAAAAAGATAGAAGGTAGATACCATCAAAGCAAAGATACTAATGCACCGGTTGTACTAATTTTACACCACCATCCCCAATATGGTGGTAGTATGGATAGTAAGATTATACATAGTATATATGAATCCTTTATCGATAATAACTTTTCTGCATTGACAATTAATTTTCGTGGCGTCGGAAAATCTACCGGAACTTTTGATAAGGGTATAGGAGAATTAACTGATGCTGCAGTAGCTATTGATTGGCTTCAGGAGCATAACTCTAACAACGTTCCAATTTGGGTAGTCGGTTTTTCTTTTGGAGCATGGGTAGCTATGCAGTTGACAATGCGCCGTCCAGAGATAGTAAGTTTTGTTGCCCTTTCTCTTCCAGCAACTAAATACGATTTCTCTTTTCTCTCTCCTTGTCCAGTCCCTGGACTTATAATACAAAGCAATAATGATACAATTTCAGAAGAAGGCGATGTAACAGAATTAGCACAAAGGTTAATAAACTCGATAAAAAGTGACCATATGGAATACTACATAGTAGACAATACTAATCACTTTTTGAGGGATAAAGAAGAGGAAGTAGTTCAAATTATAGATAACTATATAAAACTACGCTTAAACAGTGCAGCTACTTCTTCCAAGAAAGCTAAAAAAGAGGTAAGAGTAAAAGAATATGCCTAACTTTACAAATAAGAGAAATGAATGTATTAATATAAATAAAAAAGGTCTTGTTATGCTTAAGCAATTATTATTTCTCGTTTTAGCAATGTTTATGTTGTCAGGATGTTTTCTAAGCAAACAGCGTAAGTTAATGAGTCCGTGTATAAAAAGCAATGAAAGTATTTCGTGCGAGTTATATTCTGTTAATGATCATTGGTTAAATAAGTATAAGGTATAGGTAGTTTGTATTGTATTGCTTCTTCCATTCACAGCTTCATTAATGATCCATTACTTAACTGGAAAATGTGATCTGCTTTTTCTGCAAGAAGATAATTGTGTGTCACTATAAGCATAGAACTATTATTTTCCTTTACATACGAATGCAACAGCAAAAATATATTCAAAGAATTTGTTGGGTCTAAATTTCCTGTTGGCTCATCTGCAAGTAAAAGCTTTGGAGAGTTTACAATGCTTCTTGCAATTGCGACCCTCTGCCTTTCTCCACCAGAAATTTCAGATACCATACTACTTGCTTTATTTTCCAGACCAAATTTTTCCAATATTGCTTGCGATTTTTTTTTTGCTTCAGCTTTGCTCCTTTTTGCTATAAGCTGAGGAAGCATAACGTTTTCCAATACTGATAACTCTTGTAATAAATAGTGAAATTGATAAACAAAGCTAAGAAAATTTCTTCTTATATGAGTTTTATATTTATTGCTGGCTTGCGTGCAATTTACTCCATCTATTGTCACTACACCTAAAGTTGGCTCATCCAATAGGCCTGCAATTTGCAATATAGTTGTTTTTCCTGATCCTGAATTACCAATCAATGCAACTACTTGCCCTCTTGTAATCTTTAGGTTGATATCTTTTACAATAGCAGGAGTTTTTTTGAAGCTCTTACTCACAGAAGTTAGCTCTAGTGCTACATCACTACCCATATTATAAAAAGACCCAGTAAAGGCAATTAAACCGAGAAACTGTTACCACACCCACATCGAGACTTAGCGAGAGCGTTCTTGATTTGAAAACCAGAACCACTTAGATCCTCAGTATAATCTATAGTTGAGTTATTTAAAAATTTTGCTGAACAATTATCAACCATTAACACAGGGTTCCCATTTTCATCATTAACTATTATATCTTTACCACTTGTGCTAAAGCTGGAGTGAATTCTATAGTCCTCACTGTCTTCATAATCGTCGTCTTCGTCATCAAATTCATCATCATCTTCGTCATCCAAAGACATCTTCTTATTTACTTTATCCATAAGAAAATTATACTTGAAGCCAGAACATCCACCACCTGACACTGCAACCCGCAAAACAGAACTCTCATCTCCTTCCTGTTCTACAAGGGAGTGGATTTTCCTTAACGCATTGTCAGTTAAGTTAATATTGTAATCTGTTGACATAACAATCACCGTTCATTATTGATAACTTATTATACTAGAAATTTTACATGTCAAACAATAATTTTCTATTAAGTTACGCGTGCTTTCCAAATAAAACAAAAGGAAGAAATTTCAAAGAGCCAGAAGACGAAAATCGCAGCTGTTTTCAGCGTGATAGGGACCGCATTATTCATTCTAATGCATTTAGGAAATTAGGATACAAAACACAAGTTTTTATCAATTATGAGCATGACTACTATCGCACTCGGCTAACTCATAGCCTTGAAGTTGCGCAGATTGCAAGATCCATCGCACGCAGGCTCAGCCTAGATGAGGACATTACTGAATGCATAGCGCTTGCACATGACCTTGGTCATCCTCCATTTGGTCACGCAGGTGAGGATGCTCTAGTTCAAGTTGATAACGAGAAGTATAAGTTTGATCATAACGTTCAAGCTATAAGGATTTTAACTTATCTCGAGCAAAAACATGCTGACTTTAATGGCATGAATCTAAGTTGGGAAGTGATTGAAGGTGTTGCAAAGCATAACGGTCCTTTACTCGGTCAAAATACGGTATCCCACACAAATAATCAGCTGTTATTAGAATACAATGAAAAATATGATCTAAAGCTTGAAGAATTTTCAAGCATTGAAGCACAAGTTGCTTCAATTGCCGATGATATTGCTTACAGTGTTCACGACCTTGATGATGCACTCAGAGCAAATTTAGTAACCATCGAAGATTTGCTTGATGTTCCTTTAATTGGCACAATGTTTAAAGACGTAAGGAGTGAATATTCAGAATTGGCTCAGAGCAAGCTCATACATGAATCACTAAGTAGAGCCATAGGAATTATGATAAATGATGTTGTATCTCAAACTGAAAGAAACATTGAAGCTCACAAAATAAAAAGTGTGAAAGACGTGAGAAGCTTAAACAAAATGTTAGTTACATTCTCATCAAGTATTGCACAAGCCACAGAAGAAATGAAAAAATTCAACATGGAAAAAATATATAGAAGCTATAAACTGAGCAGAACGATGAACAAAGCAAAACGTATAATACGTGAACTTTTTCAATGTTTTTATGAAAATCCGAAATTATTGCCCACAGAGTGGAATGAGCTTGCTTGCAAATCTCAGCAGCGTTCAATAGTGATATGTGACTATATTTCGGGCATGACAGATAGATTTGCCATACATGAGCACAGAAGAATCTTTGATACCTCATACGAAATGACTTCTTTCTAATGACCGACGATTATTTCATGTCGATCGCATTAAGACTTGCAGAAAAAAGTCTTGGAAATGTTGCACCAAACCCTGCTGTCGGATGTGTTATTGTAAAGGATGGTACAATTATTAGTGAGGGATATACAGGGATTGGTGGGCGTCCACATGCAGAAGTAGTTGCTTTGCAAAATGCTAAAGATTTTACTCATGGTGCAATTATGTACGTCACTCTTGAACCATGCTGCCACTTTGGAGTTACAGAACCTTGCACTGCAGAAATCATAAAATCAGGAATAAGAAAGGTAGTGATTGCAGCAATTGACCCAGATAGTAGAGTTTTAGGTGGAGGCATTAAAGCTCTAAAAGAAGCAGGAATTGAAGTTGAGCAAGGTATTATGCAAAAAGAGGCAGAAGAACTGAATGTCGGTTTTTTCACCACTAAAAAATTTCATAGACCATTTATAGCTTGCAAAATCGCAACAACTCTTGACGGAAAAATCGCAACATTTACAGGCGATAGCAAATGGATAACAAGTGAAGATACGAGAAATTGGGTGCATGAGCTCAGAGCAAAATACGATGCAATTATGATTGGCAGTAATACTCTTATTAATGACGATCCGCTCTTAACTTGCAGATTACCAGAACTTAAAAATAGATCGCCAATAAGGCTAATTATCGATAGCCAAGGGAGATTGAAGGAAGAGCATAATATTGCAAAGACTGCAGACAAAGTAACAACTTGGGTGATTACAAATAAAGAAATAGAGGAAAAAATAAAAAACATTAATTATTTGATAGTCAACTCAAATCACAAACCTCTTGTTATTCCAGGTGTCACTCCAACACACTCTCCCACCATTCCAACGCCTTCTCCTGTCATCCCAGTGCCCAGACACTGGGATCCAGAAAACTTTAAGCAATTGAGTAGTGAAGACTGGTCACGCGCTGGAATGACATCAGAGCCTGATATTATCGATAAAGTCTGCCTAAAAGACATGGCATCAAAACTTGTTTCAGAAATTGGTATAACAAGGTTATTAGTTGAAGGTGGGGGAGTGTTAATCACAGAACTATTAAAGTGTAATTTAATCGACAGGTTAATAATCTGCCGCAGTGGTAAAATTTTAGGCAATGATGCCACTCCTTTTATAGGAAATTTAGGAATTCAATCTATTAATAAATGTTACCAGTTCAAAAAAGCAGAGCTCATAGACTTTGATGAGGATGTGGTTGAAGTGTGGGATAAACTATAGTAGCCTTTATCCATTTGAATGGTAGAAATAAAGGAAGAGGTAGAAAATCTACCTCCTATGTAATCTATTATGCTGTTTTTTCTTGAAACTTATCTTCAAATATTTTCATAACTTCAGGTTTTTGTAGTTCAGATACAAGATCGAGTGCTTCACCCTTCTCACCTTTAGATCCTTGTTCACCCTTCTCACCTTTAGGTCCTTGTTCACCCTTCTCACCTTTAGCATGCATTTGCTGATATGAAGCATAAGCTGCTAAGGCAAAATATGCAGCCACAATAAATAGAGCTACAATTCCAGCAGGATCAGCAATAAGTGCTAAAGATGCAGGGCCAGCAATTACTTTAGTAGCAATTAATATTGCTGTTATTGCTCCCGCTAAAGATGCAAGTGCAACTGTACCTTCAATACCCATTTTTGTTATAGGTGCTATGTTTTTTAGTTTCCATATACTTGTAGTCATAATCACTTCCTCCTTATTAAGGTTAGTAAAAAATTAATCATATATCAATAATGCACGCTAGTCAAGCATTCTATTAACAACTTAGTATTTTATCTACTTTCTAAATTGTTACTAATTATGTAAGATTGATATATGGTAAATGGCTGGCTGAATCTTGACAAACCAATAGGAATTAGTTCTGCGCAAGCTGTAACCCAAATTAAAAGGATTTTTGGAATAAAAAAAGCTGGTCATCTGGGAACACTTGATCCTTTGGCCTCAGGTGTGTTACCGATTGCTCTTGATGAAGCAACAAAAACTATACCGTATTTATCCTGCGACTTAAAGGCATACAATTTCACAATCAAATGGGGAAGGCAAACAACTACGGACGATTTAGATGGTGATATTATTAGAACTAGCACTATAAGACCTCAGTACAATCAAATAAATTGTGCGATTAAGGATTTTATTGGTGAGATAACACAAACTCCTCCTCAATTTTCAGCAATAAAAATCAAAGGAACAAGGGCATATAAATTGGCAAGAAGTGGGCAAAAGGTAAATATAAAACCCCGACAAGTCAAAATACATGAGCTGAAATTGATATCTGTGGACACCATAAATAATAGTGCAAATTTTTCTATGATGTGCGGTAGTGGTGTATATGTGAGATCAATTGCTCGGGATCTTGGCATTGCATTAAATTGTTTTGGACACATTACGAAATTAAGAAGAACTATGGTAGGTGATTTTAGAGAAAATAAGTCAGTGACGATTGAACAGCTTATTGAAAAAAATACAACAGTCCATCTTTTTGTGTCATTCCAGCGCGTGACGCTGGAATCTAGAAAAAAAGAAGAAGAGTGGATCCCAGTGTCAAGCACTGGGATGACAGAAGATACAGGAAGTAATACAAAAAGTTTCATCATCCCCATTGAATCGGCTTTAAAATCGATGTTCAAAGTTGAAATTTCCTTAGAGGAAGCGGAGAAAATCAGAAAAGGTCAAGAAGTTATATTAAATAACTTGCGTAATTTAAAGAATTATGATATTTTTTGTACGATAGTGGGTAATGTACCTATTGCAATTTGCAGTTTTACTCATGGTTATGTGAAGCCTATTCGTGTTTTTAATATTTTGAAATGAGGTTTAGATGTCAATAACATCCCAAAAGAAAAAAAATTTGATCAGTATATATGCAATTAAAGAAGATGATACAGGTTCATCTTTTGTACAATGTGCAATTTTAACCGAGAGGATCAGTAATTTAACTGAGCACTTTAAAGTGCATAAGCATGACCATCACTCTAAGCGCGGTTTACTTATATTGATAGGTAAAAGGCGCAAGCACTTAAATTATATAAAGCGTAAATTTGGTAATGAAGCCTATCAAGAATTAATAGAGAAGTTAGGCATTAGAAAATAATCGAGGAATTTTGTATGTTTGAAATTATAAAAAAATCTACAGATTGGGGTGGACGTACCTTATCTTTAGAAACTGGAAAAATAGCACGTCAAGCTGATGGTTCAGTAGTTGTAAATTACGGTGATACTTCTATTTTAGTAACTGTTGTGCATAAAAAAAAGGAAGAAAGTGTTGATTTTCTTCCTTTAAATGTGCAGTTTATTGCAAAAAGTTATGCCATGGGTAAGATTCCTGGTGGTTTTTTTAAAAGAGAAGGAAAACCGTCTGATAGAGAAACCTTAATTTCAAGAGTAATAGACAGAAGTGTAAGACCACTATTCCCAGAAGGTTTTCACGATGAAATTAGTGTAGTATGTAATTTATTAACTTACGATACAGTCAATTCTCCTGAAGTACCAGCATTGATAGGTACTGTCGCAGCTCTTGCAATTTCCGGTGTTCCTTTTCACTTTACTATAGCTGGAGTTATGGTCGGTTGCGATGAAAATAACAATTATATACTCAATCCTTCCGTTCAAGAGATGAAAGCAAGCAGTTTGGATCTGTTTTTGTCTGGTGATGAAAATTCGATTTTAATGGTCGAGTCGGAAGTCAAAGAGCTCTCTGAAGAAAATGTTCTGAGTGCAATAAAATTTGGTCATGAACATCTTCAACCTATCATTAAGCTTATAAAAGAATTTGCTGATACAGTCGGTAATAAACCTGAAAGCTTTATTCCTGTTGATATATCAGATGTAACTCAAGAACTTGAAAAATATGGCAAAGATTTTGAAGAAGCATATTCAAAAACGGTAAAACAAGAGCGAGTTCAAGCTCTAGAAGCGGTCAGAAATAATATATTAAATACTCTTAAAGAGGCTGGAAAAGACGAAAAGTTAATTACTTATGCAGTAAAAAACTTTGAAAGATCTTTAGTGCGTGAAATGATTAGAAAGAAAAGTGTAAGGATAGACGGTCGTAAGCACGATGAAATACGCCAGATAGAAGTTGAGGTTGACATTCTATCCAAGACTCACGGTTCTGCGCTGTTTACAAGGGGTAATACTCAGGCGCTAGTTGTTACTGCTCTTGGTACTACACAAGATGAGCAAATTGTGGATGATATTGAAGGAGATAGACGTGAGCATTTCATGCTGCATTATAATTTCCCTCCATTTGCTGTTGGAGAGGCTTCTGCTATACGTGCACCAGGAAGGAGAGAAATCGGTCATGGTAAACTTGCTTGGAAAGCAATTCATCCTGTTTTACCTGATAAATCTGAATTCCCTTATACAATAAGAGTAGTATCTGAAATTATGGAATCTGATGGTTCTTCTTCCATGGCAACAGTTTGTGGAACCTCCCTTGCATTAATGGATACAGGTGTACCAATAAAGGCTCCTGTTGCTGGAATTGCTATGGGCCTCATCAAAGACGAAAACGAATGTGTAATACTTTCTGATATACTAGGTGATGAAGATTATCTTGGCGACATGGATTTTAAAGTAGCAGGAACTAGTGAAGGGGTTACGGCGCTGCAGATGGATATGAAAATTTCTGGTATAAGCTTTGAAATTGTTGAAAAATCTTTAGAACAAGCAAAAGCTGGAAGGTTACATATCTTAGAAAAAATGAATGCAGTAATTTCAGAACATTGTAAGGATATAAAAGATCATGCACCAAGAGTGGTATCATTTTATATAGGTAGAGATGAAATTCCTGCAGCTATTGGTGCTAAAGGAAAAAATATACGCAGTGTATGTGAAAGAAGTAATGCAAAAATTGAAATAGGAGATGACGGTAAAGTTTCTGTTTTTGCCATGAGTAATACTGAAGCTGAAATTGCAAAGAATATGATGATTGATTCAATAACAGAACCAGAGCCAGGTACTATAGTTGATGCTAAGGTTATAAATATAGAGAAGTCTATTGTAGAGCTTGAGCTTCCTAATGGAAGGAAAGGAAAAATGCATATAAGCGAAGTAGCTAATCAACATGTAGAGTCTATTGAGGACATACTTAAACAGGGTGATACCTTCAAAGCTTTGATAATTGATTTTGAAAAGGGTGGGTGCCCAAAATTGTCAAGACGTCGTGTCGATCAAGAAACAGGTGAATTTTTTGAAGGTAAGCTTTACAATGAAGGAAGGAAAGATGGTTTAAATAATAGGGATAATTATTATAATAGTTCGTTTAATAAAAAACCTGGAGCTAATTATCAGAATAATAGACCTACTCGTCCTCGCTCTGGTTTTAATAATAGAAATAGGCCAAAATTTGGTAATAATGATTCATCATCAGGTTTCTATTGAAAGTGGAATTACTTTCTATCATCCCAGTGTCTAGACACACAATCGTACAAACATTATCTGTAGGATGCCAGTGTGTGACACTGGCATCTACCGTCTTAAACATCAAGATAAAAATTATTATTTTTTATCATAGCATTTAAACAAATGATGATTTTTCTCATTACAGCAACTTTAGCGGCTTTGCCAGAGTCAACTAAACGCTGGTAAAATACTTTCATTTTTTTATTATGATGCATTGCAACCACAGCAGACATGTATAATGCTTTTCGAGCATAAAATCTGCCACCTATGATTTGAGCTTTGCTTATTTTCCTTCCGATTTCGTTGGTTTTTGGCAACTAAACAAGCTATTTCCTTATTATCTAACCTACCAAGTTCAGGTACCTCTATGAGTAGGATACTTGCGGTCAACACCTTTATAGCTAGTTAGCAGTTTGCTTTTTTCCTTCAAATCAGGATCAGAGTTCTTCTATATCTTTCCTAACTTGCTCTTTTGCAAATTCTATCTGTCTTTCTATATATTTTCTGGCTTTTCCTGTTGAAAACGGCACTTATTTGCATATCGTTTAGATTGCGCTCAACTGCTCTTTTAGTTCTTCTTGCTTTTGTGAAACTATGTATTCTATTACCTCGTCATTTTTTGTGATAAATTCAGCATATTTTTCTAGTAATTTTGCATCTAATTTATCTGTTTTTGCAAAGTGGTTGCAGACCTTTGCAAACCCGATTTGGGTGAGCTCTGTGAACAGCTATGTTATGTTCCCGTAACAACTTTATGACAAATTTTTCATAACCACCTGTTTACACATAACCTAATAAGTACGTTAACTATTTTTGACTTTATAAACTCAGATATAGCTCTTTCTACATTTTCTATACGCTGATGTTTATTATCGATTGAGATATCAAGTGTTTCTTTTGAAACATCAAAAATAGCCATTTTTGTACCTATAAATATAATCAAATAATAATGTAAATGCTGTACAGGATTGTTTTTCTACCGTTCGTACTCCATTTTTTAAAGCTAGGAGTGTACTGAGATGCCTACGATTTCTATCAATCAATCCAATTGACAGCTTGCTCATTATAGCCTTGCGGCTTTGATTTAATATACAATCATTTATATTACCTTAAAGCCTTACTATGCCTTTATTATCCCTTTGGGGAAACCTCTTTTAAGTTAGCTATATGATACCACTTGTTATACTTTCAACACTTATGATGTCTATTCCCGCTGAGTTAGGATTCATTACCTATAATTTGCTTTTTTTTGTTTTTTGTTTGGTAGAAGTCATAGTCCTATCCACCTTGTTTGAGTTTTATTTTTATGACTCCCCCACAAGAACCGTGCTTGCGTAGAGTAGGTAGCCAGCGAGTTACTACTAAGCACTTTTCCAACAACCCCTCTCCGAACCACGCATCCGTATCACGTGGCTCTCCGATAATCTTTACATTTTAAGGAATCACCATCATATTTACCATATTGGATTTTCTTATGGCATTCATGACAAACAACAAGAGTTTTCCTCTGTCATTCAATCATTCTTTTCTTCCATTCAGGTAGTTTAGTATTATTTTTACTTCGCAGATCAGTAAGTTTACGTACCTCAATTTGCTCTTGTGATTTACATAATTCACAAGTTTGCGCTAGTAGTCTTTGTATTACTTCACTACGCTTATTCCATATTGGTATAACGTTATCATTTACACTGACCCATTTATTCCATTTTAGTGATACAGTACCAAAGTGTGTAATAAGTGGTATCTTTGGTGACAAACTGACCTTACCCAGAAAAAGTAGAGAGGAAGTTAAGAAGTTTTTTCAAAGAGGTGTGATATGACAAAAAGAAGAGAACATACAGCAGAATGCAAAAATGAAGACTGGAAAAAGAAACAGGTCAATCATCAGCAAAAATAGGAAGAGATTTGGGTATTAGCGGCTAAGCAGGTGGGTAAAAACATACAATCCCAGGAAAAGGAACTTGTGACAAAGAAAAGTTTGATTTAAAGAAAGAGCTGGCAACGAGAGAAAGAGACATTTTAAAAAAAGCCCTGGGATATTTTGCAAACCAAAAAGAGTTTTTATAAAAGAACATGAAAACTGCTATAAAACACGGGAATTATGAAGGTTTTTGAACGTATCTGCTTGTATAGATGGATTACTCAGAAAAAAACAATAAGAGAAGAGCTCATACAAAGAAAAGCATCACAATGCAGGTACGGAGCTCCTAAACTGAATTAAAGGCTTTAGGTAAAATCAAAACAATGTTATGCAGAAAATGGCATTCAAGCTAAGCTTAGATGAAGGTTTAAAACTACAAATAACATATTGAATCAGAATTTCACCACTGATCAACCAAACAAGATATGGGTTTACGTACATAAAAACCAATGAAGGATGGTTATATTTGGCAGCAATAATTGATGGTCAATGAGTAGCTAAGCGATTAGTTATAGATGCTTTATTTATGGCTATTGCGCAAATCTGCTTATAGCGATCAAGGATCACAATACACCTCTAAAAATTATCAATTTTTACTGAGTACAAAAAATATTATTTCTAGACAAAGGTTGTTGTTATGATAATGCTGTTTCAGAGAGCTTTTTTAGTTCACTCATACTCATTGATACTTCACAATACTCTGCACAACACCGCAATATTTGAATATATAGAGGGAGTGTTAAATAAACTGTGTCAAACCAAGAAATAAAAATATAATTGATATAAAAAAACGGAGGTTTGACATGAGTCAAGTAAATAAAACTACCGGATTGGTAGATTATAAAGAATTAGAAACCTGTCGTCTATACGAGAAGGAAGACCGCTAACAGGAAGAGATGACACCGTTTATAAAAAAGCTGCTTGAGGCAAGTCTGGAAGGTGAAATAGAACACCACTTGTCTGGTGAAAGCGAAGAAAATAATCGAAGAAATGGGAAAAACTTTACGTACAAGTGCAGGCTCATTTGAATTGTTAACACCAAGAGATAGGGAGGGAAGCTTTGAACCTCAAGTAGTTAGAAAAAGACAAACAAGCCTACATCCCGAACTTGAAGCAAAGGTCTTAAGCACATTTGCCAGTGGTATGGAGATATAGCGTCACATGTTGAGGAAATTTATGATCACAAAATATCTGCAGCAGAAATATCAAGTATTACCGACAAATTGCTACCGATAATCAATGAATGGCGCAGTCGCCCACTGCAATCTGTATACCCGATAGTGTTCATGGATGGCATGTTTTTTAAGGTCAAGGAGGATGGGCATTGTGTAAGTAAATGTATGTACAATATATTGGGCATAGACCAAAATGGTAAAAAAGAAGTACTGGGCTTTTATTTAGCTGAAAGCGAAGGAGCTAACTTCTGGTTGGGTGTATTAAATGACCTAAAAGAGAGAGGTATAGAGGACATTCTGATAGCTTGTGTAGATGGACTAAAAAGCTTTCCTACAGCAATAAATAATGTGTTTCCTAATGCAGAAGTACAGCTATGTATAGTGCATCAGATAAGAAATTCATTGAAATATGTATCTAGCAAAGATGTGAAAGTTTTTATGAATGATTTGAAAAAAATATATCGTGCTACAAGTAAAGAAATTGCTGAAAATTATTTGCTTGAGCTGGAAGAAAAATGGGGCGAAAAGTATCCGTTAGTTGTAAAATCTTGGCAGAATAATTGGGAAAATTTGTCCAGTTATTTCAAGTATTCAGGTCCAGTTAGAAAGTTAATTTATACTACTAATCCTATTGAGGGGCTGCATAGGCAGATCAGAAAATTTACTAAGACCAAAGGCTCATTTACCAACACAAACGCCTTGTACAAACAGGTATATTGTGCTATAAAAAAAGTAGAGCAAAAATGGGTCATGGCTTTGCCTAATTGGGCATTAACTATTTCTCAGCTTGATATTTTCTTTCCTAACAGATTGAAAATTCAGTTGAGCTAAAAATGTGGTTTGACACAGTTTATTTAACACTCCCGAACGTTCAAAAAAGCATACGAGTCAAGTTAAGAGAATACGTCCAATATAGCAACCATTTAGTATCTGTTCAGATACATGGTTAATGCTGAAACCAGTGCTCCCTTTCTTGTCATCCGAGTAGCTGACACTGGGATGGCTAAGTTTGAAATAGCTTCATGAATTTATTGTACGTTACCTACTATCCGAAGTGCTATGCAACAAAGCCATTACAGCGTCACGCACTGACCATTTGTTTCTATGTTTTTTTGTCTATCTTATTTTGCCACTTTGCTGAACGGATACACCATTTAAGGTAGATATCTTATTTGTTATATTTATTTTTTAAGAGTCTATAAATTACTAATTTTATCGTTTAATGTCTAAAATAATTTTTACCGCTTCTCTTCTTTCTTATGCCATTTTTCCTTAACTTGACGCGTATGCTTTTTTGAACATTCTCATATACTTTTAAGCATTATTATAAATTATCCCTTCAATAGAGAAGAAACCTGCTTTGAGCAAGAGATCGCTTTATTAATCATATAATTCTCATGATTATTATTTATTTTAGGCAATTCATACAGATAATTCACCATCATCCCGACTGACTGACTAATGCCTTTTTCAGAAGTATCTGCCATCCAGTTGAGTTGTTTGATTGATGCACCATTGCTTAAATGAAAGTGTGCCACCGGATCATAAGCACCGCCACTACTGCTTTTAACCTTTAGCAAATAGTGTGCACAAAGTTTCAGTAGACACTGTTTTTCGCATTCAACGTTAGTTTTTATGCTTTCTAAAATTTCTTCACCTGATTGTTTTATATTAAGCTTACCTAATAAAGCTACATCTTGATGTTTCAGCCATTTCGTAAAGCCAGGTATTGGAGAAAGAGTTGCGTACGCTCTTATGCTTTTAAATTCCTGCGATAGCTTTTCTACAACCCTTTTGATTAAGAAATTACCAAGACTAATTCCAGATAACCCTGCTTGAGTATTTGATATTGAATAGAATATAGCAGTGCTTGCACTACTTGGATCGCTTGAAGGTACTGATTCATCTAAAAGGTGTTGAATGCTATCTGCAATCTTATTCACCAATGCAACCTCTACAAAAATTAGAGGTTCGTTTGGTATCTTGTAATGAAAAAAAGCAAAACAGAGATGATCAGAATCCAGCCTATTTTTTAAGTCACCCCAAGAAGAAATTTCATGCACAGCTTCATATTTTATAAGTTTTTCTAGCAATGATGCAGGTGAATCCCAGGTGATTTGACGAAGATCAAGTAGATCAACATCAACCCAAGTATAGAGTATATTTTTTAATTCGTTCTCTAGTGGATCCAAACTTCTATATTGGTTCTTTAGCTTAAGCACATCAGAACGCATATCAACAATAAACTTGAGGCCTTCTGGTAAAGAAATAAATTGCTTTAATATTTTAGAACGTGATGATTCAAGAATTTTTATTAAATCCTGTTCAAATTTATAGTTTAACTCGGGATTTTGATTTTCTTTGTATTCTTTTATTTTCTCATCTATTTCTTCTTTATGTAGACTAAATTTTTCTGCCAGGGTTTGTAAAAATTTTATTTTACCTTTCTCTGATAAACTCAAGTAAAGATTACCAAGAGATACAGTGTTCTTACGTGCTGAGACTTCTCCTCCCTTTGGGTTTAAGCATTCGTTCATCTTCAAGACTAAACTATCGATATCGCGACTACTACTTAAATCAGGGCTAATATTGCCAACCCATGACCTTACAGCATCTGCTACTTCACCTAATATTTTAAAAAAGCCTTTTACTGTTTTCTTATCTTCAACTTTCACTATATCAGTTTTTGCTAATGATTCTTTTGCCATAGGTTCCTCTTAACTGTGTATCTATCTTAAATTAAAAAAAATATTAGTCTACATAGCAAGCATATACTTTCATGGTACAATTATCTTAGAATCTGCTTAAAATTTTCGTAAGCTGACTTTGGAATGAAAATGCTAGCCGATACTTGGACTTTATTGATACTTACGCTACTTGAAACTATACTTGGTATAGACAATTTAATCTTTATTTCTCTAGCAATAGATAAGGTGCCAAATCTGCTGAGAGAAAGAGCGCGCCTTATAGGTTTTAGCCTAGCGCTATTGATGCGTTTTGTAATACTATTTTTTACATCATATATATTATCAATGCAAAAACCTATATTTCACGCCGTATCACTGGATATCTCAGTAAAGGATTTACTTATGATTGCAGGAGGGTTATTCCTTATTGTTAAAAGCTCTATGGAGTTATGGAGCGACATTTTTGTACATAAGGAGAACAAAACAAAGGCGAACGTTAAATCACAATTTTTTTTAGTTGTGCTACAAATTATATTAATAGATTTAGTTTTTTCGGTTGATTCAATATTAACTGCCATAGCATTAACTCACAATATGATAATTATTGCTATAGCATTTACATTTTCCATATTAGCAATGCTATTTTCATCAAGTTATACCGCTCAGTTAATAAAATCAAACCCAAGCTTAAAAGTAATTGCCATTCTATTTATTTTACTCGTCGGTGTATATCTAACACTTGAAGGGCTTCACATAGAACTACCAAAAGCATATTTGTATTCTTCATTTATGTTTGCATTGCTTGTGGAAGTTATAGGTAGCGTAAAGAAAACGTAGCAGACCTCTTTCAAAACTATTTTACACGAAGCAAAAATCTAATCAGCGCGTGACGCACATCTGTATGAACATTGTCTAGCAGGAAGGTGTCATCCCAGTGCCCAGACAAACAACTCAAACATTGTGGTTTGTGGGCAATTGACGTAGCAGACGGTGTCATTCCAGTCTGGCATCTACCGTCTTAAACATCAAGATAAAAATTATTATTTTTTATCATAGCATTTAAACAAATGATGATTTTTCTCATTACAGCAACTTTAGCGGCTTTGCCAGAGTCAACTAAACGCTGGTAAAATACTTTCATTTTTTTATTATGATGCATTGCAACCACAGCAGACATGTATAATGCTTTTCGAGCATAAAATCTGCCACCTATGATTTGAGCTTTGCTTATTTTCCTTCCGATTTCGTTGGTTTTTGGCAACTAAACAAGCTATTTCCTTATTATCTAACCTACCAAGTTCAGGTACCTCTATGAGTAGGATACTTGCGGTCAACACCTTTATAGCTAGTTAGCAGTTTGCTTTTTTCCTTCAAATCAGGATCAGAGTTCTTCTATATCTTTCCTAACTTGCTCTTTTGCAAATTCTATCTGTCTTTCTATATATTTTCTGGCTTTTCCTGTTGAAAACGGCACTTATTTGCATATCGTTTAGATTGCGCTCAACTGCTCTTTTAGTTCTTCTTGCTTTTGTGAAACTATGTATTCTATTACCTCGTCATTTTTTGTGATAAATTCAGCATATTTTTCTAGTAATTTTGCATCTAATTTATCTGTTTTTGCAAAGTGGTTGCAGACCTTTGCAAACCCGATTTGGGTGAGCTCTGTGAACAGCTATGTTATGTTCCCGTAACAACTTTATGACAAATTTTTCATAACCACCTGTTTACACATAACCTAATAAGTACGTTAACTATTTTTGACTTTATAAACTCAGATATAGCTCTTTCTACATTTTCTATACGCTGATGTTTATTATCGATTGAGATATCAAGTGTTTCTTTTGAAACATCAAAAATAGCCATTTTTGTACCTATAAATATAATCAAATAATAATGTAAATGCTGTACAGGATTGTTTTTCTACCGTTCGTACTCCATTTTTTAAAGCTAGGAGTGTACTGAGATGCCTACGATTTCTATCAATCAATCCAATTGACAGCTTGCTCATTATAGCCTTGCGGCTTTGATTTAATATACAATCATTTATATTACCTTAAAGCCTTACTATGCCTTTATTATCCCTTTGGGGAAACCTCTTTTAAGTTAGCTATATGATACCACTTGTTATACTTTCAACACTTATGATGTCTATTCCCGCTGAGTTAGGATTCATTACCTATAATTTGCTTTTTTTTGTTTTTTGTTTGGTAGAAGTCATAGTCCTATCCACCTTGTTTGAGTTTTATTTTTATGACTCCCCCACAAGAACCGTGCTTGCGTAGAGTAGGTAGCCAGCGAGTTACTACTAAGCACTTTTCCAACAACCCCTCTCCGAACCACGCATCCGTATCACGTGGCTCTCCGATAATCTTTACATTTTAAGGAATCACCATCATATTTACCATATTGGATTTTCTTATGGCATTCATGACAAACAACAAGAGTTTTCCTCTGTCATTCAATCATTCTTTTCTTCCATTCAGGTAGTTTAGTATTATTTTTACTTCGCAGATCAGTAAGTTTACGTACCTCAATTTGCTCTTGTGATTTACATAATTCACAAGTTTGCGCTAGTAGTCTTTGTATTACTTCACTACGCTTATTCCATATTGGTATAACGTTATCATTTACACTGACCCATTTATTCCATTTTAGTGATACAGTACCAAAGTGTGTAATAAGTGGTATCTTTGGTGACAAACTGACCTTACCCAGAAAAAGTAGAGAGGAAGTTAAGAAGTTTTTTCAAAGAGGTGTGATATGACAAAAAGAAGAGAACATACAGCAGAATGCAAAAATGAAGACTGGAAAAAGAAACAGGTCAATCATCAGCAAAAATAGGAAGAGATTTGGGTATTAGCGGCTAAGCAGGTGGGTAAAAACATACAATCCCAGGAAAAGGAACTTGTGACAAAGAAAAGTTTGATTTAAAGAAAGAGCTGGCAACGAGAGAAAGAGACATTTTAAAAAAAGCCCTGGGATATTTTGCAAACCAAAAAGAGTTTTTATAAAAGAACATGAAAACTGCTATAAAACACGGGAATTATGAAGGTTTTTGAACGTATCTGCTTGTATAGATGGATTACTCAGAAAAAAACAATAAGAGAAGAGCTCATACAAAGAAAAGCATCACAATGCAGGTACGGAGCTCCTAAACTGAATTAAAGGCTTTAGGTAAAATCAAAACAATGTTATGCAGAAAATGGCATTCAAGCTAAGCTTAGATGAAGGTTTAAAACTACAAATAACATATTGAATCAGAATTTCACCACTGATCAACCAAACAAGATATGGGTTTACGTACATAAAAACCAATGAAGGATGGTTATATTTGGCAGCAATAATTGATGGTCAATGAGTAGCTAAGCGATTAGTTATAGATGCTTTATTTATGGCTATTGCGCAAATCTGCTTATAGCGATCAAGGATCACAATACACCTCTAAAAATTATCAATTTTTACTGAGTACAAAAAATATTATTTCTAGACAAAGGTTGTTGTTATGATAATGCTGTTTCAGAGAGCTTTTTTAGTTCACTCATACTCATTGATACTTCACAATACTCTGCACAACACCGCAATATTTGAATATATAGAAATTTTTTATAATAAACAGCGTAGACATTCTACATTGCATTCCTGAACTTTTTATTTTCATAGCAAAAACTTCTTTACTTCCTCTCTACTTTTTCTGGGTAAGGTCAATAGTCAAAACGTTTAACATAAGAACCACACAAGGTTACAAATGGTGAATCAGCATTGCCTTAAAGAGAGTACCCATATTTTCAGTTAACCTTAGAAATTCACTGAAGATCTTATTTTTTTGTTCATCACTTGCATTTTTCATCAAAGTTTGTGTTCTTTCTTTTATACCAAAAAGGTGTAAAAATTCTCTTTGAGTCAAAATCTCACAATTTACGTGACTTAATGAATCTTTTAATGATTGAAAGTTCACAAGTGCAGTGATGTCACTATTACCGACATTTTCAAGAGAATTAGTATACTTATGCTGTCTTATCGATTGTAGAGTGCTCTTGTATTCAGGATATACATAACCATAATCTATAATCAGGGCAGCTCCTCCATTATTGACTATCTTATTCTCAAGTTTCTTTAATATTGCAATTCCAGCTGGACATATTTCTACCACTGCACCATTGAAAAGTTTTCCTATTCCAGTAATTGGCATTGAGCACTGAAGTAACAACGAAAGACTGCCATTATCCTGCTTTGTCACTCTGTTTTCATACCACTGTCCATCACGATAAACGAACTGGTCAATTGGAAGGGCGTCAAATAACTCATTTGCAAAAAAAATAGTTGGCTGGTTTGGTAAGTTGTTGACATCTGTGTGCCAGTTAATATCTAATCCCTTTAATTTTTCCTTTTGTGTTTTCTGTAAAATAGGACTTATTTCAACTAGGTGAATGTCCATTGAGCTAAAAAAACAGCTATATTTTTTAGTGACTCTTATTACATCGTGAATGAGTGTTCCTTTACCTGGTCCAAGCTCAACTAGAGAAAATTTTGATGGCTTTCCTAGTTTTTCCCATGTATGCATTGTCCAAACTGCAATTATTTCACCAAACAGTTGACTAATTTCAGATGCAGTAATGAAATCACCATCTTTGCCAAGTGGTAATTTATTCATGTAATAGCCGTACTCTTTATGATATAGAGCAGCGTTCATAAAATCACTGATGGATATTGATCCTCGGCTTTTATCAATTAATTCGTGTATATAAGTGAGCATGTTATTAATAAATGTTTAACTATAGCGTGCCATAATATAAAATAGTAGAGTATTTATATATATAGTATAAACTTAAGTTTGTGAGTAATAGTGCTTCAGTTATGGACGACAAAAACACCGATTATGTTGCCCTTATACCTCAAGATGATAGTATTGAATACAAATTTGAAAAAGCTGTCAATTTTATAGAAAACAAGGTTATAAATGCTGATGGACTAACTTTAGCAGAAATATTTCAAGTGCTAGTTCGAATGTTAAATGGTGATCTAGAATTAGTAAAAAAAGTGCTAGCATGTGCTAATATTATGGTAAAGCATGGAATGAGGGTAGCAAAAGAGTCACAATTGAGCAGAGCTGATGTTCATCGAGCTTTAGAAGGCAAAGAAGGTGTTTTCAATGGGCAAGATTTTATCAAAAAACCACCTCTTTTACCTGCGATGAGATCGGTCAAAAAGAAAAGTAGAGGTCTTTAAATGGCTGAGTCTATAAAAAAGTTTACTGTGCAGTGTGATTTCAAAGGGCAAAGTTCGCCTTTTGCAATATACATAGGAAATCCAAAGGGTGATACTCATCCAATTCACCATCAAGATTCCTGGCTTGCAAAGGAGCGTGGAGGAAACATACCTAATAAAGTCAAAGAAAGTCTGCAAAAATTATATAAGTTATCTCAAGAAAATGGAGTCTCTTTTTCAGAGTTATGTGTATATGCCATTACTGTAGTTAGTAATAATGATAAAAAAAATGACGGCAAGTAGTGAGATTCTCAATATTTCATTTATGGAGGTTTTTGATCTCGTCTTCTTGTCCACTTTTTTTACTATAATTGCGCAATAGGTTGAGATATTATTTTTAGATGGAGTAGATCCTGGTACAATTACGGAATAAGGTGGCACTTCACCATAAAATATCTTGTTTGTTTCTCTATCAATGATCTTTGTTGATGCTCCAATAAACACCCCCATGCCAAGGACTGATCCTTCTCTTATTATCACACCTTCTGCTACCTCACTGCGCGCTCCAATGAAGCAATTATCCTCTATAATAACTGGAGAAGCTTGAACAGGCTCAAGAACTCCACCTATTCCCACTCCACCGGAAATATGGCAATTTTTTCCTATTTGTGCACAACTACCAATTGTTGACCAAGTGTCTATCATTGTACCAGAATCAATGTATGCACCAACGTTGATAAAGCTTGGCATTAGAACAACATTTTTACCTATATAAGCAGATTGGCGGACAAAACACCCAGGTACTGCTCTAATTTTTGACTGGTAAAATTTCTCCTCATTCCATTCACTAAACTTGCTACCGATCTTGTCAAACCAGCAATTGGTGTTGTCTATTATTTTGCTTTTTTCAGTGAGAAAGTGTAATAATATTGCCTGCTTTATCCACTTATGTACTATCCATTTTCCACTTGATGACTTTTCTGCTACTCTAATTTTACCACTATCAAGTAACTCAATTACCTTTTTGATTATTACTCTTGCTGCTTTTTTTAGATTACAATCGTTAAGTTTATCTTTATCTTTCCAAATATTTTCTATCTCATCTTGTAATTTTTTAGTTGCAAATTTTTCATTTATTATATACATATTGATATCAAATTTATATTATTTTATACGTAAGCACTATGAAAATACAATGTCATAATTGTACTAAAACCTACTTAGTATCTCGTGAGCAAATAGGTTTTTCTGGAAGGAAGGTGAAATGTACGAACTGCAATCACATGTGGCATGAGTATCTAAAAGAAATGTCAAGCGAATTGTGCTCTGCTAACGCACAAGAAAAAAAAGCTAGCTGGAGACAAAGTTTAACTCTAACTTTTGCAGTGGTTGCAGGATTATGCGTTATAATTGTTGGTGGTATCTTTCCAGGAGAGGTAAGTAAGATATATAAAACAGTTAGTGCATATAAAGATTCAATAGGCCATAAATTAGGGTACAAAAAGGTGCAAACGGAAAGCTCAAATGCGAGAGAACTTGTTGTCAATGAGTTTTATCAAGATTACCTTTTCCTGTCTAATTTTAGATCTAGTTGAATGGGCATAAGTCATCAATGTCATGCAAGTAGCTACACTTATTTCTCATTGTCACGCACTGGAATGACGCTCTATGGTTGTTATGACATCATTTACTATGTAACATTAGATTTGTCCCAGAAGGCTTACATTTAGAAAACTTCTATAGATTTTTCCTACTTCTGTGATATTATAAGCCTGTGATGATAAAATAAGTGAATATGGATAAGTTAGCGTATGAAATCATAGAGCATGAGTATGATGTGGTGATAGTAGGTGCAGGTGGAGCAGGGCTTAGAGCAACACTTGGAATGGCTGCAACTAGTTTTTCGGTTGCCTGCATTTCTAAGATTTTCCCTACACGAAGTCATACAGTTGCAGCACAAGGCGGAATTAGTGCAGCTTTGAGCAATATTGCTGAAGATGATTGGCGCTGGCATGCGTATGACACAATAAAAGGTTCAGACTGGCTTGGCGATCAAGATGCAATAGAGTATATGTGTAAAAATGCTGCCAAAGCTGTTATCGAACTTGAAAGTTTTGGCGTACCTTTTTCTCGTACGGAGGATGGCAAAATATACCAGCGTGCTTTTGGTGGAATGACAACTCGCTTTGGTAAAGGAAAATCAGCTCAGCGTACTTGTGCAGCAGCAGACAAGACTGGGCATGCGATTCTTCATACTCTATATCAGCAATGTCTCAAATTCAACGCTGAGTTTTTTGTTGAATACTTTGTGATTGATTTAATTATGGATAGTGAAACAGGAGCATGCTGCGGAGTTCTTGCCTGGTCGCTGTGTGATGGCACATTACATAGATTTCGTGCACATTCGGTGGTAATAGCGACAGGTGGTTATGGACGTGTTTATTTTTCTGCAACAAGTGCACACACCTGCACAGGTGATGGTAATGGCATGGTAGTGAGAGCTGGATTGCCACTTGAAGATATGGAATTTGTGCAATTTCATCCAACAGGAATATATGGTTCAGGGTGCTTGATGACAGAAGGATGCCGCGGTGAAGGTGGATACCTCATTAATTCTCAGGGTGAAAGGTTTATGGAACGTTATGCACCAAAGGCAAAAGATTTGGCTTCTCGTGATGTGGTAAGTCGCGCAATAACAATTGAAATTAGAGAGGGAAGGGGAGTTGGACCGAAGAAGGATTACATGCACTTGAATATATCGCATCTTGATCCAGAAGTGATCAAACTCAGATTGCCAGGCATTAGTGAAACAGCAAAAACCTTTGCAGGAGTTGATGTTACTAAAGATCCGATACCTGTTGTTCCAACTGTTCACTACAATATGGGTGGTATTCCAACCAACTATCATGGAGAAGTGATTACACTGAAGAAAGGTAAAGAAGAAGTAGTGAATGGACTGTTTGCAATTGGAGAAGCGGCATGTGTTTCTGTACATGGTGCAAATCGACTTGGTTCTAACTCGCTTCTTGATCTTGTGGTTTTTGGTAGGGCTGCAGCGCTCAGAGCAAGAGAAAAATTGAAACCTGATACACCGCATAAAAAATTGCATTCAGACTGCACAGACTGGATAGTAGATAGATTTAATAAAATGCGATTTGCTTCTGGAGGGCTCAAAGTAGCAAAAATACGCAGTGAAATGCAGCACACTATGCAAAAATATGCATCAGTATTCCGTGTTGCTGAAGTTTTAGAAGAAGGCAAAAAAGCTATAAAAAAGGTAGCAAAAATGATGTCTGATATTTCACTTGAGGATCGTAGTATGATATGGAATAGTGATTTGGTTGAAGCGCTGGAGCTTGCCAATATGATTCCACAAGCGGTTATTACCATGGAATGTGCAGCTAATCGTAAGGAAAGCAGAGGTGCTCATGCTCGCGAAGATTTTCCCGAGCGCGATGACAAAAATTGGATGAGGCATACTATAGCGTGGCTTAAAGAAGAGAAAAGCCAAGTTAGTGTAGAAATTGACTATAAAAAAGTTGCTGAAAAAACTCTGAGCGATGAGATTGATTTCATCGCCCCGGAAAAGAGAATTTATTAGTCAACCCATCTGGTTTATTTATAAATTGACGTAGTATTGATACATCGCTCATTTGAGTAGCTGGACTTTCTGTATGTTCTGGCTGATCTGACGGCTCTTGTGCTTTAGCATTAAAAGCATTTTCCAACTTTAAGTAAATAGGGTAACACATTGCACAAACCGCTATGGTCACCGATAAAGCAGCTGCAGCTATCATATTTCCTGCTAAAGCACAAAATACTGTTGCAAAAATTAAACCTCCAAGTATCCACCCTACTGGGAGATTTATATTCTTATGAGCATTTTTCTTAGAAAAACGCTCTTCAAGTTCTTCTTGTGTTTCCAGGGGAAGGCTAATACCTGTTAGATCTTTGATTCTTTTTGTAGTCTGATAATATTTTTCCTTATAGTACTTTTTAGGTATTGTTATATGGTCACTTTTATTCTCAGCGCCATTTTGTAATAAAATTGCACAAAATTCAGCAGTATAATAATGTTTTGTAGACCTTAGTCTACTCCATCTAGAAAAGTCTTTTAACTTGCTAGGTATTTTATTTGCTTGTCTAATTAAAGCAACTTGCGCTGGATACTCATCATCTTCATTTTTAGCGTTTATAGCCTTATGCAATTTTTCTGAAGATATTGCTCCTTTTGCCACTAAATCTAAGCATGCAATTTTTTGTTCTCCTTTTAGTAAAGCAATGTGGTGCAGAATATTATTACCCTCTTCATCTTGTGCGGTAATATCAGCGCCATTTTGTAGAAATAGTTCTAGGGTTTTATATCTAGTAGTTCCTTTAAACTCCTTATTTGTAAGCGAGTGGCTTTCACTTTTTTTTCTTATATGTTGAAGTAACTGATGAAGAGGTGTTTGTTTTGCTATATTTTCAGCATTTATAGCTTCTTTAAACTGCGCTTTAAGTTGTGCTTTTTCTTCCTCCTCACTTACACTTAATGTTATATTTAAAAATTCAAGCTTTCGTTTTTGCTTTAATTCTGTAACTATTAGATGTAAAGCATTATTACCATCTATATCTTTAAGGTTAATATCTGCTCCTTTTTGCAATAACTCTTCAAAAAGTTCTTTATCATTATTTTTAATTGCTAAATGTAATTGATAATTATCATTGCTATCTGGAGTATTTATGGCATGGGCTATAACTTCTTCAACTTTTGTTTTTATTTCTGGTTTTCGCTCAGCCAATTTCTTTAAAAACTTAAGATGGTATTCATTTTGCTTTTTAGATAATTTTTTTAAAGTGTCTGTAGACAAGCTTATCTTGGCCACATGCTCTGGAAATTTCATAAGAAACTTAAGTGTATTATCACTACTTCGAATTGTATTAGACTTATGTTCTTCTTTGGTTATCTTGTTAATTAGTGCAACTTGAAGAGCGTTCTGTTTTTTACTATCAACAAGTTGTGCTAGATCTTCCTCGGGGATCGTTTTTTTTAGGGTGCTTAGAAATTTGTATTTTTGTTTCTTTTCGAGCGATACAATAAGGTGTAAAATATTATTTCCTTTTTCATCTTTTATGCCACTGACATTTATGCAATTTTTTAGATATTTTCTAAATTTTCTGTTATTTCCATTTTTGATTGCTTTTAGTAATTGAGCATCATTGTCCGTTATTTCATTTACTTCATCTTCAAAATCGCTACCGTAGCCACTTTCTGACTCACTGTCCTTGCGATTTTTATTAGAATGACTTTTAGTGACTTCAGAAATTACTTGTTCTTTTGTTTCATTTGATATTTTTTTTGATTGTTTTATTACTTTATCTAGCACTGGAAGGAAGCATTTCGTATAGTACTTATAATATTTTTCCTGTTCTCTAAATGATTCTTTTAATTTTATTAATACTTCAGGACTAGCACCTTCCTCAAATAATCTTTTGCACTCCTTGAGCGTTCTATCTCGACTTCTCGGTCTTTCACGCTTATGTTGTGCTTTTTTTACCTTTCTCTCTATAGTATCATACAATTGCTTGTCTTTTTTATCTTGTTTTTTATTTTTGTTTATATATTTATCTAGTTTGTTTGCATTAGTAACTAATACACTTAGATCTATACTCATATTAAAACCTCAATATTAAAGCTATTTGGCGTTAGCGCTTCAACTAACAACCTATTGAATTGGACTTTTAAATTGAGCTAGATGTGATCGAAATATAGGTGGAAAGGCAGAAAATTAATTTCTGTGAGAAAATTTGCCGTCATAGTTGAACCTCACTTGAACAGTTGCTACTATTTTAACCATTTAATCTTAAAAAATAATAAATATAGCTAAACTGTGAAACGTGCTATTGGCTAAAATAGGATAAGAAACTATAGCTGCAAATATCCAAATTGATGTTTTTATCAGTCTTCCAGACTTGGTTTTTCTTTTAGTTTTTTAAGTCTTTCTTTATTTAGTATGGAGCTTATCTCTTCTACACTTTTATTAATATCATTATTGATTATTACATAATCATATTTACCACGTTTGCTTATCTCTTTTTGAGCTTCGGCTAATCTGCGCTCTATTTCACTTGCATCATCACTATTACGCCTTTGTAGGCGCAGCCTAAGCTCTTCCATTGAAGGGGGAAGTATAAAAACACTTACAACTTTTTCTCTTAAGGTTTTAAACAAATAGAATGCTCCTTGCCAATCTATATTCAGTAAAACGTTTATTCCACTGCTTAAGTTTTGCTCTATAAAATCTCTTGGTATACCATAAAAATTCTCAAAAACTTTGGCGTATTCAAGCATTTGGCCAGCTTTGCATAACTCGTGAAATTTTTCTTCGGTAACGAAAAAATAGTCTTTTCCATTTATTTCGCCGGAGCGAGGCTTGCGTGTAGTCATAGAAACAGACATAACTAAATTAGTTGATTGCTCAAGTAATTTTTCTGATATAGTAGTTTTTCCAGCTCCAGAAGGGGAGGATAGAATCAGTAGTATGCCCTCATTTTTTACGGTCATTTTTGTTTCTACATAGTTTAACAAGTACATTATAGAGTTTTTTAAGACTTTGTATTTTTTGAATCAAAGTTTAAAAGGCTAGAGCCCTCTAAATTAGAATTTGATAAATTGGTACCAATAAGAGAGGAATTATCAAAGACAGTATAACGTAAATCGGCTTTTTCAAGATTTGCCTTATTCAAATTAACGTTTACAAACTTTGTCCTACTTAATATTGAATTAGAAAAATCAGCATTTTCTAAATTCATATCCTTGAACTCAAAGTAAGAATAATTTACATCAAATCTTTCACCCTGTGATATTTTCTCTTGCAGATCCTCAATTGAAGTTATAGCATTCTCTAGACTTGTAATTTTTGTCTGTCCCTGATTGTCAATCACAATTGAATTATCAAATTTGCAATCTGTTAAATGAATATCAGCAATTGAACTTTTATATATGCTTGAAGAGTGAAAAGACATATCACTCATTGTTGAATTACTCAAATTGCTAAAAAAAAAACTAGCTTTCCTAAAGGCATTATCATAAAACACAGAAGATCTAAAATCACTTTCAATGAAGTTTGAATTAGTTACTTTTAAATTAGACCACTTTGAGTTATCAGCTAATAATTTGAAGAATATTGAATTTTCTATCTCACTGAAATCAATATTATGGTGGGAAAGCGTACTATTGTAAATTTGAGAGTCTTGAATTTTCGTCTTGTACATTGAGGTTGTAGAAAGATCTGAATCTTCTATTTTTGCAGAGGTAAACAATGAATGGTCAAAGAACGAACCATTCATGTCAGAATTCACAACTTTAGTATTATGAAACTTTCCGTGACAAATGTTAGCATCATAGGCATTAACTTTATACAATTCACTAAAACTAAAATCAATATTAGATAAATCAGCATCCTGAAGATCTGCTTCAGAAACATATGCATGTTTTATCTTGGAACCATTTAGTATAGATTTAACGAAGTTTGAATTATCCCCTTTCACATAGGAAATTTGTGAATTGCTTAAATTGGCTTTTTCGAAATTACTATCCACTATAATGGAAGAATTAAAATAGGCGTTCGAAAGATTGCTACCTGTAAAATCCGATTTTTTTATTTCTGCACCATATATGTTAGCATTTTTTAGTGAAGAAAATTGTATCTTGAGCTTGTGTGCATCCACTCCAAAGAAACTTGCATTGTCGAAATTATTCCTCTGCATAACAGTGTCGTTTATTTCACTATCACTAAAATTTATGTAGCTAGCATTTGAGTTTGATAAATCGGAGAAATTCATTTTTACATTCAAAAATTTAGTATGCAAACCAATTATATTACGCATACTTACTTTGTTGAGGTTAGAACTAATAAAATCAGCATAACTGATATTAGACTGATCGAATATGATATCTGTTAAATTTGCAGAAGCAAATTTTGAAAAACTCAAATTTGTGCCTTTTATTTTAACGCCATGTAAATTAGCATTGGAAAAATTAGCACCACGTAAATCAACATCGATAAAAGACACATCTGATAAATCGGTGTTAGAAAAATCGGCACCAATCAAACTCACTCCGTCAAAAATAGATTTATTTAAATATAATTGACTAAAATTAGCCCCATTTAAATTAGGGCCAAAACCTTTCTTAAAATCTTGTGGAACCCCTGCTTTGCTGCACTTTACTAAAAACTTAGCAAAATCTTTTGTATTGTAAGATACGTATTTTATATCGTGCAGAGCGCTTAAAAAATCATTGATTGGATTTTTTTCATCATCTATTTCATTTCCATAGCATAAATGACCAGCTAAAATTAATATCAAAAGTCTAATTATCTTTTGCATTGCAGGTATTTTCTTTTGTTTTTATAGCAAAGTTATACATATCTGAGTTTTCTTCATTGTTTATTTCTTTATCCTCCAAAAGATATGGCATCATTTCGGCAATTGCGTTTATTATATCGATCTGCTTTTTCTCGATTGCTATGTCGATAGGGGACTTAAAACTATTATTAACCGCTCTAGGGTCAGCACCTTGTAATAAGAGAAAACGAACTGTGTCTATTTGACCTTGCTTCACTGCATAAATTAGAGGAGTATCACCCAGTTTATTTTTAAATCTTAGTATTTCTTGAATTGTTAACCCAATTTTTTCTAACTTATTTATTACTCCTCTTAAACAAGTTAAGTTACCCTTCTTAATGCAATAAAAAAATTGCTTACTGTAATCATCAGTAAATATAGTTGTAGGAAGATGTTCATTAAGGCTATCGTATTGTCGTTTATATATTGACTTACTTTTATGATCCCATTTTTTTGTTATTTCTTTGTTTAGCTTTGTCCATTTTTCGCTTTCTTCATCTTCTTTATTGACAGGTATTGTCTGACTTTCTTTGCTGCTGTCCTTAGTTACTCTTTTCTCTTCAGGCTGTTCTTCCTCTAATAATTGACCTGTTGAAAGCTCAGTATCTTTTATATTAGTCTCCTGGTCAGATTGTAGGTTTGTTTGTATATTTTCATTACTTGAAGGTACTTCTTCATTGACTACGTTTTGGATTGTGCTTTCTTTTAGCTTGCTTATAGAAGGTACTTCGACTACATTTATTGAGTCTTGGTCTGTGCTTTCCTTTAGTTCGCTCATAAGCGAAGGAATTTTATCCTCTTTATCAGCGCTTTCAGCATCAGTATTGCTTTTCGATTTGTCTTCTTGATTTATGCTGCTTTCATTTTTATTTTCTTCAGGCTGCTCTGCAGCAAGCAGGTTAGATATAACGATTAATAGTATGAAGAATACTTTATATTTCATAAACATTGCAAATATAGGCTTAATTAAAATGATACTATAATCAAATGATTAATCTACAGTAAAAAGTGCCTTAGTTATACTATACAAAAAGGATATCTGCGAAGAATAGGAAAATTTTTAGTACATAAATACAGCTCAAATAAGAATGCTTCCTTTGGTATGCACTATAGGTATAACTTTTTTCATAATTCTCATGTATAAAACAGCATAATTTGTATTTTAGGAGTAATTTATGCTTACAAAGTGTGCTAAACTGATTTCATGTGAGGAAAGTGGAAATAAGCAGTTCGTAGTTTATAATGCCAAAGCATGTGACGGTGATGAAAGATTTAGTTTTTTTACTGAGATGGAAGAAGACGAAAACGAAGGTGAATTACCTAGTACTTGCCCAGTAGGTAGTCTAGTAGATGTTTATTATAACCCTGAGTACTGTTTAGAAGAAAATCATTCCTGCTACGCAGAGTATATGCAATTCTCAGCTGATGATCACTGTAAAGCTGATTGTGGGGTTTTCTAGATTATCTATTGCTATCTATTAGTAGAAATTAACGTATGGCAGACAATAACTGTATGTCACACGCTGGCTTTGTGTTTATAGTAATTTTTTGCAAATAAATGCAAAAAATTACTTGACACATTTTGTAATTTGATTATTCTCAGTGAAAATGAGGGTATTTTAGAGCTCGAAATTCACCTTATTCAAGTCTGCAGACTTTTCAATTAATTTCTCAATAAGAAAATATAGCACAGTCTACTTCAGTGCATACTTAATTTCTGTCATGAGGTGTGTTATATTTTTCTAAATCGTTTTTTATAGGAGGATCATTATGTCTAAAATTCCTTAAAATTAATTAAAGTTAAACATTAATTAAATAGTGCAGTACTGCCTTACGCGTTGCTAATCCAAACTTTACTTGCTGTAAAATAACACAATCTGCTATATCATTGCTAATTTCGATACCTCTATTTATTGGTCCTGGGTGCATAACAATTGCATCGGGTTTTGCGTGCGATAGTTTTTGTGCATCAAGTCCATACAAATAAAAATATTCTTTTTCCGAAGAACTATTATTCATGCGCTCTTTTTGCAATCTCAAAAGCATAATTACATCAGCATCCTTTATACCTTCAGTTAATGAGTAATGAGTTGAATCTACTTCAGGAAAATGCTTACAAATCAAAGTTGGTGGTGCAACCAAGCTTATTTTTGCTCCAAACATTTTTAGCAATCTTATATTTGATCTTGCAACTCTACTGTGCAAAATATCTCCACATATCACAATTTTGAGGTTTTTTATTTGCTTTTTATAATTGATAATTACAAGATAATCTGCAAGAGCTTGAGTTGGATGTTCACTGCTTCCATCACCCGCGTTAATTAGCGAGCAGTTAGCATGCTTTACCAGTGTATTAATGATACCACTACTTTTATGCCTGATTATCATATAGTCAGGATTCATTGCATTTAATGTTTTTATCATATCTTTTAGATCTTCTCCTTTGTTAACAGAAGAAGATTTTATTGGCAAAGTTACAACATTTGCTCCAAGGCTTTTTGCCGCTATTTCAAAAGATGCAAGTGTGCGTGTTGAATCTTCAAAAAATAAGTTTATTACTATCTTGTTTTTTAGAATATGGCTAGTTTCTGTTTCAAAATATTGGTTGGCTAACTTAGTTATATTTTCTACATCACTAACCGTGAGATCTGAGATGTTCAGCAAATTCCTTTTTTTGTTCATAGCTCCCTTTTTGAGCTTATTCTACTTTCTTAATTATTATTTTTCAACTCTACAGTTATAAAATAGAATAGAAGAAAGACTATTATTTCCACTTACACTCGTCTGCTATCATAATAGCCTCAAAGAGGTGCTTCTCAAGCTCACTTATAGGTAGATCACTTTGTGGATAACTTCCCCAAGATTTTAATACATCAGAAGTTTCAATACTTTCAACAATGGGATATTCTTGATTTTTTTCAGCATATAATTCTTGAGCCTGTTTACTTACAAAAAACTCCAATAAAGCTATAGCATTTTCTCTGTTTTTTGCGTTTTTTGTTACTGCTGCGCCACTAAGATTCACCATTACACCATCATTAGGAAAGAAAGCTCCTAGTTTATCTGTAACACTTTTCTTATTTTTTGACGAAAGAATTCTTGCAAAGTAGTAGCTGTTTACTATTGCAACATCCCCTTCACCAGCGGCTACAGCATAGATTTGATCTGTATCACCACCACTTGGCTTTCTTGCCATGTTGTTCACAATTCCACTAACCCATTCCTTGGTATTTTCAAATCCATTTTTTGCAATCATAAAAGCAATCAATGATCGGTTATATGGACTTGTGGAAGAACGCACTAATATTTTCCCTTTCCATTTTTCATTTGCTAAATCTTCGTAGGTACTTAATTCTTTAGGATCTACTGATTCTTTATTGTAAACCAATATTCTGGCTCTTTTTGTAAGGCCAAACCAATAATCTTCACTATCTCTAAATTTTGCAGATATGGCATTTTTTAGAACCTCTGAATCCACTTGAGACAAAAGCCCTCTTTTTTTTGCTAAAATCAAATTCACCACATCTGCGGTTAAAAATAAATCAGCTTCACCACCATTTTCCATGCGTGAAAGTAACTGAGAATAGTCGTCGATGATATAACGTACCTTGATACCCGTATTTTTTGTAAATTCATCAAATAAACTATGTACCAATTCTTCTTTACGTGATGAATAAACGTTCACCACTTGCGAATCATCAATTCCGCTATTTTTATATAAAAAATTAACGACTATCAATACAATTGCTACCAAAGGTATAAATACTAAAGCTTTTTTCATATCATAAAACAAATCCCTTCATTTTAAGATACTCAAATAGCAAGGTTCTGGCAAGTGCCAATAAGGGGCATTGAAATTCATCTACCAACCGTAAATAACATCTGGATAATTGTGAGATTGAACTATAACTTGCTCAAGCGTTAAACTGCTGCGTTTAGCATCTTTACTATGATTTTCTTCAAGAACTTTTGTTCTTTCTTGTTTTATTTCCTGAGTGAATTTCTCATTAACACCTTCAGCGCCAATCTTTTCCTGAGAATATATAAGATTAGTACAATTTGTTTTTCTATAGTAATGTACACCAAGACACAAAATTAATAATGCAAGTACACCTGAGCCTATAAGTAATGATAGTCCTATGTCATTAGTCAAAGGGTTCTGGTAAAATTTTTGTACACCATTAACACCATTTGTTGCAAGTAGCCCTAAAGGAAGTGCTACATTTGCAGCAACTACGCCAGTTAATAATGTAGTAAATATAGGCCTATTATTAATTAAGGACTCTATTTTATTAGTTTTACTAATTACTTTTTCGTCAATGTTGATGAAGTCATTCTTAGATTCCCAAGCATTAAGTACAAAATTTGAATGAGTGCCATTGCTGTATTTCAGTCTTACAGACTTTATAGCTTTATCTTTTCGTTGACACTTCAATACGTTATCTAAAACTTCATCTGCATTTTTTCCTTGAGCTTGATATTCTTTGGTATTTACAAACTGTTTTATTCCAAGAAACATTGGACTAATTGCGAGCAATGAAGCAATTGCAATAACTGGTATAATAGTATAGAGCGGACTGTTTGCAAAGAACGCAATAAATTTTGCTTTATCTTGTAAATGCACTAAAGCTGCAGATGTGCCAAGTACAATAGCAGTTGCACTAAAAATTACAAAACCCTTCTGCTGCATGGCATATTTTGCTCTTGGCCAGGATCTGTTTTTTTGCAGTTTAAATTCGCTATTTGTAGACAAAGACTTTTCAGAGCCATCTGTCTTATATGAAGGTGGAGGAGTTGGGGGTGTATCTTGATTATCAGAGCTTTTGCTTGATGATTCTTTTAAATCTTCTGGTTCATTATACAAATGTTCGCTATATATCGTCTTTTCAGAAGATAATCTGCTTAGAGTTGGATTATCTATTTCATTATTCGGACTCTTTTTGGAAGTTTTGTTACTCAAATCTACAACTGCATATTCTGATTCACCTCGAACTGTCCCATTTGAAGTCAACTCTGCATGATGAGGGTTTTTCGATGTAATCCATTTTTCTGCTTCGTTTAAATAATAATCTTTCGCTTCATTAAACACGTTGATTCCTTTAAATGTGATATTTTCTAATTCTCCTTTACTGATATCAACCTTCGCTATTTCTTGATCTATATTTTCTAAGAAACTCTTCATATCTTTATCTTTTTCTAATAATTCCTCTATGTTTTTACGAAAGTTATCAGCAGGATTAGTGCTCTGCATATTACCATCAACTAACATTACTTTCTGCGGTAACATATCTTTATCTTTCTTATATGCTTTTAAAAGATATAAAAAACATAGATGTTTTCCGCTTTGTGGATCTTTACGCTTAATCATTTGGTCAGTTATTGCTGCTGAATTTCCAGTTTGTGAGGTTTGATCCTTAGTTGTTTCTTCAAGTGCTTTTAAGCGTTGGCACTGCTCTTCTAAGCGTTGGTACTGCTTTTCTTGTGAGGTTTGATCCTTAATTATTCCTTCAAATACTTTGATAGCTTGTGCCTGCTCTTCTAAATCTAAATGATTTTTCACTATATATTCTACTGCTTTGGGATATTTATGTGATACAATAGCAATCTCTACTCCGTTTGAAAGTGCAGATTCTAATACAGACTTTAACTTTTCTTTATTTTTGATTTCTGAGTCTTGTAAAAATTCTTCTATTTTTTCTTTAGTTACTGGATTTTCTTTGCCAGAATTATAATCACTATATCCCTTTGATGCAAAGGAATTGCACATGAATCCATCGACAATTGTTTGATTAAAATCAAGTATTAATAGTCCATTATTTCCAGCTGTTGAGCTTATCTTTCTACGTGCTGGTTTTGGTGGTGCTTGTTTTATCCTATCATTTTCACTTTCCGGTGTACAAGAAATTGACTTAGCTTGATGTTCATCTACTGTTCCAGGCATATTCGCTCCAAAATTAATTACAATGTTATGTTAATTACTCTGCACTTACTAAGATATAGTAAATACTAATTTAAGGATAAATATTAGTGTAAGAACTGCTGATCGAAGATCCTTTCATTCAGAGGGCAATCTTTGTCAAAGAGCAAAGTTATTGTGTTTTCCTGTTCTTTTTGTATTTTTACCTGCGATATATCATGGAATTCTTTATAATCTGATACTACAAGTGCTGGACGATTTTTTATATTATTAATGTCAATTTGTACTATCGTGTCATTTGATATGAGCGCTCCATTCCAATGCCTTGGGTAATAACTATTGATGGAAGTCAGTGCAAATAAATTTGAATTAAGTGGCAGAATTGGCCCGCCGGCAGAGAAGTTATATGCGGTGCTGCCTGTGGGAGTAGACAATATTATTCCATCTCCTCTGAATTTTTCTACTTTTAGCTTATCATTAATGGTAATATTCATCTCCACTATTTGATTTGCTTTTCTGAAGACATACACTTCATTTACTGCTATGTAATGGTGTTTTTTGCCACTTATGTCTGTGGCTTCCATTTTTAGTAAAGTTAGCTGAGTAGGGACTGCATGTTCTATATGATCAATTAGATCTTTAAAGCATTTATTCATTAAAAACCCGACGTTGCCGGTATTTATTCCATACACATGTACATCTTTATTTCCTATGACGTAGTTGTGCAGAGTGCGTAGCATAAAACCGTCGCCTCCAATGACTATAAGTAGATCAATTTCGAACTTACTTTTCTCTGTTATATTGATAAAATTGAACTTCTGTAATAACTGAGATACTTCCTGGGACTTTGGTGATGCAGAAGCAATATAGCCTACATTTTTATATTTATACATGTTTAATAAAGAAGGAGAAAACTAGAAAAGACTCCCATATTTATCATTAAACTTAGCTATTTTACTATCCTTGTCTCCTGATCCGCTTGTCAAGCTTCCAGTCCATGCAGGGTGAGTAAGAGGATCTCTATCAAGTTTTATTCTTTGACCTTCCTTTCCATAAGTGGAATAAGTTTCAAACTCTTGACCGTCTGTCATGACTATAATAACTTTGTGATAACTGATTTCTGCCATTGCTGCTTACAACTTTTTATCAAGTCACATTCTAGTGAATAGGATTGATTTAGTCAATCATTATTGTGAAATATTGACAAAAAATAAATAAAGTAGTATTATTAGTGAAGAATGAAGAATTTATTATGATTTTTGCTTTTCCTGGTCAGGGCTCTCAATTTGTAGGAATGGGAAAGAGCTTATATGATGAGTTTTCAGTTGCAAGACAAGTATTTGATGAAGTAGATAACACATTAGGTAGAAAGCTGTCTCATTTGATCTTCAACGGTCTTATTGAAGAATTAACCATTACAGAAAATGCTCAACCAGCTATCATGGCAGTGTCAATTGCGACACTACGTGTTATGGAGCATGTGCTTGGTAGGCCCTTTTTTTCTGATTGCAATGTTAAATATGTTTGTGGGCATTCAGTTGGCGAGTATACAGCGCTATGTGCTGCAGGGGCGTTGACGCTTGAGTCTGCAGTTAAATTGTTAAAAGTTCGTAGCGAAGCAATGCATGAAGCTTCACTAAAATGTAAAGGTGGAATGGTTGCGCTACTTGGAGCAGAAATAAGCGAAGTAGAAGATATATTGAAATCAGCTAAAATTGAAGGTGAGATTGCAAACGATAATGGTGGTGGGCAGGTAGTGGTAAGTGGTACTGCAGAAGCCCTTGAAATGTTACCTGATTTGTTTAAAAGCTCGAGTGTGAAGAAAATGATTAAATTACAAGTTAGTGGACCTTTTCACTCATCTCTTATGAAACCCGCTGATGAAAAACTTCTAGAATTTTTAGAGAGCGTCAACATAACTCGCCCTTCGATTCCTTTTGTATCAAATGTTACAGCTAAAGAGGAAAATGATCCAGAAATCATAAGAGCTTTACTCGCTAAGCAAGTCGTAAGCAGAGTCAGGTGGAGAGAGATGGTTTTATATATGACAAGCCGTGGCACTGATAAATTTGTTGAAATTGGGCCTAACAAAGTTTTATCTAATCTAGTTAAAAGAATTATCAGTACAAAAAGCATAGGTAGTGTTGGCGATATTGATAGCTTCTTTAATGAATCATTAATATTGGCAGCGAAAAATTTAAAAGTGAGTTTGAGTTAAATTGTATCTATTTTGTATTACCCAAGCAGTATTATTGCGCTAACAAGAATGTAAGACCTTTTTGGTGTCATTCCAGCGCGTGAACAGTTCTTATTGCCTGGTCAGTCCTCTGGATCCCAGTGTCTGTACGACTAGTACAACATTGCATAATTTTATTATGCCTATTTTGATCAAGATTTGCAAGACTTTTTATGCGAAATACTATGTATAAGTGGTTGTGATTGATTTCAATTTGATGAATTAACATTCTAATAATATTTTGCTTAGTCTGCCAATCTACCAGATCAAGTTTTGATTCAACACTTGAGGAAAAGTTTTTTAAGCTATCTGTAACAAGGCTCAATTCTTGTTGTAATTTCTTTTGATCAAGTACTTTTTCTTTTTCCTCCTCAATTTCTTTTAAATGCTGTTTCATTGTTGTAATTCTTGGCTCAAATTCTTCTTGGCTTATAAACCCTTTGGCATAGCTATCGATAAATTTTTTGATACTTAATCTTAATTTACTTTCTTGCTTTTCACGTGTTTGATTATGTTGACATACCATTAAACCTTGTAATAAATACGTTTCTCTTCTTTGCCGTACTCTTGCTCTTTGTCTATTTTCAGCTAGTTGTGCTTGCACTGAATCAAATAAATTCTCATTGATTATTTTTGGCACTGGAATAATAAGTCCAGTTCTCTTTATCACTATTAAAGCGACCACTTTTAAGCTTGCCACAAGTTCCTTTTTTTGATTTCCTTACTTGTGGTTTTGAGCATGTCTTAGTTTTACCATAAGCTGCTTGTCCTATATAAGCAGGATTTCTTAACATGTTCCAAATAGTGCTTCCTTTTCCAATAGCTTTTCCCTGTTCGTGTTACTATCGGTATCTTATTCAGTTTATGTACAACCTCTCCTATATTTGCTCTTTCTTGACCAACCCAACTAAATATTTTACGCACTACATTTACCTCTTCTTCATCAACCTCAAACTGAGCACTTCCTTCACCTACATGTTTTGCTATGTAGCGATAACCATAAGGTGCATTACTCATTACACTTATACGGCCAGTTTTAGCTGCATGAAGTTTTCCCCTGCGATTACGTTCCATAATTTTTGCACGTTCATACTCTGCTACTGACCTTACCCTGCACAACTATACCCGAAAATTGCTAAACTTAAATTTTGGTGTTTCTTCTTGATTTGACAGATTTTGTTTGTCTGACGCTTATATTTCACACTTTCAAATATTCGATTTTACACTCCCTGTGACAATTTTGAAAGAAGTCTATCGTTGTTTACAAAGGCATGAGATTAGTAGACTACCAAACATTGATGGAGACATCCAGCCTAAAAAGAAGTTCAAACAATATCCTATCGGCTACTTTCATATTGATATCAGAACTGAGGAAGGCATTTGTTTGTTGCTATAGACAGAACCGTCCAAATTTGCTTATGTTGAGCTTCACGAAAGCGCTATAAAGCCTATAGCTGCTAAGTTTTTCGTAACTTGATTAGAATTTTACCATATAAAATCCGTACCGTTTTGACAGACAACGGTATACAATTTACTAATCAGAAGCGTCATAAATATGCTTTTCAACATATATTTGATAGAGTTTGTGAAGAACATGATATTGAACACCGTTTGACAAAAGTCTTGGACAAGTTGAACGTATGAATAAAACCTTAAAGAATGCTACAGTTAAACTACCGAGCAACTCAAAGAGCATCTTTATGCCTTTGTTATAATTACGCTAAAAGGCTCAAAACTCTTAAAGGTCTTACTCCTTTTGAATTTATATGCTCTCAATGCTCCTGATTTATTTATACTAAGTCCTCACCATTACACTCTGGGACCATACAGCTAGTTCGTTTAATATCATAAAATTTGCACTCTTTGGCAATTTAAACTTAAGCTGAGCAACACTAACCTTGCGAACGAACTTTCTCTATGCCCTGTTGTACAATAGGAGATAAAGATATATTTCCTAATGAAGAACTCACACTATATTTGGAATCTTTTTCTAAAACTTCCTCATGTAAGCTAATTACTTCAGAAGATTTCAATTCTTCATACTCAAAATACCCCTGCTCAATAGCATCGTAGACAGAATAATCGCCAAGCAAGCAATTCTCACCTAACTCTTCTTTATAATTTTTGAACTTTTCCAATGTTTCCTCTTTATTACTTACTTCTACTATAATTTTATTTTTATCTTGCACATCAGGATACAATCTAACATCTACTTTTCCCAAATCAGTATGTAAAGTTAGTACTATATTACCCTTAAGGTTAGTATAATTTCTTACTCCATTTTTCGTTAAAATTTCTATCTCGCTTTCACCGATCGCTATCACGTCTCTTCGCAATTCTGTGCTTTCACCTATTCCATTTATGACTTTCGCAACCTTGACTGTACTATTCTTTGAGCATTTCAAGTAGAAAGTGAAGTTGTCCATTTTTGCCTCTTTTACCGTACCAGTAGTTGCGCTTTTTGCAGCTTCCAAAAACCTTAGAGAATAACGTACATATCTTTTACGTGCTTCTTTCAGATTAGCTTTGTGTCCTTCAAACTTCTCTAGTTTATCAATTACAATTATACTACTCAGAGTTTCAAGTACTGCCCCTTTTGATACCAAATGACATACTATGCGACTAGCAACTTCTATGTCCCTTTCAACTTGAAAAATCTTTAATTCACTAATTTTTTTTATTACATAATCTGTAAAATTATACCTACTTTCATAAGTATTCATATATATATTTCCATCGCAAGAAAAATTTAACCTTACCCCAAATTCTATAGCTTCGGTTACAACCTGTTCTAACTGATTTATGTCTTGAACTTCATCTAATTCACCAAAATATTCATGTAGATTTTGTTTATCTATAGAGGACTTATCCCATAGATTTATACTCTTGCACGAACGCTTTTTTCCATTATGGTCAACTTGTGTTTTTTTACGAAAAATTCCATAAAGAACATCCTTGGCGCCAATTTGTGGTCCTTCTTCCCAACCAAAAAAGTGGCAAATCCTTTCAAAATCTTGAGTATTCTTGTATTCACTCAAAAGCTCTTGTTGCTTGGTAGGGTTTCCAAAAGCAGAGCGTGATTTTTTAAGTAAACTCTTTTCCTTATCAGTTAAAAGGTACTTTTTAGTGTAATAATTGGGATTATTAATTGCGATTTCCATTGGGGTTTTCCCTTTATTATCCTGTATATCACGATTAGCTCCTTTCTCTCGAAGCAAACCCACAATTTTACTACAACTACCAGGACGCGCCGCATAATGCAAAGGCGTTCTTCCTGTAGCGTCTTTTTCATTAGGATCAGTCTCTGCCTCTAAAAGTAAATTCATGAATTCTTCTGCATTGCCACATTCCATAGTTGATAGCACATGCAGTATTGTCAGTTTAGATTCTCCTCTTTTAAGGTTGAGGATGGTTTTTAGATCTTGATTACTTTTATGATCTAGTAAAAATTTTTTAATTTTTTCAACATCATTCTTATAATCCTTATAAGTAACATGTGGAAAATCTTTAAAAATGCTTAAAAATTTTTTATTCAACTCCTTCTGACTTTCTGTTAAGTTGGACATATCAGCAAGCCACGTAGATATCAACTTACCAAATGCACTTCTTTCAACAACATCAGTTAAAGAACAGTCATTGCGAAGTAGCAATGAGTATTTAACCAATTCATATTCATCATCTTCTTGTTGCTGTATTTCTTCTGCTTTCTTAGGATGCTCAAATCCATTTTTTATTAATTTAATAAAGAGCTTTAATGTGCCAAAACTTTTATGTTTCAATAAAGGATCTGCTCCTTTTTCAAATAGAATTTTTACTACTTTTAAATGGCCATTTCTAGTAGCCCAGCATAATGGAGTACGCCCGTACCTATCCGCTACATCAACATTAACTCCCTTTTCTATGAGGGTTTTTACTATTTCCACTTGGCAATTTTCAGCAGAAACAGCATGATGTAATACAGTACTTCTATCCTGACCCACTGCATTAACATTAGCCCCTTTTTCTAACAGGAACTCTACTATCTCTTTATGTCCATTGAAAGCAGCACAATGCAAAGGAGTATACCCACCTTCATCTGCTACATTAACATCACCTCCCTTTTCTATGAGGGTTTTTACTATTTCCACTTGGCAATTTTTAGCAGAAACAGCATGATGTAATACAGTACTTCCACCTTGACCCACTACATTAATATTAGCCCCTTTGTCTAACAGAAGTTCTACTATCTCTTTATGTCCATTGAGAGCAGCACAATGCAAAGGAGTACACCCTTCTTGGTCTGCTGTATTAACATTAGCCCCTTTTTTTATTAAAAGCTCTGCCATCTTTACAAGATTATCTCTAGCAGCTATATGTAAAAACGTATTCTGATCATCGAATGTATAATTTATGTCAAATCCATTATCTTGCCACTCTTCATACGTGCCTGGATCTTCTTTTTCCAACTTCTCTTTTACTCTTTCTATTATATTATTCTCATTTAAATCACTTATTGTACTTAATATTTCTGACAATCGTTCATGTGCCATAATCCTACCTTAAACTATTTGCTTTTGTACTATAGCTAAAAAAAATTATTGATCCATAATAAAATAACCAATGCCAGAGAAAGCTAGTTTATTGCTAACATATTTAAAAGTATTATGAACTTAATAAGAGAACAAAACACTCCTGTGATGGAGCAGTATTTGAACTTGAAAGCTCAATACAAGGATCATCTATTGTTTTATAGACTGGGAGATTTCTATGAATTATTTTTCGATGATGCCATTAAAGCTGCGAAGTTGCTGAATATAGTGCTTACTAAAAGAGGTAATGCGTGTGGACAGGACATACCAATGTGTGGAGTGCCAGCACACAGTAGCGAATCTTACCTGCATAAGCTAATAGATTTAGGATTTAAAGTAGCAATTTGTGATCAATTAGAAACTGCCGATGAAGCAAAAAGGAGGGGCTATAAATCTATAGTAAAACGTGATGTAGTGCGAATTGTAACTCCAGGTACAATTATGGAAGATTCACTACTGGAGGATAAAAGCAATAATTATCTCGCATCCATAGTTGAACAAAATGGAGAGTATGCTATTGGCTGGCTCGAATTATCAACGGGAAAATTTTTTCACACTACAACGAATTTGAAAGCTCTAGATAGTGATTTACTGCGTATATCACCAAGGGAATTATTGATCTCTGAAAAGCTCACTGAAGATGAAAGAATTAGATCAATTTTGAAAAATTATAAGATATCGATTACGCAACATGCACAGAGTTTTTTTGAGTATAATAAATCCCATAGAACGCTGTGCGAATTTTATAAAATCAGAGAGCTTGGAGTTATAGGAAAATTCAGTAAAATAGAGATTATGGCATGCGGTGCGCTGCTTGAATATGTTAGAGTAACGCAAAGGGGCTCCATTCCAAGACTTGAGTTGCCAAAGCCCTATAAACAACAAAATTTCATGCTTATTGATGCTTCAGCAAGGAGAAATCTTGAGTTATTTTCAACTCAATTTGGTGAAAAAAAAGGTTCATTAATTTCAGTTATCGATCATACAGTTACAGCCTCTGGTGGACGCCTGCTCAAACAAATGCTTGCTTCACCACTTGCTTGTTCTAAGGCAATTAATTTAAGGCTCAGCACCGTTGAATTTTTTGTAAATCACCATGAGTCATGCAAAAAGATACGGGAAATATTATCTAATATTCCAGATATTGAGAGATCATTATCGCGCTTGATGCTAGGGCGTGGTTCACCAAAGGACATTAATTTATTAAAAATTGGCCTTGGAAAAACGTTAGAGTTATCTGAGCTTTTGTCTACCTTACATAGTTATCACTTAAGTGAAAAACCGGCAGCTAACTCTCAGATGTCATTTCAGTGCTTGACTAGAGAAAAGGAGTCAGTGTCTACTACTCAAGTGATAAGTAGTGACAAGAGTGAATTCAGCACAATACATAAAAGTCTTGGAAATCATAAAAACCTATTCGAGCTTCTAGAGAGTGCTGTACTTGATAATAACCTCAGTTCCGTAAAAGAAGGAGGATTTATCAATCCAAGATATAATCAAGAACTATCTGAGCTATCCTATGTGCTGAACAATAGTAGCAAACTGATTACTAAACTCCGTGAATCTTATCGCGACCTAACTGGCATTGCTGCACTAAAAATATTACACAACAATATACTCGGTTATTATGTTGAAGTGTCAGCAAATCACAAAATAACTTCAGATGTATTTATTCATAGGCAAAGCTTAGTAAACAGTGTTCGCTATACTACTAATGAATTGAAAGAATTAGAAAATAAAATTCTTACGGCACGTGATGCTGCAATCGGCTTAGAAATGAAAATTTTTAGTGAACTGTGTAGTCAAATTGCTAAAGAATCTGAAAAAATTGCTCTTTCTGCAAATGCTTTGGCAAAACTTGATATTAGAACCGCGTTTGCAGAGCTTGCGGTACAAAACAATTACGTAAAACCCATTATTGACGATAGTAAGGAATTTAATATCTGTAGCGGAAGGCATCCAGTGGTTGAAGTAAACAATAAGTTTATTGCAAACAGCATAAGTTTGGCTGGTATACATCTAATTACTGGTCCTAACATGGCAGGAAAAAGCACTTTCCTAAGGCAAAACGCTCTTATCACAATTTTAGCTCATATGGGATCATTTGTGCCAGCAGATAGTGCACACATTGGAGTAATTGACAAGATATTCAGTAGAGTTGGTGCAACAGATAATATAACAGCTGGTTATTCTACCTTCATGGTAGAGATGATTGAAACAGCAACGATAGTCAATCAGGCAACAGATCGTTCCTTGGTGATACTTGATGAAATTGGTAGGGGCACAGGAGTATATGATGGCTTATCTATTGCTCAGGCGGTAATTGAGCATATTCACAATATAAATAAGTGCCGCGCCATTTTTGCAACTCATTATCATGAATTGACTAAAGTAGGTGAATACTTAGAAAATGTGAAATGTTTTTGTGTGAAAATAAAAGAATGGAATGGAGAGGTAATCTTTCTACATGAAGTAATTGAGGGTATTGCAGATGAGTCATATGGAATACATGTGGCATAACTTGCCGGTTTTCCTGACTCTGTTTTAAATAGAGCAAGTGAAATATTTGAGGAGTTGAAGGCTTGAGAAAGGTAACTATTATTTAAGTACACACAGTTACGGCCAGCATAGGCGTCAAGTTAAGGAAAAGTGGCATAAGAAAGATACCGTCTTGCTAGTCAACAAAAAAATTACTCAAGCTGTATCATAAAATCAAAAAATACTTCTGATTGTGTAACAGTACACAGATTACAGTTAGTGAATATGTTGAATGGATTGGAAGCATTTTTTGATTTTAAACTACAGTCAACATCCTAGTTCTGTAATTCTTGATATGATTTGGATCAAAAGCACTTTTGGATGTCAGGATACCGAAAATGATATGGAGTAGCTTACGCTCCCACAATTGCCATATTATGCTTACCCTTCTTCTTTAGTCTTTGGCAAAAACTCACAATGATAGGATTGTGATTCTTGGCTACTATGGCAGGAAAGAAAAGGGCCTTACGTAATGTTTGTGAACCTGATTTACTTAATCTTGGTTTAGAATGTACAGATGAACCTGATGTTATATTTTTCGGTATAACTCCTGTATATGCTGCCAATTGCCTGGCATCTCTAAAAGCTTTTATGTCAGGGATTTCAGCTAAAATAGCTATTGCTGATTCCTCTCCTATTCCTGGAATAGTCAATAGAAGCTGAAAATTTTCCAACAATTCTTTGTGCTGCTTTAATAGTTTGCGTATGGAGTTTTTTATTATTTCTATTTTTTTAACTATATTCGTTGCAAGATCCTCCCAAGCATTTGCAACTTCTTTAGGCAGTCTCTCTTTTTTTTCTAGGTGGTTATTTACTAATTCTTTTAACGCAACTGAGCAACGATAAAGATGTTTTAATTTTTTCATTTCAGAAGAAGGTGGTGTCCAACGAGTTGGTTCCTGTCTTTGGCAATAATCAGCAATAATTTCTGCATCAGTCTGATCATTCTTTTGTCTTACGAGCTTACTCCTTGTATAAGATTTAATACAATAAGGATTTACAACACTAACAAAATGTCCAGCATTGTGCAGAAATTCAGCCAAAGCTTCGCTATAACAACCACATGCATGCCTTTACTTCTTCCACATTATGCTTTTGTAGAAAACTCAGCAGACCTTGAAACCCAAGATCATCGTTCTTAAAGCTCCTTTTCCTAGTTTCACGCTTTTCTTTTTTACTTATGAATGAAAGAAAAACATCAAAGCGATCTTTTGATACATCAATTCCAAGAAAGTTGTTGATCATATATAACCCCATACGTTACCATTTAAAACGAAAAGTAAGGCTAACCTTGTGGATACAGAATTAGAGCCATTTAGGTCTTTCTACGATACCGTCCAGCCTATACTTTTGAGGAGGGAACTCTTATCTTTCTTACAGATTTTATATCTAAGAGGAGAAACAGAGTTCTTCCCTCCTCCACCTAATGCTTAAGCTTAAAACATTAGATGCTTTTTACAAGATACAAGAAGGGAAGCGGTAAAAATTATTTTAGACATTAAACAATAAAATTAGTAATTTATAGACTCTTTAAAAAAAATTATCTTATTTTAGATCAAGATTTCTTAAAAAATAAATATAATAAATAAACCTTAAATGGTTGCTATATTGGGCGTATTCTCTTAACTTGACGCCTATGGTAAAATAAACTGTGTCAAACCGAAAAGTAAAATATTAGAATTAATATAAAACGGAGGTTTTACACATGAGTGAAAAAATGGCAAACAAATATGTTGGATTAGTAGACTATCAAGAACTATAGCTAACCAAAGTAAGGTTTCCCCGAGTGCTAAAAAACAAAATCAATGGCAGATCAGGCCAAAAATTTGGCAGTGACTTTCTTACGTTATAGCAAACCAAAATTTCTCAATTGGATTTAAATCCGGCGAGTATGGTGGCAAAAATAAAACTTTACATTCAACACTTTCTATTAATTTTTTCGTTCTTTCAGATTTATGAAAGCTCGCATTGTCGAGAATGATCAGGTTTTTATATTGGGACAAGCCTATTTTCGATGTATGCTTCAAATATTTCGCTGTTACAATACCCATCCATGGTTTTTCCTTCATTCAGTGCTCCAATTATGCTCACTCTCCTTCTTTTGTATCCTGGTTTATCTGCAAATAACCTTTTGCCTTTTTTAGCCCATCCGTATGCATAAAATTTATTGTCCTCTATCCCTTATGAATATCAAGTTTTCTCCGTTTATTTCTTCTATCTTTTTCATGAACTCTTCGCGTTTCACTTTATCCCTTTCTTGATAAAGAAAAGTTTTTTTTATATCTATAGTTTACTTTTTTAAGATAGTTATATACTGTGTCCTTGCACATATTGCCAAATTCTTCAATATCTTCATTTGATAAGTGATTTTCTATTTCACCTTCCAAGCTTGCCTCCAGCAGCTTTTTTATAAACGGTGTCACCTCTTCCTGTCAGTGATCTACCTTCTCGTATAGACGACAAGATATTTGTTTCTAATTCTTTGTAATCTACCAACCAGGTAGTTCTGTTTGCTACTTTTTGACTCATGTCAAACCTCCATTTTTATCTTAATTTATTATTTTATTTCTCGGTTTGACACAGTTTATTTAACACTCCCATTTATTTATTTACGTCTCCAATTTTATCTGGTACAATGGAGACAAAGATTTATATTTTGTGTTTTATGTCTCCATTATTTATTGGTAGGAAAACTGAGTTAAAGCAATTACTGGAGCTTACAGAAAAAAATACTGCATCTTTTGTAGTAGTCAAAGGAAGGCGTCGTATAGGAAAAAGTCGTTTAATTCAAGAGTTCAGTAAGTATTTCGAGCAATATTACTCATTTATAGGTTTGCCACCAGAAAGGTATACTACAACGTCACTGCCATTAAGTTAAGGGAAAGTGATGGACTGTATTGTAAAATCAGGTAAGATCCACAAATTAAAAGAAGTAATGACATGAGTAAAAAAAAGAATAATCATGTTTATAAAAAATAAATTGATGAGTTTAAACTTTATAAACGCACACAGAGCATCCTCAAAAGACTTCTCACGAAAAAGAAAGCTGCCCTTCATTAATGTATTTCTCCTGATTTTTAGAAAGAGTGTAAAGTCATTACAAGTAATGCTTAATGAGTTTGTTCTGCATACAAGAAAAGATTACACAATTACGGCAAGTGCATTTACTCAAGCAAGAAAGAAGCTAAAGCATACTGCGTTTTCAGAGTTAAATGATGATATAGTTTCCCTATACTACCAAGATCAGGAATTTAAAACCCACCATGGCTTCAGAGTACTTGCATTTGATGCTTCAATACTGATTCTGCCAAAGAGCGACAAAATAATAGGCGAGTTTGGCTCAAGAGCAGTATGGAATGGAATCCAGAGATTTGAAGACTATACAAGTGCAACCTTTGAAGTTTGCTACGATGTGCTAAATAATATTGCAATAAAATCTGTGCTAAGTAGAGGTGACAGCTATGAGGTTGATTTAGCGATCGGTATGCTTGAATCCATAAAATCAGACGATTTGTTAATCTGTGATAGAGGATACGTATCTTATCGATTTCTTGCTGAGCTTACAGGAAGGAAAATCAATTATATAATTCGCTGTCCAAGTTCGTCTTTCAATGAAATAAACGCTATGTTTAAGCCGGAAAGCCCATCTAGTATGGTGGTAGCACCTATTAAAGTAGCAAGACAGCTACGAAAGCTAGGATTACCTGATGAGATGAAATTCAGGTTAGTCAAAATAATACTTTCTTCTGGAGAAGTTGAAGTGTTAGTAACATCTCTGTTAGATGAGCAAAGTTTTACAGTCGAAGAGTTTGAGAGATTATATTACTTGCGCTGGGGAGTAGAAACATTTTTTTCTAGGCTGAAGGGAAGATTAAATTTAGAGAATTTCACAGGAAAAAGTATTGAAACTATCAAGCAGGATTTTTGGTCAACTATCTTCATCCAGTAATCTGAAAGATTTTCCA
>NZ_ALWU01000004.1:0-37537 GCF_001027565.1 Wolbachia endosymbiont of Armadillidium vulgare str. wVulC | reverse complement strand
TCTGTATTGCTGGTATTTCTTTCTTCAGTGTGGTGCAAATTGCATTATGCAAATCTTTAAAATTCATACACTTCCTGTAATATAACTTAATTCACGTTCAAAAAATTTTGTAAATACTTTCTCAACCTCATAATTAACAATATTATCCTTGAAGCCTCTGGTTCCAGTGGTAGTTTTACTTCCTTTATTGGCAATGCTGCTCTTCCTTCACGTTTAAAAATACCGCTATTTCCTTTTGGCATAACTGCTGCAAATCCTCCTATAAACTCATGCTTTCCTACTTTCGATCCTCTTCTTGTTTTTTGTATTTTGCCAATTGTCGATGCTCTAATGTCGTAGAGATTTGCTCTAATTAACACTTCTAATCTGCTTGTTCTTGCCTTAAAGATTCGCAGCCTTTTTCTCATTACCGTTAATTTTATCTTCTTTTCCTCACTGATTTCCTTAGCTGCTTTTGCTTTTAACCATAGTGCTGTTTTGTTTAATGCCCTCTCCGTCGCTTTTTCCACTTTTTTCCTTTCAGCATCTATACTTTGCATAACCTTCTCAATGCTATCGCTAACCTCAACGTTGATACGCATTCACACCCCCGACGCTTGAATTTTCCATACCATTCCTGAATTGTCTTGCAGCGGTGAAGAATGTACTTTATATTTACGATCATCAATAACAAAAATATCTCCCACCATTGGCTTCAATACATCAAAAACGCTTACCTCAAGAAAAAGCATCTCCCCCACAAATTGTCCTTCACCAATTCCATATAATTTATCTGGCTGTTGCTTCAAGTATTTGTACCATGTATGCCTTATCCATTTGATTCATACAACGCTTGCTCCCCAAGATGTGCGAAAACAATCTGCAAATAATCTTTCTATTTTTCCTTGCATATTTCACCTTTATGCACTAATCTCTACATGCACGCTAAGAAGGGGCATATTGGTAGAGCAGTCCTCATGCCTCACCACTTTTGTAGTTGCTCTACCAGTATTGTTATGTTGCAACGACTTTTACTGATCGTTCATATTGATGCTCCTATAAAAAATTTATGATGTTGAGTTTACCATTTTTAAAATCTATTAACATTCTAATAGTTTCTGATTTATCCTCAAATAAATATTTGCAATTAGCTTTACTAGTATCTTTTTGTATTTTAATTTTACCGTTATTAATTCTATCATAAAGCCAATGCCTAGAAACTTTAAGGATTTTTGCAACTTGCGAAATAGTAAGGTAGCCAGGTACTTCAATGGGAAGTGGATGATACTTTTTTTGAGAAATATTATTTTTTAATCGAATCCTTTCTACTGTACTTTTTAAAACAGTGTTCTTCTTGGGAGAGCGATATCCTTGTTTTTCCAGGTACTGAGCAATTTCTATATCTGTTTTGTCATCTTTGCTTAGCTTTACTATAAGTTGTTCCATTTCTGTTGCGTTGGTTAATTCACGAAAAGAATTCACTGAAATAGGAATCTGAAAAGTGGTAGTTTCTCCACCATGCCATACAATACGTATTTGTAAGCAATCACGTTTAATTCGGTGCGCTACTACCTTGTCAATTATGCAACGGAGAAAAGATTTTTGTTGTTGATGTGACAGAACTGGTTTATACCAAATTTCAGGTAATTTCCTACCTATATCTAGAAATACCTCTTTCAGTTCCTCAGATAATTGAGGAGTAGGTTTTTTTGGATGTTGACGTTCAAATATAACCTCCGCATCCTTAAGGTCACTCAATGCTTGTTCCCAACGCTTTTCAAGTTCTGCAGCTACAAGACGATTATCAGGATCAACTTGATTAAATTGTCGTTCTGCCAGCTTAGCTTGATATCTTAAGCGTTCTAATTGTTGCAAACGTACTTTATTAATTGCTTGTTCAGATTGTAACTGTGAATCAATAGCTTTGGTATAAGCATCCAACTCAATTTGACTAAGTGCTTCAAAAAATTTAGGAACTACTTCATTGTCAATAGCATCAGCAGGTAAACTTTGACATATAGGTTCAAGACCATGTTTGTACGAGTGATTACATATATATTGGTTTCCTTTTTTGTACTTCACTATCATTTTGTATCCACATTCTCCACAATAGATTATTCCATGCAATAACAAGGCTCCTTTTCTAGGTATTCCGCGTGTTTTTCCATGCATATATTCTGGATAATTATCTTTTAGCATTGTCTGAATTTTTATAAAACTTTCCCAATCTATATAAGCTGGATATTTATCTTTTACCAAAACTTTCCATTTTTCTATTGGCAATCTTTTTGTCGTTTTTTCAGCAGAGGATAGTTTGTAATTTGTGGTACGACGACCATAAACAAATGCTCCAGCATAAGCTGGATTCTTAAGTATCGAGAGAATTGCACACCTCTTCGGTTTTTCCCATTGTAGTTCTTTTAAATAGCTATACCTAGGAATAGTAAGTTGATGATCATGAAAATATCTTAGAACCTTTCCTGCTGATCGTTTTTCTAAAAAAGTTTTAAAAATAAGCTCAATATGATGCTGAACTTCAAGATTAGGATCCTTATGTATTGAACCGTCTGGATAACGAACAAGGCCAGCTGGAAGAGTTAAGGCTAAATCACCTCGTGTTGCTTTATTCAATAATCCAGCATTTAGTCGAGCTCTTATAGTAGATAACTCTACTTCAGCAAGTTGCCCTTTTATACCCAGTAACAATCGACCATTAATACTACCAGGATCATAGATACCATCCCTATCAGCTATTAAACACTGTTTATAGCCACATATATCCAGTAACGGATACCAGTCAGAGCAATTCCGTGATAAACGGGTTACATCATAAGAAAGTATGATCCCTACTTGTCCTAAAGTAACTTTAGTAACAACTTCTTTAAACCCTTCACGCTTTTCAATATTAGTACCAGTTATACCAAGATCAGTATCAATTATGATAACCTTATCAGCTTTCCAACCAAGATCAATTGCCCTTTGCTTCAACGCATACTGTAGTTCTAGACTCTCTTGATTGCTTAATATTTGATGAGGTGTTGATTGTCTTATATAAATTATTGCTTCGCGTGCTAAGTGTTGTACTGTGATTAGCTCTGACGTGCTCATGAATAACCTCTTGAGATATTAACAATATATTTTCTAAGACTTCCAATTTAGAACTTTGTGACATTCGCTGCCACAGTTGATATGGTTTACATGGCATAGTAATTTATACTCCTTTGCTAAAGAAACAAATTCATATAATGATTCATATGTTAGCTTACTAACGATAAAATCTTCCCTATCAACTAAATTGGTAGCAGAAAACGGAATACTTAAAATGATATCATTACGGTAAGTAACCAATATATTGCTACCACAATGGACCCTTGAGGCTATGGTAAAAGTTCTACCAAACAGTGGATGAGTTGGGTCTGTAACTGTAATCTTGTCAGTTAATATTTTTACTTCATTGTTGAGGGGGGTATTAAGATGATATCTTGACTAGTATTGCTGGACGGTGGCACATTGGCAGAGGGTTTGACTGCGTATGTAAATCGGTCCCTCTATCAAACCTCCTTGGCTCTTGTTTTGCATATAGTGGCTGTCCAAGAGTATTTACTGTCTCATTAAAATCTGCTGGTGCAAAATATGTTGTAAATGTGCTTGCTGTTCCTAGTGGAAAACAGTGCCCTGTATCTTTTTCTATAAATCTTCTTACTGTTCCTTCAGGGTCAGTTGCTTGCCCTCTATATTCCTCAAACGTGATTCCACAAAATGTAAACCCTGATCTCATATCATTTCGAAGTGCTGCTCCTTCTTGCCATCTTTCATATGCTTCTTTTACTTTTGCATGAGAAGTTAGTGCATCAAAAAACTCAGGGCTTACCAAGGCATGAATTCCGGTCATATATTCGCCACTTAAGTTGTCTTCAATATGTCGCAATACCTCCAGACACTTACGCTTTACATCTGTTGTTGCTGTTCCAAGGGCAAAATTTACTACTTTTGGTGTAATTTCAAATTCGTTGTACAGATTTAATAATTCTGACCCATCAGCATCTAAAATTATTCCTTTCAGCGCTCCCATTCTCAAATGCTCCAACGTTATTGCATGTTTATTTCTCATTAGCTGCAAATGATCCGTTACTACATCTGCCAGCGCTTTAAGTTCACTCTCTGATCCAAATGCCCTTATTCCCTGTACTTCCTCTGGTAACACTACATCATCATGTGGAATATGTGGAATCGTAAACGTTCTTACCTTTCTTTTTCCTCTTTTTCCTACTGTTGCTGGTGCTCCTGGAACTTGTGTTGGCAACAGGCTTAAAACTCCATTATGTTCTTCTATGGTGATATGTCTAAATCTTACTGACCTATTTGGAAACAAGTTTAAATTTTCAACACGTCCATAATTTATCGGCAATATATTTATCGCATTTGTTAGCGCCGTCATGCTAAATGCTGTATTTGTAAATGGATTTTGCATTCTTTTTCTCCTTATTAATTTTAGTTAAACTCCCTTGCGGATAATGATCCCTCGTGCTTCAAGTTGCTTTATTGCTTCAGCTTTCTGTTCTTCAGTGATATTTGCTGGCCACACAACTGCATGATCTGCTAGTATTGCACCACGAGTAATAATTACTGCTTTGGCATTTTCTGTCGCATTTACATCACTTACTATTGCACCTATTGCTGTTTGTGTGCCGTCTGTTCCAGTGGGATTAAGTACTCTAATAAAACCATCTTCCGTCTTTTTGGCAACTACTGCACCAAGCTTAAGATTTTGACCTTTAGCTACTGTTATTTGGTCTCTTGAATATAGATTTGAAACTTCGTATTTCAGAAGATCCCCAAGGTTATTTTGTTCTGTTATAGTACTCATTTTGCTTTTCCCCTTTATTTTTTACTTTTGTTATACTACGAATATTCTAAATGCCAGATTGTGCACGACTTCTTGCTACCTGCATCATTAAATCTTCTGACGAATTCTGTGGTAATGTGCTTAAAATTTCAGTCTTCATTGTTCGTTCTGCAAGTATCGACATTAATATTTCTTGTGCTTGTTTGCTGCTAACATTCTGCTCAATAAATTCTCCTATCTTTTCTGGCATCTTCGATAAATTACATAAACGTATTAATTCAAGAACTTCAGTACGATACTTAGTTAAATTATCAGTTTTTAGGTCAGTTCTAGTTTGTTCATTCATAGTAATACTCCCTTTTTTATTAATAGATTTTAACTCTGAAAGAATTGTAATTCCATCTGCAAGACCTATTTCTACTGCTTTCCCACCAAAATATAGCCCTGCTTCCGTTGATTTAATTGCTTCTACAGAAAGATTTCGATTCCGTGCTATTAGCTGCACAAACATCTCATATAAACGATCTATCTCCTCTCTCAAACTTTCTAAACCTTCAGAGTTAATAGGCTCATGCGGGTTTAAATCATTTTTACGCCTTCCTGCAAATATTGTGGTATATTTTATTCCACACTTTTCATCAAATTCACTTTGATCTATATGACTTGCGATTACCCCTATGCTTCCTACTCCTGAAGTGCGGGTGAGAAAAATCTTTTCAGCGCTAGAAGCTATAGCATATGCAGCAGAATATGCATCATCATTTGCTATCGCTATTATCCTCTTTTTTGCTCTTGATTCATAAATAAAGTCAGCTAGGTCAAATATACCGTTTACCTCTCCTCCGGGGCTATCTATTTCCAGCATAATTGTCTCTATGCTACTATCTGCTAATGCTTGTTTAATTTGTTCTTCTATTTGCTCATATGATGTCATCCCGAGCATTTCATCAAACGCACCTGGTTTTTTAGTCAAGATTCCATGTATTGGTATAATTGCAGTTCTTTCTACGTTACTTTTGATGGAGTGCTTTATGTTTTTAAACGTAGGATGTTTTTGATTGTTCAATGACAATAGCTCAAAACTTCTTGGCTCAAGCATTAATGGTTTTCCTAAGAGCATCATAATCCTTTACAATCAGAGTCAAACATTAAGTTGAGACTATTTGCACGTTTTTGATCTTCTGCTATTTCTTGATCTATTTCTTCAACATCGTAACCCATTTCTGATACTACTTCCGATCGACTCTTAAATCCATTTCTTACTGCCATTTGCTGCGATTGCTGGTCTTTCAGTGGATCCACCCAATCAAATCCCTGTGGTATCCATTTTACTTCTTCTTTCGCTGCTTTTACTACTTTTTCATCTATACGGAGTTCTCCAGAAAGTACTGCTAATTCTAGCCATCTATTCCAAATAGGTCTACAAAACTGGAACACTATCACGTTATGTTGTAACATTGCGCACCTTCTGCGAAACTCTATCAGCCCTGCTCGAATGGATGAATAATTAACACCGGTTAAATCTCCTGTTAGCTGCTCATATGTTATCCCTGTGCCTATTGCTATTGCCCTCAGTTGCTGTCTCATATAACTTCCTCCAACATCAGATGGCTCTGAAAATTTTATGTCTTCTCCTGGGTCTAAAAGCTGCATTGTTCCTGGCTCTAAACCTGATAGTGCTACTCCTTGCTCATTACTTTCACCTTCTCCTAAAATATTTGCTTCTGGATCGAGTCTCGTAATAAATCCTGCAAACATCGCCGCTGTCTTTTTTCTTACTAATTCTGCATCATCGTATTGATCAAGCTCATAAAGCTTTAGCAGTATATTAGAAAGCCATGGCTCTCCCCTTATCTGACCAGGTCTTAGTGGTTTATAAATATGCAAAACATCGTTTGCTGGCACTCTCACTGATTCGCCAAACGAACCTTCACCAGGGTGTTCTTTAAATAGGTAATATGCTTCTCTCTGCCCAAGTCTATTGAACTCAATCCCGTTTCTTATTATATTACCATTTCCTAAAGTTTGATTTGTTTTATTATCTAAATGTTCAGACTCAAGTACTTGCAGTTGTAATGGTACAGAAAATCTATCTTCCAGCTTTCTCGTTCTTAAACGTACAAAACATTCTCCTCCCTCTATCATACTTCTGCACACTAGAGCTTGTAATCCATAAAAATCACTTATTCCACAGCTATCTGCTTCATCTGTCCATTTTAGCCATAACTCTTGCACTTTCTTTCGAAATTTTCCATCTCTTGCTTTTGATTGTGGTTTTATTCCTGTTCCAATAGAGTTACTTACTATCGTATCAATTATATTTGCAGCGTAAGGATTTTTTCTTACCATATCACGAGAGCGGCTACGTAAAGTTTCAAGGTTTTGAGACAACAAATTGTTTATACTTCATAACTCTGGTTGAAAGTGAAAAAATCTTCTTCCTGAACCTGCTGCATCCCATGCTGAGCTTTTTATCTTTGGTTTGCTAAATAATTGCTTGAACGATTTTAATAGCATTACTTTTCCTGATCTGAAACTTTGGATAACTCAGCCTCTAGCTCTTCTACTGTTGGTAAAGCTGCCTTTATATTCTCTGGTAGATTTTCAGTAATTTTATATTCTGCCAACCCTATCGGTTTATTTATGTCTTTCAATGTATACTTAGCTAGTACATTATCCTTTGACTTGCATAAAATTAATCCTATAGATGGTTGATCTGTCTCATGCTTTAGTAAATCATCAACGGCTGAAAGATAAAAATTCATTTTACCTGCATACTCTGGCTTGAAATCCTTGTCTTTTAGCTCAATTACTACAAAGCAACGTAGCTTTAAATGATAAAACAATAAGTCAATATAGAAGTCTTTATTTCCAACATCTAAGTGAAACTGCCTACCAACAAATGCAAATCCTTCCCCTAGCTCTAGCAGAAATTTTTCCACATGGCCTACAAGACCTTTTTCTACTTCTCTTTCATGAGCGTCATCTCCTATACTCAAAAAATCAAAAATATATGGATCTTTTAATGTATAATGCGCTAAATCTGATTGAGGTGAAGGTAACTTATCTTTGAAGTTAGTAACAGCTTTTCCTTGACGTTTGTGCAATCCACGTTCGATTTGCATCACCATTATACTACGTGACCAACCGTGCTCTATAGCCTTTTGAAAATAGAATAGTCTTTCCTTTGGATCTTTTACTTTATCTAAAATAACTACAATATGAAACCAAGGCAATTGTGCAGCAACCTGCTGCGTAAATTCAGTATCTTGATACTCTGCAGCAAATTGACGCATATAAGTAAGATTCCTAGCGCTAAATCCCTTCATTTCTGGAAATGCGCTTCTTAAATCCTTACTTAGCTGATCTATGATTTTAGCACCCCAGCCATGTTCTTTTTGGCGCTTTAAGATCTCTGTACCAATATGGTACAATAAGCTTGCTATTTACTGCCAGTGCTGCTTTATAACGACTAGTAGCAATCTGTTCTTTGAGCTGCTCTAAGAATTCTGTATATTCTTTTGCTATAATTTTTGTCATGTGATTCCTTTCAACGATTTTCATCATTATATGATCCCCTTACTCGTTGAAAAAACAATCTTTCTCTTCGGCTTCATTCCAGCAATCTTTAGTTCACTTTTGATGCGTTGTCTGAGGCTGAGCAAGTCATTTATCTGTACTTCAGCATATCTCACAACATGATCACCATATGCAATTGATACTACTCGCTCTCCATTTTGTAGCTTCTTTATCGCTTCTTCGACTTGAAGTAAATACTCTTCGTTATACATTTTCCAACCACTTACTCTGTCTTACTTTTTTAGGTTTTTTACTTTCTATTTTTCCACTCAAACTATTCCATTTACTCTCTGGCCATCTGTCTACTCCCAGTGCTATCGATGCTGCTCTTGCGTAAATTCGGCAATCTAGTACTTCATTTCTTTCTCTTACCTTTTGCCACTCTTGTTTAGTGTATCCTTTTACTACCTTGCTGACTAATTGCTCTGCTGTTAGCTGTTTAAAATATTCAGGTGCATACTCCGGAAAGTGACAGTATCCTGCTGGAGCTTCTTCACCTTCTTTTAAAACATTAAGTAATTGAAAAAGCTCTGACTTTAATATCGATACTCCTACTGGCCAGAGCTTTATTCCTCTTTTCAGCTTTTGCCCTCCAACTTACTCTACTTGGGCTGCTCAGCGGCACTAGTGCTTTATTTACACCTTTCACTGCCATTACTCTTCCAGACCCTTGATGACTTCTCACCCAGTTGTAAACTTCCTGCGTTGCATACCCTGCATCAACCGCCATCATACTTATCATATATTCAAGCCCATTTTCACCAATAAAATGATGATTGAGGAGCTCAGAAAGCTTTTTCCATACTTCTCTACTTCCTGTATCTCCTTCAAATACTCGGTAGTCTATTGACCAACTTTCACGACTTTTTCCCCATGCTACAACTTCCACCTCTAGACGATCTTTTTGGACATCTACTCCTGCAGTAAGTACCACTTCTCTCCTTGGTACTGTGCCAATCTGAAAAAATTCTCTCCTGTTAAATAATTGCTTCCAATCAGGTACTTCTCCTTTATCTACCCAGGTTTCTCCAAGCGTTGTGTTGATCCAAACTTTTAGTAATTGTTCACTTTCTTTTGCATGGAGAAAATCCTCTACTGCTTGTTGCCAACTATACCACCCAACTGGGCTATAAAGACTTGAAAGGTGAAATCCTATTACTTTGCTATTGTGTACTTGATTTGTAGCTCTCCATTCTCCACGTTCAAGCATCTCTGTCTTTTGATGATTTTCTATCTTTTCACCACATTCTATACATATATAGTGTGCTGTACTTGGATTTTTATCTTCCCATTTTATTTGTGACCATTTTAGAACTTGATAGTAATTACAATACGGACAGGGAACAAAAAAATATCTCTTATCTGTTGCTTCAAATTCTTTCTCAATTCTGCTTATTCCATGAATCGTTGGTGTCGATACTAAAAAAATCTTTCGCCTTGCAAATGTATTAGTTCGAGCAATACTGAGCAGTACTGGATCTCCTTCTCCTCCTGAATCTCCTGGGTAGGCATCTATTTCATCAAGAAAGAGATATTTTACTGGCATAGATCTCAGTCCTACACTACTATTCGCTCCAGTTATTACTACTATTCCACCTGGAAACTCCTTACTTTGTACAGTATTCCCTGAATCTCTTGACCTTGGGTCTTTTACTTTACTTTTTAAACATGGTGTACTTTCAATCAGTGGTGCAAATCTTCCCTTTGACCAACGTTTTCCCATTTCAACTGTTGGCTGTACTACCAGCATTGGACCTGGTGTTTGATCGATGATATAGCCAATCCAATTGTTGCCAGCTTCTGTTCCCCCAATCTGCGCTCCTTTCATGAATACTACTTTTTCTGCAGGTGAAGATGGTGATAGTGAATCCATTATTTCTTTTAAATAAGGAGTTCTTTCTGTTCTCCATTTACCTGGCTCTGATGCTGCAGTTGGCGCTAAAACTCGATACTCATTCGCCCACTCTGATACTTTAAGCTGGGGATCTGGCCTTAAACCTTCAGAAAAAGATGTAGCGTATATCATTGTCTGCATCTACTCATAACTGGTTCTATCTCGACATCATTAACAATAGAACTACACTCATCCAATTCCATAAACATCTTTTTCTGAAATTCCTTTTCTATATATCTTTTGCTCATCTCACTTATCATTATTGCTATAACAAGCACAAATACCCCTGTTATTGTTGCAAAAATGATTGCACTGCTTATTGTTGTTGTTATCAACCCTATATATACTGCTACTGCTATTGCGCTGACTGTAGTATAGATGCAGATAATATTATTATGTTTTTTCGTCCTTTTATCTGCTATTTCTCTCTGTGCTATATATTTATTATGAAGGGTTGGAAAATTAACAACGGTATCTCTGCAGAGCAAAGACCCATTTTTTTCAGTAAACAAAACTTTAAGTAACTCTAAATTGTTTGATTTAATTGCTAAATGTAAAACAGGTGTATAATTTGCTCCTTTTTTCAGCAATAACTTTACTACATGTAAATGCCCTTTTTCCGCAGCAAGGTAAACCGGTGATAAACCTTTATTATTTACAATATCAATATCGATTTCTTCTCTTAAAATTGCATCTACAATCTCAATTTCTCCTCTTTGTGCAGCTAAATGGAGTAGACTATTCTTTTCAGAACCGTATTTATTACTCATCAAAGCCTTCTTTATCTCAGGTTTAGCGTAATCAAATGGTGTTTTACCGCTATCGTCTTTTACCAGAGGGTCTATATCTTCTCGCGTTAGTAAAACTTCTATTGTTTTTAGTCTTTCAGCATAATGTAGTGGTGTTTTATTTTCGTAGTCTTGCAAATTTACTTGAGCATTAGGCTCCTTTATTAAGGATTTGAGGATATCAAGACATAAGTCTCTTTCATCGTAATTAGCATTACTTACAGCTATATGCACAGGTATTGAGTTTTGTCCCATGCGTGCACTATTCACATCTGCTCCAAGCTTCAGCAGTAACTTTACTATCTCCAACTTTTTATTATTAACTGCATAGTGCATTGGTGTCTGATTTCGTGCATCAAAGACATCTATTTCAGCTTTTCCTTCTCTTATCAAAATCTTTACAACTTCTGCATGTCCTATGCCTGCTGCTAGATGTAATGGAGTATGGTGCAAAGCATTTCGTACATTAACGTCAATACCTTTTCTGATCAAATATCTCACTGCATTAATTTCACCTATCATTGCAGCTAAATGAAGTAAGCTATCTTGTTCTGACCCGTACTTGTTATTAATTAGTGCTTGTAATATTTCTGCTTTTTTCCCTTCTTTGGCGTAATCAAGAACCTTCATTATCTTCCACAAAAGGATTAATGTTCTTCTTCGTGAGTAACAAATCCACCATGCTTAAACTCTATAGCGCAATGCAGTGGAGTTTTTCCGTTTAACCCTCTGACATTAACATCTAATCCAGGTTGATTAATGAGGCATTTTATTAACTCTAAACTTAAGTTATCAGCCATTTTATATTCAAAATCTTTTTTATATTTGAAATTTAGTATTAGATAATTCTTGTAATGAGTTTGTAATCTCTTCAGTTAGCGCCATATGAATCTTTTCAGTGTCACTCAGTGATGCAAGCAGTGCTGAAACTCTATTTGGAATATTAAGCAAATTATTACGGACAACTCTTGCTACATTAAATGCTTCGCGCTTTACTTCCTCTACTGCTACAAGTTCACCAATCTCAGCTTTTGCCTTTGCCTCAAGCAGTTTACCTCGTTCCATTTCATTTTTTATTCTAGTTTTTAGCAACATCGTGGAAAGGTTACTTGTATTTTCGTTTTCTGGATTTTTCCTCCTCAGTGGCTGACTTGGATCTCTGATTGTTTCTATAGCCCTGTTTGCTTGTTCTCGGTCAATGAGTCCATCCTCCAACTCAACTATTCCTTTTTTTACTAAATAACAGACATATTGCTTTGATACTCCTATCTCTCTTGCCCATTCTGTTTGTGTGATTTTCACTTTTTTTTCTCCTCTCTCTTGTTTCTACGAATTTTCTTCTTGAATCTCTGAAAAGGTTTTGCCAGTATCAGCAATTCCCTACCTGTTTATACTTGCCAGCGTCTTAGAGATATTTTACTAATATAGAGCGAAGTACTCCGGTTTATAGCTGCTTTCTTTTTACATAGTGAAATTTGGCTATTTTCAACTAATACTATAAATTACATCTTTGTAGTTATGAGATTCAACCACTACTTGCTCTAGCGTTAAACTGCTGCATTTAGCATCTTTACTATGGTTTTCTTCAAGCACTTTTGTCCTTGCTTCCTTTGTTTCCTCAATGAACTTTCCATTAACTTTTTCTGGTTCAATTCTTTCCTCACAATATACAAGATTTGTGCAATTTGTTTTTCTGTAGTAATGTACTCCAAGGAATATCACTGATAGTGCAAGTATACTCGAGCCTATAAGTAGTGATAACCCTACGTTATTAATCAAAGCGTTCTGGTAAAACTTCTGTACACTATTAATACCACCTTCTACATACAGTAATAAAGGCAATACTATATTTGCAGCAACCAAACTGCTTAATAATGCTGTAAATAATGGCCTATCTTTGATTACTGATTCTACTTTATTTCTTCTACTAATGACTTTGTCGTCAATATTAATGAAGTTGTTCTTACCCTCCCAAGCGTTAAGTGTAAAATGCGAATGAGTACCATTGCCGTATTCCAGTTTGACTGATTTTATTACTTTATCTTTTGATTGATACTCTCGCACCTGATTCAAAGTTTCATTCGCATTCTTTCTCCCTATTTGACACTCTTCAGTATCTCTAAATTGCTTTATTCCACAAAATATCGGACTAATTGCAACCAATAATGCAACAGCTAGAATTGGTATAGTTACATAGATGACACTGTTTGCAAAAAATGCAATAAATTGTGCTTTATCCTGTAAATATACCAAAGCTGCAGAAACGCTAAGTGCAACAGCAGCTATACCGAAAATTATAAATTCCTTCTGCTGCACTGCATATTTTACTCTTGGCAAAATTCTATTTGTTTTCTTTTTTGTTTTAACTAATGGAGTTTCTGAATTCACTCCTCCACTATTTGTTTGATCACTTTCATGTGGCAAAATATTTGAAGATATATCACTAAGTGTGTCAATAGATGACCTTTCTGATGCTCCCTTTCTATCAGATATTGAGTTATCTTTCAGTTTCTGTAGATCTGACCTTTGTACTCCAAAGCTATTACCACTTATTCCGCTATCACTCCCTTCTAAAACCTTTTTTGGAGATTTTGTATCTTGGTTTATTTTTGAATAAATAGGCTCGCCATTAGCTAGTTCTTCGTTTATTTCTGAATAAATAGGATCAGCATTAACTAGTTCCTCGATATTTTCCTCGTTATATGATTTTACTTCTAATGATGATTTTGATGGTGCAATAGACTGTATAATATTTGACACATGATTTGCTGCTGTTCTAGGTGAAGGTGGAGCCACACTCCTACTATTGTCCTGCCGTACGATTTTAGGTAATGACTTTGGCTTATCCCCTGATTTTCTATCCTCTTCATGCACATCTATTGTGTTATATGTTTGGTAGTTGGAAGGTGTGCTGAATGCCACATTAAACTGATCAGGAGAATACGGACGGTTATATCCTATTTTATTTTTTTCAAAAAGTGCATTGAATTCAGCGTCTATGTCTTCACCCTCATCCAATGCTGAAAGTGCATCAAATTGATCAGCACCTGCCTCGTCCATTTCTAGTGTAATACTGCCATCACTACCATTACTAATCACATTTGAAAAAGCTGCTTTGTATTCAGTGTTGCACTGCTTCAGGTCGTGACTATCATAAGTTTGCTTCGTACCTTTTTGCGATAATTCAATTGCTTCCACCCTCTGCTTAACAGATAGTGTAGAATTTGAAGCATTATTTTCTACTTCTTCAGAGAACGATACTTCATTATTTGTTTGCAACGTTACGATTTTAGGTAACGTGTTTGATTGATTCGTTGAGTACATCTTATTTAATTTAAAATTGATTTACATGTACTACATTACACTAATTAAAATACGGTATATACCAGTAAATTAATATTACAACTACTCAGGCTTACTAAATTTCTGTTTGCATTATCTCTTCCACTTTTTTCTTACTGCTTTTCTTCTTGAATTTCTGCAAAAGTTTTACCAGTACCAGAAAGAATTGCCTCCCTACCTGTGTATACTTGCCAACGTTTTATGGTTACATCTACAAATTTTGAATCTAGCTCTATTGTCCTACAAATTCTTCCTGTTCTCTCACATGCAATCAGTGTGCTGCCAGAACCGCTAAATGGATCAAGTACTATGTCTCCTGATCTGCTGCTGTTTACTATTGCTCTCTCCATTAGCTCTACTGGCTTCATCGTTGGATGTAGTGAGTTATGTGTTGGCTTATCATAAAACCACAGATCACTTTGATTTCTTCCTCCATGCCACTCACGTTTATTACCGCTTTTCCATCCATAGAGCATTGCTTCGTATTGTCTTTGATAATCTGATCTGCCTAGCGTAAAGTGATTCTTTGCCCAAATGATAAATGTTGACCATTTCCCTCCTGCTTCCTCAAATGCTTTTTGCAACGTTGAAAACTCTGATGATGATATGCAGATGTAAATTGCACCTTTCGTATATGCTAAAATATGGGAACAGATGTCATAGAGAAAAAGCTCATACTTTTCACCTTGATTATCGTTTAATATCTTTTTATCTTCCCTACTACCATAGTCAACGTTATATGGAGGATCACAAACAGTAATATCTGCCATTTTATCATCTAACAGCACTTTATATGATTCAACTACAGAGCTATCACCACAATAGATTCGATGATCACCTAAAATCCATAAATCCCCTGGTTTTGTTATTTCTACCCTTTTTTCATCACCAACCAAGTCAGAAAAATCTTCTTCTTCTCTATCTAAATCATCAAGAAAGTTTTGAACCTTTTCCAATTCAAATCCTGTCATTTTTAGGTCAAACTGCAAATCTTCTAATTCTTGAATTTCCACCTTCAAAAGATCATCATCCCACTTTGCCCAATTAGCTGATTGATTTGCCAGTAATCGAAAAGCTTTGGTTTGTGGTTCATTTAGATTATCACTTAAGACCACTGGAATACTTTCCATACCAAGTTTTCTTGCTGCTTTAAGTCTTAAATGACCATCAACCACAGTTCCATCGCTTTTTGCAACTATTGGTATACGAAAGCCAAATTCCCGAATAGAAGCACACATTCTGTTGACTACATCGTCATTTTTACGAGGATTACGCTTATATTCGACGAGGTTTTCAACAGGATAGTAGTGGATTGCTAAATTCATATAATTTAAATTCTTAATAATTAAAAAGTTAATATTTAAAATATCTCTGACGCTAAAGAAGGCCTGGGGTCGAACCCACCAAACCCGCCAGCCTGGCCGAAAGGACCCACTTTTATGGTATTTTTGATATGTTAAAATCTTTACTGAAATTCATAACGTAGAACATTAATGCCAAAACATCGGCCTCATTATCATCTCTAGGTGAAAAACTTTTTTCACGTATCGCTTCAATAACTTCACTCTTACTTGCATTGCCTTTGCCTGTTATAAAGCGTTTTATAGTTTTAACATTAACACCTTTGTATGGTACGTGATGTTCTTCACACCAAGCAGACAGCACTGCAAGAAAACCGCCATAGCAATGCGCTGCATCAGTTCCTAAATGTCTTCTTACTTCCTCAAAATACACTGCAGAAATGTCCTTCAAAGAATTAAGCCAATTACGAAAATTCAAGAAGCACATGCCACCTCCACTGAAACGACTACCATGAAAGCTTTTGCTTCCACTTTCAATTATTCCATCTGTTAGAATTGCCCAGCCCGTTTGCTTGCCAAGGTCCAGTGTTAGGATTGACATTTATATTCAGAATTTGTTTCGCTAGAGTGCTATATAATATATATTCAGGATTTGAAAAATTTTTGTCCAAAAAATCTTCTTCTTAAGCAAACTTTTTAGAAAAAACTTGGTTAAAAATTAGTAAACAGCCCTTGCATAATTATTGGTCAAGACTTTCAGATTTCTATCTTAACTATTTAAATAGTCTATTATGTTATTATGGTGTGGTTAGTTTCTTATGAACATTTATCCAAATCGTAAATTTTGGGAAGATGATTTAGAAGTCCCTGTTAACCATTTGCTTGATCGTTTTCACAATACAAAAACACGTCAGTCTTGGATAGATTCACTTTCTGGTAAGCAATTAAATATTATTTTTCAAAACTCCTTTAAAGATAAATTAAACGCTCAACTCTTTGATGATGAAAGTTACGATAATACATCTGTACAATACAAACGTAAAGTGATTGCTAATTATTCCGATTCTCTCGTTACTTACTACTTGATTACCTGTTTTGACCGTGCAAAACTAGAAGTTACTGTCAGTGAAATTGCAAGATCTGCATTAACTACAGAACTCATGAAATCCTACCTTGTAAAAAATAATAATAAATATGATAAGAAGTCTTTGCTGTTTCTACTGTTTCATGCAAATTACAATCTTTTAAAGTCTGTCTATCACTTTGAAAAAATACAAAGAAAGAGTTTCATGTCTTTTGCCTTACAAAAAATACCAAGACGACCAAGTACTCCATTTAAGGACTTTATCTCAGAGGAAATCATACAACAAATACTGAAAGAAGATAACATTAAGAGAAATGACAGTTTCGAGAATCAACTACAAGGTTTCTTCTATCATCAGAATCGTTTATATGTGTTAATACGAAAAGCTAGCGATATAGATTTGTTGTTAAATTCAAACAAAGTTATTCATGGCCATAAGGCAGAGTGGATGATTTTGGATTTTCTACTAAATGGCACTCAGGTAGATCTTGGTGCTAGAAATATTGATCAAGCTATAGAAATAGCAAATAGCATTGCAAGTTGTTACTTTGGCTGCGAATGTATTTTTGTAGATGTGCAGGATAAAAACTTCGCGGAACAGGTACATAAATTTATAGAAACTTGTATTAATGAATCTGATTCAAATATTCGTGTTTTTGAGTTAAAGTTTCAGTCAAATCGTTTCAATTACAGCTATACTAATATCACTTTGACTGTTGCTCCATATGATCCTATTGCACCGGAATTGCATGTTTTAAAGCCATTTGTAGGAGACATAGTGCCATTTATAGAGTCGATTAAAGTAATATTTCAAGGCAAAAAGATAGGCTTATTTTTCAAGCGAAGTGATGAGTATATAGCAATTTACTACTCTGAACATCCTCTGAATAAAAGGGAAAGAGAGGATTTTAAAGCATACATAAAACAATTTTATGGTCTTACAATCTTGCCAAGAGCAAATCTCTGATCTTCTTAATTCTAGCAGCTCTTGGGTTAATCCAAATCAAAATTACATCGAAGCAGCAAGGTATTTGTCAGATCTTGAATTAATTAAGATGCAAGAGAGGTCTTACATTATCTGCTCTCGTAGACAAGATAAATTAGATTGGCCCAATATAGTTGATCCATGCTGTAACAATGAGATTTTCATTGATGAGGACTTTAACGAAGCATGCGATAACATAATTTGTGAAAATTGCAACCGTGATATTTTACCTAATACCTACAAGAAGCAAAGATTTCATCGCTTATCTGTATATTTAAACCCAGAGAAAATCATGCATTGGTTTGAAGGTCAGCTAAGTAATACGCATTTCATGTGGCAAAAGGTGGAAAGAGGAGTTTATCATGTTGGTGACCAAGGTCAATTTGTAAATCTCATTGTTCTTGATTTTTGCACCAATCCAACATTCTTAACGATAGATAAGCTTAAAGCTAATCCAACTGTATTAATAATACTGAGAAAAAATCCATCAAACATACCTCTTGATTTGCCCATAGTAAAAATGGTTGACCTTTTCTTTCAGCATCAGACTTTAATTGAAGTATTTCAAGAAGCAGTACAAAGAGGAGTACCAGAGTTAATACCAAATACTTCAATGCAAATCTTACATACTGCACTTAATCTAATTGAACCTCCTAAAGAGAAGGAATTACTAAAGTTGCAATTGATAGAGGGCTCACTTTACGTAAACAATATAGAGATTCTAAATAAGAAAGCTGTAGCATGTATGAAAGTTTTGCGCGTATTATTTGAACAATTTTTGAATGATTGTAAAAAAGAATTACCTCCTGAAAAACACATGTTGCTTAGCATAACTGAAATAGAAAAACGCCTAAATCTTGATCCAGAAGCAGACCCAGAACATCACATCAGAAAACCACTAAACACAATCCAAAGAACAATAAAAACCACCTTAGCTAAAAAGTTAGGATTAAACATCGAACGTAATGATGTGATTCAAACAGTTGGTTGGCCTGGATCATCGCGTAAAGATTATGGCTACCGTATTAACCCTTTCACTGTGCTGATAAAAGTAGTTCGTTAACTGTGTTGAAGAGAAGTAAAAGATGTTACAATGGAAAAAGTAAAATTTGTGACAAGGCTTGTGATCAAGTTTTAAAGAAGCGTTCTTTGGTTGGTATTTTACCCTAAAGTCACATCTAGCTTTAAAATACAGTTTTTGCCTTATCTAAAAAAAATACAAATTCTCAATTACGTAAAAGCCTAAATTTCTTTTGCTTTCTTCAATCTTTTCTACTCTGTTCGTTTGCCGACTTTTGTGTTTGAAGCACATCTACATTCAATGCCCCTATACTAATATATACCGACCACTTTTTCCGGGAGTTTCTGAAAAAAAGTTAAAATAATTTTAAGACAGCTAAGAAATTAAAAAGAGCATTATGTCTTTTACAACAGAAATCTTCGCTATTTGAGTCCTTTCCATTTTGGAAATAACTTTTTACTTGAGCTGAAAAGAGATTACATGAGTTTTTGGTAAAAACATACAAAACCTATCTAAATCATCAATAACGCTATAATAGCCCTCTAAAGACGTTTTAAAGAATGGTATTGTAGTAGAGAGATTATTTTGGCTCCATCCCCTTCTTTTAAAGCCAAAGATACTAATGTTAGCAAACTCTATAAACTTAAGAATAACTGTAGAAACTACTATTTTTTCAGTCAGAAGAAACATTACTTACAATTCAATAATTTTCCAAAATCAATTATATGTGAAAAGTAACCACTATCTATAACATCATCACTTACATCATTAACGTGGATAAGGACTGGACGACATGAAAAGCCTTTTGGACGATTTAGTGCATCTATTTTCTTTTGTACCTCTTGTATTATTGAATGACCAATTTTATCTTTTGAAAATTTGATTTCGCAAATGTAGAGAGTGTTAAACTTCGTTTGAATCATATAATCAATTTGACAACCTGCACTATTACGCGTTCTTTTCTGAAAAAATGGATTCTCGCTTATTATTCCATCAATTCCTAAGATATTATGTATACTCTTTCTATTGTTCAGCACCAAATTTTCAAATTGAAGCCCAATAATTGTATACCACTCTGGTAAGAACCCTATAGAATAGGTGTCACGACTAATTTTTCCTAGATCTTTTTCGATATATTTTAGATAAAACCTTAAATAATTATCTTGAAGTCTGTATCTCCTGAGTCGTGAATCAGTACCAGTTTTTATACTCCAAGTATGATCTTTTGCAATAAAACCAGCAAGCTCAAGCTCATGTAGATACTCAGAAATGCGTCCATGTCTTACGATATTTAAAGTAGCACAAATTTCTTCTTGTTCTTTAGCTCCAGTAGAAAGAGCTCTGACTATTTGCTTATAAAAAGCCGTTTTTCGCATGAATAAATCTGAGAATATTTGATTAAATTCTTCAACTAAAAACCCACCTTTTGTAAAACAAAGCCTTTTAATATTTTCTTCAGCGCTATGTTTAAAATTTACCTCCTCTAAATACTTTGGAATTCCGCCAGTTACTGCAAGCACCTTAAATTTTTCATATGCTGAAATATTTTTCGGCCAAAATTCATTGCAATCAGAAAGTGATAATTCTCCGAGTGTTAAAGTTAACGATATTCTCCCTACGAAACCAGTGCTGCTAAGTATATTTTTCTCGATCCAGGATGAAGCTGATCCACAAACAACAAAAATTAGCTTGTTATTATTTTTTAGCTGCGTATCCCAAAAATTTTTTATTTTGCCTAAAAAGGTTGGATCTTTTGAGCCCATCCAAGAAATTTCATCAAACAGCAATAATGTTTTTCCTGATAGTAGACGTTCACCAACTGCCCATAGTAAATCGCTCCAGTCATCATACCTAGCAAAAGATGTATTAAATTGTCTAGCAACTTGTCTAGAAAATTCATTAAGTTGGTAGGACATTGTAGTATGCTTTTCTGGTGGCAAACCTATAAAGGAGTAATATTGTTCAAAATACTTACCAAACTCTTGAATTAAACGACTTTTTCCTATACGACGCCTTCCTTTGACTACTACAAAAGATGCAGTATTTTTTTCTGTAAGCTCCAGTAGTTGTTTTAACTCAGTTTGCCTACCAATAAATGATGGAGACATAAAATACGAAATATAAATCTTTGTCTCCGTTATACGCGATAAAATTGGAGACGTAAATAAATAAATTTAGATCTTTGTCTCCATCTTGAACTATTGAAAGGGTTTTGTAGCTTCTGTTTCTTCTTCTATGGCAGTAGCTAGAGACTTTTTTCCTTGATCTACCTCTACAATTTGCTGATTTCATCACTGAGAGTTTTGCAATTAATTGCTCAGAGATTTTAAACAAAAGCTGTTCTACTGACATACTTTGCTATACCGAAATTATGAAAACTGTTTACTTTTTTGAAAAAATATTTTACAATGAATAAAAAACTTGATAAACTAAAGTGAGGTTTTTTTATAACAAGTAAAAGTTTAAAGTAAAAAATAATTTAGAAATACCTCGCAATCGAGTTTTAAGCTATCTTACATGATTAATCTAGGTCTTGGTGGTATAATTACCCTGAAGTTGTAGAATGGCTTTAAAACGCAATTACGGGCCATTTGTTTTTTCTGAGCGTTTTCTTTCATTTCTTTTATCAGATAACTTTGAAAGAGAGCTTTACACATATACATAACTTATTATTGTAAGTAAAAGAGAAACGAACAGAGTAGTATGTTTTAAAGTCATACTACTATATTATTATTATATAATAATAGGAGTTATTCTGAAAATTGAAAACCGTATAAAGTCCTCTATATTCCTAGCTTTTCTCCCTTTTGCTCAGATTGCAGTACCAAAATCTGAAAAATCTCTTAAGTTACTGAAAATATAGCGTTTTTTTAATTATCGCTAAATTCAGATTTTGTAAACTAAGTGAAATCTAATCAAAAACTGGCAAATTCTGAAATCTGAACTGTTTAAATAGTTTATAGTTCTTATAAGTGATTTTACTATTTTGGCTCTAATCGTTGTAAACCCAAACATTTGGATTTTCTACAGGAATAACATCTCCGTATTGTGGTGATTTGTAATCAGTTGGTAAAATTTTCTCATAGATCGTAACTTCCTTGTTTAGCTGATGATCAAACACTTTGCTTCTTTTTTCCATACCTTCAACACAAAGTATTCCATATTTGGTCCTTGCTCCATTTTTGCCTTCTTTATTGAATTTAATATAACCTTTTGTAGCAAGAACATCAATACGATCACGAATGGAATGATTGCTACCAAGTCCTGCTTTATTTTCGAATAACTTACAAAATGAACTAGTTGTATACACATTTCCTTTCCGTGCTTCTTCGTAAATCAATTGTAAAATATTATCGTACCTACGTGAACGCTCTGCATCTAACTTTTGACCATAGTCTTTGTTTACAAGTCTTTGTGATTCATAATCCGTTGTATGCCAGCAATTATTCACTTTATCAACGTATTTTGATGCAATAGCATGACCATTGCGTAACTCAAATATTAGCTGACGACAGCTTTGTTGTTCATTTGGTCTAAACATTATCATTCCTGTAGTATAAAAACTTCGCAATGAACCAGCTCCACTAAAGCTTTGAAAGGGATCTTCTTCTAATGATTTCTTTTGAATCTTTTTTGTATGATGTACTAAAATAACCCCTGCATCTTGATTAGCCAGCTTTCTCAATTTACCAACCCTTTCTTGTAGAAAGAATAACATAGCATTGTTGTCATTTTCACTACTATTCTCGCCGGCATCAAAAATATTGCGTAGTGGATCTATTGCTATTATATCAACTGCATTCGAGCCAAATGAACTTTCTATTTTATCTAAAATAATCTCTATACTATCATCATTTAGAAGTAACTCCACTTGTGGTGTAATAACTAAGTTATATCCAGCAATTTCAAGAAGTTCTTCATTTAGTTTAATCTGCTGAAGACGTTCACGCATATAGTGATAGCCAATTTCAGTTTGTAAGTAAAAGATTTTCAAAGGTCTTGTGGGCATCATGTTCAAAAATGGAACTCCTCCTGCCATATGTAATAACCAAGAAATAAGAAAATCACTTTTTCCAACCTTAGGTGCACCTGCAAACACCAATAGTCCTCCTGGAGTTAAAATTCTTGGAGCTATTATGTCTTTCGGCATTGGTGATTTATCGTTTAAATACTTTATTACTGGAATTGCTGAAAATGAAATGCGACGTCCTGCTTTTTGAACTTTCGAGAATTCCTCGGTAGTTGATAGTTTTTTCACATATGGAACTTGAGGAATTGAAGATAAGAATTTTTCAACATTTATACCTTCTTTCACGCAATCAGCAGCGTCCCAACCCTTTGGTTTATCTTTAGGTATTTCCAAAATGCAAAGTTCTTCAACTCCAAGACAAGTAAGTTTCATAGCAGATTTTTCAGCGTATTTCTTACCTGGTTCATCATTATCTGGCCAAATAATCACATGTTTACCTTTAAGTGGTGTCCAATCTGTTTTATTTGGGTCTGCATTTGCTCCAGACATTGCAGTTGTGGCAGTAATACCTTGCTCTATGAGAGCATTTGCACACTTTTCCCCTTCTACAAGAATAATTTTATCGGACTTTAAAATACCTGGAATATTATATAGTGGCCTTATCTCTGGTGTTCCAAAGTCGGATCTTTTAATATCAAAAGGAAGATATCGCTTTCCATTATCATCATAACGATAGACTCTAACAATAGCTTGGCCGTTTTCATCGTAATAATCCCAATATGCAGTTGGATTACCTGCAGTTTTATCAGTTTTGATCTTTTTAAAATGACCAAGCCATTCAGCTATAGAGTCCATTACTTCAGTAAACTCTGTTCTAGTACTTTTTCTATGCACTTCTGCCCAAAGATCAATTATATCTCCACCTTCTTTTGTTGCAAAATCGTGCCATAGTCCAGCTTCACTACCACTTAATTCTACTACTAGACTCTTTCCTTTATCACCTTGTACATTGCCTACATAAAACTTATCACCACGAAATATCCCTCTTGGTAATAGATAAGAAAGGCATGGTCTGATATTTAACAGAAGCTGAGCTTTAAGTTGTTCTTTTTCTACTAACGGTGCATTTTTTCGTGGAGCTGCAGTATTAAAATCACAATAGATATCCATAAAATTCCCCAATATATTTAAAATTTAACTTATGAAATTCAACTAAGCTGTTTTCCAGTGTCCGTTAACTTCACTGATGAATTTTGTTGGTATGGGTTTTCCATTTTTGAGTTCATACATTACTTGCAGAACATTTCTATGCTGACTAGGTTTAAATATTACTACTCCAGATGTATATAAACTTCTTAAAACATTAGCACCACTCAATGCTTGAAATGGATTCTTTTTTAACGTAGTTGTGGATACTTTTTTGGTATAATGTGTAAAGATTACTCCGGCCATAGGATTAGTTATAGAACGTAGTTTATCAACATCATTTTTCAGAAAAGAGATCATACTCCTATAATCAAAAAGAGAATCTATCACTATAACGTCAACTGTTTTTACATCGAGATTTTCGTACATAATTTCTTTTATTTCTTCCACATTCAAGGTTAGTTTTATTTTTTGAGTGATGACTAAGTTTTCTGTCCCTGCATCAAGGGTTTTCTTGCTGATTCTTAGCTTCTGTAAGCGCTCTCTTATGTAATCATATTCCATTTCATTCTGTAGATAGAATATCTTAAGTGGCTTTGCAGGCTTCATACCAAGAAATGATACTCCAGCAGCTAAATGTACTAACATGGAAAGAAGAAAATTACTTTTTCCGATTTTGGGAGTTCCACCTATGACCAAAAGACCGCCTGGAGTTAATATTCTTGGCCCTATTATATCTTTTGGCATTGGTGATTTATCATTTAAGTAGTGTCTTACAGAAAATGCTTTTTCTCCATTGTTTTGTAACGTGGAATTTTTTTTAGCGTTCAACCACTTTTTGGCAGAATCTATGTTACCTTCAACTAAAGTCCAAAGACTGAGTATGTCTCCCTTCTTTTCTTTATAAATGTCATTCCAATTTCCTGCTTTCTCTCCTTTTATTTCAACTATTATCTTATCTTTACCTAAATTTGCCAGATAGAACCTATCTTGATAAAATTCTCCACCCGGAAGTAAGTAAGATACACATTCTTTTATGTTATCAATTAACAATGATTTAATCTCTTTTTGAGATGAAAAACCCATAAAATTTCCCTCCTTTTTAATCAACATATTCTTTAAACGTTTAGAGTCCAGATTGGCGAGTTCACAAACAGTTTCAAAGGATCGTGATCGAATCCATTTACAAGCCTCTTTTTTAAGTTTTAGGTTCCTTCCTGCTGCATCCTGAAGAGCTCTAGTAATAACAGCAGCCCATAACTTTCCTTCGTCGTACTTCAAAATGGTAACCAGTCAGATTCAATACCATTGTTTTGTTCTGGAGTAACAACTGTAGCAATTCTGTTTCTATCTCCGTATCTACTGTCGGCTTCAATACCAACTTTTGCAGTAAACTCTAACCCGTTAAAATCAGCTATAGAGTTGATTTTTCTAGCAATCACTGCTTTTTCTGAAGTGTCATTTGCATGAATGTTCCGTGCTGACTCTAAAATACTTCTAAGCATAGAACGACCAGATTCTCCCCAAGTATCTTCTCCTTCAACGCTTGCTTTGCCACTTTTAATACCAATTACTTGAAAAATCTTACGTTTTGCATATTGACCTTCAGTGACGGTAAATTCAGCGTTTAAATAGATGCTGCCGGTAGCATAGCTTTTAGTGAACCAATTTTCATAACCTCCAGGCTTTATTGCCATTTTTACCTTGACTATTGTACCTTTCGGTATTAAATTGCTCTGCAGTTTTGCGTTATTAAAATCAGTTAAAAAATCTGTTAGCATATTGTTCCCTATAAATTAAGTAAAAAAAGAATCAACTCCATTGGTCTACAACCTTCCAACGACCATTTATCTTATCGACAAGCTTGCTTGCCACACGTTCACCATTTCGCAGCTCAAACACTATTTGACGGGTAGTGCTTTCTTCATCATGAGCAAACATCACCATGCCAGTGCTATAAAATCCACGTAAAGATCCAGCACCGCTTAAACCTTGAAATGGATCCTCTTCTAGCATCTTTTTGGACAGTTTTTTTGTGTGGTGGGTGAGTATTATGCCCGAATCTGGATTGATAACATTTCTCAGTCTTTCAAGCGTTTTTTGCAAAAAGAATAGCATAGCGCTATTGTCATTTTCATTGCCATATTCACTTGAGTTAAAAATGTTGCGAAGAGGATCGATTGCAATAATATCAGGTTTAAAACGCTCTTTAATAACATTTTTAATTTCATCTATTTCTTCACTGCTGAAAGATAATTGTACTCTTGGTGTAATGATTAAGTTATTGGCAGCTATATTCAAAAGTTCGTTATCCAGTTGAAGTTGTTGCAACCGTTCTTTCATATATTCATATTCAATTTCAGTTTGCATGTAGAAAATTTTCAAAGGTCTATTTGGTGTCATACCAAGAAACGATCTACCAGCAGCCATATGAACGAGCCAAGAGATCAAAAAGTCGCTTTTGCCAATCTTAGGAGGGCCACCCAGTACCAATAAGCCTCTTTTTGTTAAAATTCTTGGTGAGATTATATCTTCTGGTATTGGCGATTGATCATTCAAGTATTCTTTCACACTGAAAAAGGGAATTTTTTGACCGATATTGAAAAAGCTTTGTTCCATAATAATTGTTCTCCAATTTTTAATTAAGCAATAGGAGCCAAAGTTTTGGCTTTAATTTTCGCAAGTAATTTACCCAAATGTGGTTCTTCAACCATATTCAGGCAGCCACTTCGATCTTTAGCTGGATATCCCCAAGAGTTAATAGTTTGACAGACAAATAAACGTTTCTCTGTACCATCATCTTTCTTGATTCCAACCATACTAATTACTTCATCAACAATACCTGGAATTTCACTAGCAGTTTTAGCTCCTTCACATTGAGGCAGCCATGTTGAACGATTGCAGTCATCGAGATATTGACCTAACGTGCCAACTATGATGATGTCTTTATCTCTGATGTGTTGAAACTGATTGAGCCATGCCATCATCTCTTGCGCAAGTATTCCGTAAGCAGCTCTCATGTCTTGCTTTCCACTTCTCTCAGAAAAAGCTTCCGGTTGCATTTTTGCCCATAAGAGACAAAGACGTGATGCTACAGTGATGCTATCAATAAAAATACATCGATATTTAGAAAACTCTTCATTGTATTTACTTGATACGTGCTCATAGTGTTTTTGACTATACGCCTGATCAGATTTTAGTGCAGGGTTCGGACCACCAATTAGGCAGGCAATATCCCGAGCTTGATTCCAAGTACGAACACTAATTGAATCTCCCTGCCAATCTTGAACAGCAAGCAGACCTGCTTCAAAGTCAAGACATAGTGTTGGTTCACTTATAGTCTTTAAGAGACTGGTTTTACCAATACCGTAAGGACCAAAAATTACTACTTTTATGCCTGTAGTTGTTTTCAATCTTTCATTATTGTTTAAAATTTTAAAAGTCATTTATTCACCTCAATGGTATATGTTATATATTCAGGAAAGGTAGAATTTATGTTCAATTTTTCTTTTTGCCCTTGTAGTAGATGGAAGAGAGTTTTATACGTATTTTTCTTACCATAGTATTTAAAGTAGTTCTTGATATGTTGTTCATCTTAGCAACTTCATATAAGTTAAAGTACTTGAGTTGCTCGCATATCTTTTGCATCTTTCTTGGTAGTGTTGAAATCATGTAATCTACATCAGTACGTTTCGCTACTTCATCTTCAAAAGCTTCTGTTTTCTCAATATTGACATAGTTATTAATATTGCGCTTCATACATAGTTGTTTCTCCAATAAGTTATTGGCACGACGTTCAGTTAATCTTGCTACAAAAGTGTTAAAGCTACCTTTACTTTCATCATATCTATCAAGATAAGTCCAAATTTCACAGAAAAGTTCTTGCTCAAGATCTTCATGAGTTTCATGAGTAAAGCATTCAAAAAGTTTTAATCTCCTAGCTTGATACCGTATATTTTGAACAACTATGGCAGTTTTTAGTTTCATAACTTTTCCCTAAAACAATTAATGCTTTAAGGATGAGAACCTATAGGTCCACTTTGTAGGACAGGGACAAAAATAAATAATACAGATGCAATTTTTAAACTACTGATATTCAATTACTTTTCTTCAAGAATAATACACATCCAAATTTAAATAATACTGCAACAAAAAATTAGGCAAAAATTCATTTTTTTTGGACAAAAATTTTCCAAATCCTGAATATATATTATATAAGCCTTTCAAACTCATCACAGGTGTCAATTCTTACACAGTCAGGAAGAGCAGCAATAGCAGCCAGCATAAAAAAGCAATCTATCCATCTTGCTTGGGGTAGTGGTGATGCCAATTGGGAAAGTAGCCATCAGGTCAAAAAAGTTTTTGTTGAGGGTGAAATAGCTCTAGATCACCACACTATTAAAGATGTAAGGGTTTTTACAGGGCAAACAGTGTATCAGCCAAATATAGTTGATAGCAGTAGTGGTGTAATAAAACGTACGGAAAATAGCTCTATCACGGCAAATAGTGCAGTTACTGTAGAATATAGTGAAAGCACACCACCAGAGCTGATAACTTCTGAAAAACTGCTCAATGAGCTTGGCAGACGTACTGCAGATGAGGTTCTCTTTTGCACAGGTGATGAGAATGGAGAGCTTTTGACTCCAACAGGGAGGTTTAGGTCCTCAAATGTACCAACCAATAATTTGTACCTTAAATTTACTTTCGATTTCACGGATGCAGCAAATCAAGTTATCAGGGGGCTTGGGGTTATGGTTGGTACTAAAGTAAAAAAAGAATTACCTAGAGGACAGAGATATTTTGAACCAAAAGACGTGGAAAATCCGGGAATTTTGTTAGTTTTAGAACATACAGTACCACTTATTAGAACTGCAGCAACCCGGGAAACTTTTTCATTTATTGTAACTTTTTGAAACAAAATGACCCTAAATAGTTATTATAACCGCTTTAATCCTGACAAAGAATACGAAAAAAGCTTATTTCTTGCTGGAAGAGGTCTACAGTCTGCAGAATTAAACGAAACTCAGGAGTATGCTCTCTCTAAGCTTAAAGGCATAGGTGATGCAATATTTCGTGATGGTGATGTTATAACAGGAAGCAATTGTATTATAGATGCAGAAACTGGTAAAGTTACACTTGAAGGAGGAAAAATCTATCTTCGTGGTGCAGTTAGAAAAGTTGAAAAAGAAGAGTTTGTTATTCCTCTTAATACTATAGTTCGCATAGGTGTTTATTATCTAGAATCTACGATTACAGAACTTGAGGACGAAAATCTTCGTGATCCTGCTGTTGGTACACGTAATTATCAAGAAGTAGGGGCAGCAAGGCTTAAAGTTTCCACCATTTGGAAGCTCGAAGGTGTTTCTCCACGTTTTTCTGAAGGAGAGTTTTATCCAATCTATAACATTGAAAATGGAGTATTGATAGAACATTCACCGCCACCACAAGCAAACATAGTAACTACCGCTCTTGCTCGTTATGACAAAGAAGCCAATGGTTCCTACGTCGTAAATGGTCTTGAAGTAATGTTCCTGCAAAAGGAAGAGGGAGAAGGAGGAAAAAAAATATTTGTGATTAATGAGGGCAAAGCTCATGTTGATGGCTATGAGATTGAACTTCCTCACAGTATTCGTGTTTCTTTTGATGAAGATCCGGATATAAAATCAGTTGAATCAGAACCACATACTTTTCAGCCAAATAGCCAAAGAGTAATGGAACTGAAGGTTAATGATTTTCCAATAAGTGAAATTAAAAAAGTAGATATAACTGTTCAAAAAACCATTACCATTACTCATGGTTCATATTCAGGAGCTGTTGATCCGATACCTGACTCTGCAGTACTTGAGATTATTCAAGTTAAACAAGGCAATGTTATTTATGAAAATAGTATAGATTACAAACTAAACGCAGGAAACGTTGATTGGTCATTACCTGGTAAAGAACCAGCTCCTGGAAGTAGTTACCTGATAACCTATCGCTGCCGCACTCATATAAGCCCTGAAGATATAAGCGAAGAGGGATGTAAAGTAAAAGGAGCAGTTGATAACAGCTTGGTTCTGATTGATTACACCTGGAAAATGCCACGCTATGATTTAATTACTATCGATAGCAAAGGAGCAGTAAGGAGAATAAAAGGTATAGCTCACCCTTGGCGACCATCAATGCCTAAAGCACCTAGCGGACAACTTTTGCTCTGCTACATTCATCAGACATGGAAAAACGGAGAAAAAGAAGGGGTAAAAATAGTGAATAATGCTATTCATGCTGTACCGATGAATGAGCTTGAAGCAATGAAAAAAGGAATAAATGATCTTTATGCGCTGGTTGCAGAGGAACGTCTACGCAGTGATGCAAATTCAAGAGAACCTACCACCAAAAAAGGAGTATTTGTTGATTCATTCTTTGATGATGATATGCGCGATCAAGGAATTTCGCAGTCTGCAGCGATAGTAAACAAGGAACTAATTTTACCAATAGATGTAACTATTGCTGATATTGATGGAGGAGAAAAAACTTATTTGTTGCCGTATGAACTTGAACCGGTACTGGAGCAGCTTTTACAGACCAAAGGAGAAAAGATCAATCCATATCAAGCTTTTGATCCAGTCCCGGCACAAATTACTCTAAATAAAAACATTGACCACTGGACAGAGGTTACCACGAATTGGAAAAGTCCAGTAACTAGAGTGTTTAATACTAGAGAAACAACAGAGCTATTGTCAAGTAATTCTTATGAAACTGAATTTATGCGAGAAGCAGTACAGAATTTTGAGATCGAAGGTTTTGAGCCAAATGAAAAGCTCAAGGAGGTGAAGTTCGATGGTATCTTCATTCAGCCTACTGCGTAAGAGGTAAAAATATGCTCACAGCTAACAACCAGGGAAAATTAAAAGGAAGATTTACCGTTCCTGCTAATATTCCAGCAGGTACTAAATTAGTACAATTTTATGGGGATAAAGGAAGCTATGGAGAGACAACTTATACTGGTAAAAAAACTATTACCATAGAAGAGAGAAGAAGAGTTATCGCAGCAAGAAGAATTGACCCTTTAGCCCAAACATTTACTTTAAATGAGAGCAGACACATAGGAGGTCTAGATTTATGGTTCACAAATAGCGGCAAAAAACGTGTTGTTGTGCAGATTAGAGAAACAGCAGTGGGAATGCCCTCGCAGACTGTCATTGCTGAAAGTTATATTGAGCCAAAAGATATAAAGATAGATGGCACAGCAACATGTATAGAATGGCCACCAGTGTTTTGCCATGCAGGAGAGGAGTATGCAATAGTACTGCTTACTGATGATCCTGGTACTGCAGTAAAAATAGCAGAGCTTGGCAAATATGATGCAGTAAATAGCCGTTGGGTAACAAGTCAGCCATATCAAGTAGGAGTATTACTTTCATCTAGCAATGCAAGCACCTGGACTCCACATCAAAATTTAGATTTAACGTTTCGATTACTAGCTGCAAAATTTAGCGAAAATTCTCACGTTATTGATCTTGGTAAAGTTACAGCAAACAATACTTCAGATTTAATTATTTTGACGAACGTCGAAAAAGTAGCATTTGATACCAATGTAGAATTTATCTTAACAGATGAGGAGGGAAGAGAAAACTTTTTGCCTGATAACTTACCGCTCGCACTGTGTGAAAGAATAAATGGGGAATTAACGGTAAAAGCAAGCCTAAAAGGAGGGCGAGAAAAAAGTCCAGTGCTATATCCTGGGTTACAGCTAGTTATGGGTAATATAGGGGAAAAAGGAGATTATGTAACTAGGAGCATTACAGCAGGAGCTAACACTAAGATTACCATAACATATGATGCGCTGATACCTGGCACTGCAGATGTTAAAGCATATGTACAAAAAAACGTGGATTGGCAATTAGTAAATTTAACATCAGGAAAACCAATTGGAGAAAGCTGGGTGGAGAGAACTCATGTACTATCAAATTTTAGTGCTAATGAGACGAGGGTAAAATTGGTTTTAAGTGGAACGGTTGTTTATCGCCCTAAAGTCAAAAATCTACGAATCATTGTCACGTAGCAGAATGTCAGATGATAAAACAAGCAGAGGATATTCACTACCTCATCCAGAAAACATTGCTGTGCAGGATGTTGTTCGTATCCGTACTACAATTGAGAAAATAGATGAAGATATTGCTAAAAGAGAGAATGAGCACAATCAGCTTAAAAGTAATTTTGAGCGGTTTAACTTTGAAACTTTTTTAAATTTTTGGAAATGAAAGAAGCAATATACCAAAGGATAAAGGATTTAGCAGCAAACAGCACACCTGATCAACTGGCATATCTTGCAAAATCCCTGGAATTGATAATAGATAAAAAAGCAATTTCCAACGTTGTGCAGATGATTGAAGTAAAAGGAATAATTGATGCGCTACAAAAAAGACTTAAGGATTTAGCAGCAAATAGTACACCAGATCAGCTTGCATATCTTGCTAAGGCATTGGAATCAATAGTCGACAAAAGTGCGGTTTCTGAAATTGTGCAGATGACTGATGGTAAGCTAAAAGAACTTCTTGATAGTGCAAAAAAACACTTAACTGATCTGGATAATAAAAAAGCTAGTTCTTTAGCAGTGATCTCTGAATCAGAGAAGCAGTTATTAAAGAGAATTGATGAAAAAGGAACAACAAATTTATCACTACTTGATACGAGAAAGAATGTCAATATTGCAGCAATAAATAGTATTAGCAACAGTCATAAAGATGGTCTTAAAGGTTTAGTAGAAGATTTTCGTGCTGTTAATAATGTACCATCTGGCTCATCAATTATAGGAGAAATAGAAACTCGAATTGAAAACATCTCTAATGAGGTAAAAACTCGGGATGAACAGTTAAAAGCGTCTCTTATAAATGAAATAAGAAAGCGCAACATGGTTGAACCTGGAGCATTACCTTTCTTATTTGGTGTACTTGGCAGAAAAAATAATTATTTTGGCCACGGAACTTTTATGACAGAGCTTGGAAAGTGGAGTAGTGATATAACAAAAACCGACTACATGTTGCAACTACTTGCAGGTAGCCATACATACGATACAGATTACGTTAGTTTTTATCGGCCAAGACAACTCAGTTTTATAGAGGGAAATAAAGGAACATTTATTTACGGAGAGTTATACACAAACAGTTTTTCGAGTAGTCATGATTCAATATATTACTATCCATATGCTGCACTGGGAGTAATGTTTGTAAAAAATACCACAAGTAGTGATATAACAAGAACATTAAACTTTGTTGGTACATCTTATTGGAGTTCAGGATACGAAGGAGCAGGAGCATTTGTGGGAACACCTGATAATACCAATAAATCGAGGATTTCAAAAATAACATGGAAAAATGTTTACCAATACACGAGTTCGAGTAGCAGATTTGCTGGATCTGGAAATGTAGAAATTCCAGCAGGAAAAACAGTTGCAGTGTTACTGTATACATCATCTTATCTAGATAGCAGAGGAAAAGTTAGTGAAGGTATGCTTTCAGGTAATGTGTATATCTATAGCCAATTTATCCAGTGGGGAATATGTAACATACGTAGTAATTTTCTGACCACAGAACTTGAGGTAGATGTAGAGAGAACACTAAGAGCTTGGCAATGTCCTGGGTTATCTAGCACACATGAGATTTGGCAGTAAATCAAATAGGGAGAAAAACTGTGAGCATTTACATACGTTTTGAAAATAACAAACAAGTAGAAACAACAACGCTTAAAAATAAACCAGAGGGTGAAAATTGGTATGAAGCGCCAAAGAATTTTAATTGGCAAAAGAGTTATTGTTTAACAGAAGGAGAGAAAATTGTTGAAAGGAATAAGGAAGATATTGAGCTGGAATTATTGCAAAATGCGAAGTTTTCTGCACTTTCTAATCTTCGTGCTTATTATGATAACTATACTAACCAATACACAGGACATTCTCATCAGAAGTCTAAGTCGTATCAAATACAAGCAAAAGCCGCAGAAAACATTTTAGCAGCGCCAGAATCTATAAATAAGAAAGATGCAGAAATTATAGAGCCTTTAACAAAAGTACGAGGAATTTCAATAGTTGAAATGGCTAAACTAATCCAGGACAAAGTAGAAAGAGCGAAAAAAGCAATAATCAAATGTGAAGAATTGGTGGATATAGCTGAAAGGGAAATCGGTGAAGCTAAAAGTAAAGAAGAGCTGCAAACTTTGCTAGATGATTGTAAACAAAAAATGCAAAACCTAGAAAGTTAAATTCTTTTCAAAAATCAGCGTACAAGGAAAAAAATGCCAGAACAATTTTTACATGGTGTAAATGTTATTGAGGTAACCTCAGGGGCCAAGGTAGTACGCACAGCTAAATCATCAGTGATAGGTGTAATTGGTACTGCACCTGAAGCTGATGAGCAAAAATTTCCACTGAATAAACCAGTACTAATAGCAGGAAGCTTAAAAGAAGCAGCAAAACTTGGAAAGAGTGGCAGTTTACCTTCTGCAGTAAATGGAATATCTTCCCAAATTGGTGCAACAGTAGTGGTTATTCGAGTTGAAGAAAGTGACAACAGTGATCAAAAGCTCAAAGAAAGTGAAACTATTCAAAATATAATTGGTGGAGTTGATAAAGAAACCGGAGAATATCAGGGAATTGAGGCATTTCTCAGTAGTGAAAGTATAGTTCATGTGCTACCTAGAATACTAATTGCACCTCAGTTTACTCATCAATTGCCTGAATCTGAAAATCCTAAAAACCCAGTAGTAGCAGCTTTGATAGGAGTGGCAGAAAAGCTAAGAGCAGTAATAGTAGCAGATGGACCAAATACTAATGATGAAGAAGCAATCAAATGGCGAAAGAGCATTGGCAGCTCAAGAGTTTACGTAATTGATCCTTGGGTTAAGGTATTTGAAGGGGAAGAAAAACCGGCAAGCCCATTTGTAGCTGGTTTGATAGCCAAAGTAGATAGTGAACAAGGATTTTGGCACTCACCCTCAAATAAAGAAATAAACGGTATTATTGGAACAAGCAGGCCTATTGATTTCACCCTTGGTGATGTAAATTGTAGAGCAAACCACTTAAATGAAAATGAAGTAACAACGATAATTCATCAAAATGGCTATAGGCTTTGGGGAAATAGGACATGTTCAAACGATGCGAAATGGGCTTTTCTATCAGTGAGGCGTACTGCAGATTTAATTAACGATAGTTTACTTCGAGCTCATCTCTGGGCAGTTGATCGCAATATTACCAAAACTTATATAGATGATGTGATTGAGGGGGTGAATTCTTATTTGGCTAATTTAAAAGCCCAAGGAGCGATTATCAGTGGAAAATGTTACGCAACTTCAGAATTAAACACACCAGCAAACATCGCAAGCGGAAAAGTGTCTTTTGATTTTGAGTTTACACCGCCATATCCAGCTGAGCAAATAATATTCAGATCCCATCTTGTAAATAATAGTGTAATAAGTTAGGAGAAAGCGAAGTGTTACCCAAAATACTGAGAAATTTTAACGTATTTGTAGATGGTCGTGGTTATGCAGGAAAAATAGATGAAATAACGCTACCAAAGCTTACCATAAAAACAGAGGAGTACCGTGCTGGTGGTATGGATATTCCAATAAATATTGACATGGGCATGGAAAAGCTTGAAGCAGATTTCACTTTTTCTGAATACGATACAGAGCTCTTTCGGCTATTTGGGTTGATAAATGGAAATTCAGTAGCTTTGACGCTCCGTGGTGGAATGCAAGGGAGTGGTAGTAACGATATTGAAGCTGTAGTAATCAATCTCAGAGGCATATTCAAAGAATTTGATTTTGGTAGCTGGAAACCTGCTGAAAAAGCAACGCTGAAGTGTACTGTAGCTGCCCATTACTATAAACTTACTATCGGTGGCAATGAGCTGATAGAAATCGATGCTGAAAACATGATCCGTAAGATTAACGGTGTTGATCAGATGGCATTACTTCAGACGGTGCTTGGAATATGAAGATTTTTAGAATTCTATTTTTTAGATGTTGATCAAAAACGTTTTACAAGATTTTATTTTTTTAGGAGAATTTTATGAAAACTATAACACTTAATAACCCAATAACAGTTGATGGAATTTCTGTCTCAGAACTTACTATTAGACGTCCAAAAGTTAGAGACTATTTAGCAATAGAACGTATTAGTGGTAGCGATCTAAGTAAGGAAGTAACTTTGACTGCCAATTTGACATCAGCTGCAAAAGAAGCGATTGAAGAGTTAGATATTGCTGATTATGTGAAAGTGCAAGAGGTATTAAAGGATTTTTTTTCACCAATTATCCAAAAAACTTGAGATTAGAAATACTAGCGCTTGGCTCTATCATAGGTGGTGGAGTTGAGCACATTCTTGATATGGAGATTAGTGAGTTTATTTTATGGAGCAAATTAGCTAGGGAGTTCAAATGTCAGTATTATCGATAAAAATAGGTGCGGTACTTGATGGCAGTTTTAATACTGTAATAAAGGGAAGTAGTAGTCAACTTACCCGCCTTGGTGAGAATATAAGAAAGCTTGACTCATCTTTAAAATCAGTATCAAAGTTTAAGCAGTTGGGTCATGATGTTTTGACTAGCAGGAGGTCGTGGAAGGGCTTTGAAGATCAAGTAAAATCTTTAGCTAAACAAATGAAAGAGGTAGAGAAACCGAGCAAAACTTTAAAAGCTGAATTTGATAAAGCTAAATTTTCTGCAACAAAAGCAAAAGAAGCATACTTAAAAAAGAGAGATGCTTTACATTCATTCAATGAAGAAGTAAGGAAAAGTGGAAGAAATATTAAGTCATTAGTAAGTGATCAATATAAACTTGGCTCTTCTATTGAAGTACTAAAAGGTAAGTATGGTAAGCTTGGGTCTGCAATACGTAGTCACCAAAGTTTTTTAGCAAGCAAAGCACATTTTAAGTCACAAATTATAGAGACTGTTGGACTAGGTCTTTCGCTTGCAGCGCCAATTAAAGTTGCGATTGATTTTGAAAGTGCTATGGCCGATGTTAAGAAGGTAGTAAAGTTTGATAGTAAAAAAGACGAAGTAACTAAATTTGCTGAAGGGTTAAAAAAAATGTCAAGGGAAATACCATTATCAGCTGCAGAATTAGCACAAATAGCTGCAAGTGGTGGTCAACTTGGTATCAAGAAAGAAGATCTTTTTAAGTTTACAGAAACAGTGGCAAAAATGTCAACAGCATTTGATATGTCTGCAGAGCAAGCAGGCGATTCCATAGCTAAACTCTCTAACGTTTATGGAATTGATGTTAGTGAAATGGAGCATGTTGGTAATGTAATCAACCACTTATCAGATAACACTGCTGCTAAAGCAAAAGACATGGTTGAAGCTCTAGCAATAGTTGGTGGTACTGCAAAGCAGTTTGGATTAAAGTTTGAACAAACAAGCAGTTTAGTAAATGCTTTCATTAGTTTAGGCAAACAACCAGCAAAAGCTGCAACTGCTATAAATGCACTGCTTAGCAAACTTCAAACTGCTGAAGGTCAAGGAAAAGAATTCAAAGCAGCACTAGAAGAAATGGGCATAACCGCGGAAGAAATGGTACAAAGGATCAGGGTACCGAGCTCGAGTTGTAATCAGTCATAGCGTTCCT
>NZ_ALWU01000003.1:0-29286 GCF_001027565.1 Wolbachia endosymbiont of Armadillidium vulgare str. wVulC | reverse complement strand
CAATTATTACTTTTTTAAATAACTTGCACTTTTCAGACTCCCTTTTCTTAAAAATTCACCCTAGTATTTACCATAATTATCAATCGCTTCAAATTTTTTGTCCAATCTTAACTTCTCTTTCCCTTAACTTAATGGCAGTGCATACTAGATGGGCTTTCCGGCTTAAACATAGCGTTTATTTCATTGAAAGACGAACTTGGACAGCGAATTATATAATTGATTTTCCTTCCTGTAAGCTCAGCAAGAAATCGATAAGATACGTATCCTCTATCACAGATTAACAAATCGTCTGATTTTATGGATTCAAGCATACCGATCGCTAAATCAACCTCATAGCTGTCACCTCTACTTAGCACAGATTTTATTGCAATATTATTTAGCACATCGTAGCAAACTTCAAAGGTTGCACTTGTATAGTCTTCAAATCTCTGGATTCCATTCCATACTGCTCTTGAGCCAAACTCGCCTATTATTTTGTCGCTCTTTGGCAGAATCAGTATTGAAGCATCAAATGCAAGTACTCTGAAGCCATGGTGGGTTTTAAATTCCTGATCTTGGTAGTATAGGGAAACTATATCATCATTTAACTCTGAAAACGCAGTATGCTTTAGCTTCTTTCTTGCTTGAGTAAATGCACTTGCCGTAATTGTGTAATCTTTTCTTGTATGCAGAACAAACTCATTAAGCATTACTTGTAATGACTTTACACTCTTTCTAAAAATCAGGAGAAATACATTAATGAAGGGCAGCTTTCTTTTTCGTGAGAAGTCTTTTGAGGATGCTCTGTGTGCGTTTATAAAGTTTAAACTCATCAATTTATTTTTTATAAACATGATTATTCTTTTTTTTACTCATGTCATTACTTCTTTTAATTTGTGGATCTTACCTGATTTTACAATACAGTCCATCACTTTCCCTTAACTTAATGGCAGTGGAGTATGTATTAGGTAGTAACAATAAACAAAAAGGAGGGTATAAAAACACGTTCTGTAAACTAGCTTTAGGTATGTTTATATTATCTGTTGGATTATATGCTGCTGACTATTTCCTTATGAAACAAAGGTTATTCAACTCAATAACAAATACTATACCACAAGCTAATCTGATGGTTGCTGCAGTACTCACTATTGTAATAGTATATGCTTTATTTCAACTACTGAAACCACCGCAAGAACCACCGCTTTCAATAATCAATGGAGCGACAAACGAGAACTTGATGCAGCATCATGTAAAATAAGTTTATAAATGTAGCAACTTCAAGGTACATATTGTATAATACTCACTCCTGATAAGAGGTAATTTATGGGTGCGCCAAGCAAAGTGCGTAAAATTCAGTTAGTGAAAATCCAACCTAGGCAAAGTCTAGCCAACAGCCTAGAACAAACCATTATGCTGCGTAAGGTAACGAACGTAGTAAAGCTAATGGAATGGACAATACAGGGTGCAACGAAAGTGAAGGTATTGAGTTCCGAAATTGCCAACATCATGGAGGTCGACACTTTCCATATAGTGGAAGACAGTATGAAGGATAACGACAAGGCAAGTTATCACTCACTCTATCGGGATCTGAGGCCGTGTCATGTATTGAGATGGAGTTTACGTAAACTTGGGAGATCCTTTGTATTCCTATTAAGGTACGTTGAAACAAGTCAACAAAGGCAAGAACTAACGGAAGATACAAAGGAAGTCGGACTGATTGATAGTACTCAGAGTGTGAGAAAGCCACATGCAAGGGGAAGCAATCAGCGGTATAGTAACTGGTTTAGGGATTGTTACACCAACACAACAGAGGTTGGAATATGATGCAAGGAAAACTAAATCAGATAGCAGTAATCAAAGATGCTGTGAATGCTACACTGAAGAGCCGTATGCGGGAAATTCGCAAGTACGGTTCTGTTGGGGGGATCGTAGCAGTTAAACCTAATAGGAGGATTTAAAGTTATGATCTCTACCGGACACTTAAGCAAAATAACGATAAAGCCAGATGCAATAAGTGTAGTAATTGAAATAAGTGCAAATGCTGAACCTGTAAAGTATGAATTTAACAAAGAGCTCGGGCTATTACAAGTTGACAGATTTTTGTCTACGTCAATGACTTATCCTTGCAATTATGGATTTGTACCAAACACCTGTGCAGGTGATGGAGATCCTGTGGATGTTTTGGTGCTAACTCAATTTCCTTTAGCGCCCGGGGTTTTGATATCGGTGCGTCCAGTAGGTGCATTACTAACTCAGGATGAAAAAGGAGAGGATGAAAAAATATTAGCTGTGCCTATCTCCAGTGTTGATAGCTATTATGACAATATAAAGAACTATTCTGACTTACCTAAAAACCTACTAGATAAAATTGCTCATTTCTTCTCTCATTATAAAGATTTAGAAAAGGGAAAAACGGTAACAGTTGGAGAATGGGCTGATGTAGAAAAAGCAAAAAAAATCATTGAAAAAAGTAGAAATTAGTTTGCATTAGAGCTGCTTAGAAAAATATTGTTGTTTTTAATATTGCAGTTAAAAGCATTAGACAGGCAGTAAAGGTCTTGATATTATAGTAATTAATTTGGAAGGGTGGCCGAGCGGCTGAAGGCGGCGGTTTGCTAAACCGTTATACGATTGAAAAGTCGTATCGAGGGTTCGAATCCCTCTCCTTCCGCCACTATGTCAAATTTCTGTACTCAATTGAGTGTTAATTATTTTTAACCATAAAAAATATTCAATTTTTGCGGTAGGTCTTACGTCTCCAACTATCTAAATTAGTTCAATATATCAAAGAAAAACAAACTGTTTCGAAAATTTTAACCACTATGTAGCAAATTTCATTTGATTAATAAAAAATATAATCTAAGTTCTATTTAATTTGATTGCAGCCCAGGTAATAAAATCACTGGAGAAAAAGTGTTTAGCACGAAAACTTGTAAAGTCGTAAATCGTGCTGCAAATGCCTTACGGCTTGCTGCACAATGTGTATCAAAAAGTAATACTGCTCTTGGTTCACAATGCAGAAAGTGGAAAAAACGACTGGGAGCTCCAAAAGCGATCACTGCTATGGCAAGGAAATTAGCATGTATCTTTTATAATATGCTAAAGTATGGACAAGAGTATGTCGAAAAAGGAATTGATTCTTACGAAAAACTTTATCAAAACAGGGTTATGAAAAATCTGAGTAAAAAAGCTTCTGAATTTGGCTATATCCTGGTAAAAAAAGATGAGTTAGTTCAAGGAGTTTCTTAGGAGAAAGGATCAGTTAATTGAAGGAGTTTATTAGGAGGGAGTGTTAAATAAACTGTGTCAAACTGCATTTTTAATTCAACTCAATTTTCAATCTGTTGGGAAAGAAAATGTCGAGCTGAGATATAGTCAATGCCCAATCATGTACAGGCATAGTCCATTTCTCCTCCACTTTCTTTATAGCACAATATACCTGTTTATACAAGGCATTTATGCTAGTAAATGAGCCCTTGGTTTTGGTGAATTTCCTAATTTGCCTATGTAGCCCCTCTATGGGATTAGTAGTATAGATTATCCTCCTAACTGGGTCGGAATACTTAAAATAACCAGATAGGTTTTCCCAATTATTCTGCCAAGATTATAGGGTACTTTGTGCCCCATTTTTCATCTAATTCCAACAGATAATTCTCGGCAATTTCCTTACTTGAAGCTTTTCTTTAAATCACTCAAAAAACTCTTTACTAGCTACATACTTCAGTGAGTTACGTATCTGATGCACTATACACATTCTGCATTAGGGAACACACCGTTTATTGCTGCAGGAAAGCTTTTTAGCCCATCTACACATGCAATTAGAATATCTTCCACTCCTCTCTCTTTGAGATCATTTAGTACTCCCAACCAGAACTTCACTTTCAGCTAAATAAAACTTCTTTTCTGCCATTTTGCTAATATATTATACATACATTTACTTACACAACTCCTTAAAAAACCATGAAAACTATCGGATATACAGACTGCAGCGGACGACTACGCCATTCGTTGATTACTGTTTGTCAGTAATACTTGATATCTCTGCCGCCGATATTTTGTGATCGTAAATTTCCTCAATATGTGACGCTATATCTCCATGCCACTGGCAAATGTGCTTAAGACCTTTGCTTCAAGTTCTGTTGTTTGTCTTTTTCTAACTATTTGGGGTTCAAAGCTTCCTTCCCTGTCTCTAGGTGTTAACAACTCAAATGAGTTGTACGTAAAGTTTTTCCCATTTCTTCGATTATTTTCTTCGCTTTCACCAGACAAGTGGTGTTCTATTTCACCTTCCAGACTTGCCTCAAGCAGCTTTTTTATAAACGGTGTTATCTCTTCCTGTTAGCGGTCTTCCTTCTCGTATAGACGACATCTTTATAATCTACCAAACCGGTAGTTTTATTTACTTGACTCATGTCAAACCTCCGTTTTTTTATATCAATTATATTTTTATTTCTTGGTTTGACACAGTTTATTTAACACTCCCTATTAGGAGCATATGAAATGTAATTTGTATCACAAGAACTCTTTTGTGAGCTTTCATTCTTTCAGCTGTTTTAGCAACATGTGAAGCCAAAATCTCACTTTCTTTTACATTCTTATTTTGAAAAAAGCGTTTGCTTCAGACCAACTTTCACATGCCTGATTGATTGAACTTTCAGGCATACTTACTAACAATATTTACTAATCGGTCAGTTAGTCTTTTATCTCCTAGTATAGCATTTCCAAATTCATGTTTAGCCCATTCATTACTCTCATTTGCCATTTTTATACCCTCAATATTTGCACACTTTAATATTCTAATCCTTTATTTTTATGTCCATTTATATTTGTGGGTAATAGTAAGCACGTAAAGGGTACGTGAAATGTTTTTTATATTTACATAGTATGGCTGACATTCACGCATTGCCTAGGTGAAATATAAGCCGAGTTCTGTTTATGTAGCTATTTATCTGGAGTAAATGTTACCATTTACTTCATGCGATTTACCCGAGTAGATATGAGAAAAACATAAAGTCTACTTCTATTTAATCTTGCTCCTAGTGTTGGTTACTTGACTACCAATGTTGCCATTGTCATGGTGTGCTCTTACCACACCTTTTCACCCTTACCTAATAATATTTTAGGCGGTAATTTTCTGTAGCCCTATAACTGGAGTTACCTCCGGCGGGTATTACCCGTCACTATTTTTCCTTGGAGCTCGGACTTTCCTCTGCTATGTTTATCACACAACAGCAGCTACTTATTTCACCCAGGAACTATATTTTAACATGAAAATTACAAAAGCAAAAGACAATTTCCTAACAGTCTACATACTAAAAACACTCAGACAAATAGCTAAAGGTGATATTCCGGCACATCATCACTATCCCAAGATAAGCTTTTTTCACTTTTAGACTCCAGTTCAGTTAATCGAGATCCTGGTCCACCGCTTAAAGACGATGAGCTACTTCTTGATCGACTACTACTTTCTATTGATATACTGTTTAGTACTATTTCAGATTGATACATAGTTTGCATAGATATATGGCTCATTCTGTTACTAGCGATAAAAATTTCTTCATCGCTATTGCCACTTGAAGATGATAGCCTTCTATCATTGAAATTAGTTAGTTCTAACACAGGAGCAGCATTACTACTCTTAACATATTTATATGCTATGAATCCTATAATTCCAGCAATACCTATTGCTCCAATTAAAGATCCCCCTATTATTCCTGCCCTATCAGACCCTATAGCAAGTTGAGTAAGCTGTGGTGAAGCTGTAGATTGAGAAAATAAAGTTGTAGTGAGCAGAGGAGTTGTTGCCTTTGTTCTAGTACTTGGCATAATAGACAATGTTTGTATAGTTTTCTCTGAGTTTGTTGTTGGCACATTAGTTGGCATTGTAGTAATCATAGCCGATTGTGAGGTTGCAATAGTTTCAGCTATTGTTGTTGGTTCTGATGACGTAGATGTCGTACCTGTTTTAGTTGTTAATTCTGTTAAAGGTTTACTCATCGTAGTACTTCTTGCTTTAGAAGTCGACGCAATAGTCGCTGCTGTAGATTTTACAGTACTTGTCTCGGTTTCCGAAGGCACACTAGTTGACGTTGTAGCAACCGTGGTTGTTTGTGGAGTAGTAGTTGTTTTTGCTACTGTTGTTGGCTCCACTGTTGTAGATTTTATTGTGCTTATTTGAGTTGTTGACTCCATCGAAGGTTTACTCGTCGTAGAAGTAGGTGCAGCGGTAGTTGATGCCTCTGTTGTTGTCTCCACTGTTACTGTACTTGTTTGAATTGTTGACTCTGTTGAAGGTTTACTCGTTGTAGAAGTAGGTGCAACGGCTTCTGTTATCAATTTAGTAGTCTTCAAAGCGTCAGTTCTTGTTGTCCCGGTAATTGCAGCGGTTGACGCTCCTTTAGAAGTCATAACTATTTTCGTAGTAGTTATAGGAGCCACAGTACTGCTGGAAATGATACTAGGCGTCAATTGACCGTTAATGATATTAACAAAATCACTGAGAGCTTTGATACTACTTGTCGGTATTATCGTTGCTTTAGAAGATTTTCTAGAGCTCTCTCTATTAAAAGTTATGATACTTTCTCCACTTACCGCAGTTACGATAAAACCTTCTTGACCATTGTCTTTAACGTACAATTGATCTACAGGATCTTTAAATTCATGAATAATAAAGTTCGATTTTGATCCATTCTTAACAAGACTTATTAAATGTAACGTTTGTTTATCAGACAACCGGTCTTCTGCAAGAAAGGCAACTAGATCATTGCCTTTGATTCGCTTCACATACTGTAAAAAATTTATTTCACCTGGATTAGAAGTAATAGATGACGCTGTATCTATTTGACATTTTTTCTTACCAAGCAAACATTCGTCGATTCCCTTTCTATTCTTCAGATCCTCAACCACTTTAGCCATATCGAACTTAAAAATATTTGTTCTTACTTCTTGATTCCCAACAATGTTTTTCCTCACTTGCGAATAAAGCATCGTGTTTCCATCTAATGCCAGTTGCCCTGGGTTACCAAATTCCAATAATTTTCTTTCTGTGATACGTTTTTTTCCAGCTAATGCTTTAAATTTTCCACTTCCATCTGATTTTAAATACCAAGAAACTAAAGCTTGATCCTTTAAGTTATGAGCGATTACAATGACATTACCATTACCAACTTTTACTGCTTTTGGTTGAAAGTAACTATTGTCTTCATTTGCAAGACTATCTCTATTAATGTTCTTGTATAATTTTACTTTTCCTACGTATTCAACTAAGGGAACATTAATTGAATGCTTGATTTCGTAAGTGTTGAATGTTAAGCCTTTGATGCATTTTTCTTCTTTGTTAGTTTCTTCTGTAGGAAAGATAACTCCAACTTTATCTACTTCAGCTGAATTTTCTATTAGTGTGGGAGATAATTGGCCCTTGAATTCATTTGCTACGTTGACGCCTGTATTACACTCGTATGTTTTTGATTGATATAATGGACTAATAAGTAACTTTACTCTACTGCTTCCATTACCGTTGTCTTGATAGCTAAGTCCATAAGCAACTCCATCTCCTTCAATCAACCCTACGTTTGCTGGGTTAAAACCTATCGCTTCTTTAACTTTCAGTATAGTTGTATTAGCTCTAAATAATCTACTTAATATAAGCATAATTATATTTAAAATTTTAATAAAATGCTATTATGATTATTTCTATATGTAACGTCAATAAAATTTTAACTAAAATTAAGAAATTAATTTTTAAGTACTCTGAGATAATACGCTAATAAACCCAGACTTTCCATAGACAATATGTTTCCTTTGAAACCATATAATAAATTTAGCAGCTTTGTTGACAACAGAAACTCCTTTACAAATCCCCCAAATTTCCTTACCATGATAGTAAGGGTATTTATGACTCAAAACTTGTTTTTGACCTGCAGGCTCAATGACAAAATTCAGTAAAAAACTCAGGGTATTTATTGGCGGATTACATAAAATTATAGCGGCTGCATGTCTTTTTTATTTTTTCTACATTCAGCCAAATCGCGCTTATTTTAAGCGTTAGCACATTATTACAGCGCCAGTTTAAATTATTATAGAGTCAAAACTCACTACTAGGGGATTCTTTTGCCTTTTTTCTTTGCTTGGTAAATTTTTTAATATTTTTAATTAGCTATACATACTGACATCATATCCCAGTGCGTAATACTATGATTCAGAAAAACTAAACGCAAATTGCATAATTAAAGACTAGATTCCAGTGTCAGCTACTCGGATGACAATACAGAGGCTATTGAGATGACAGAAAAGAGTACTGAGATGGAAGGAGAAGGGATGCTTGAACGACAGAGCACCATTAGGTGATAAGTGTGGGAGTGAAGCTTACAGACACAATCAATGTGAACTGCGGTGTTACAAAAACTCCAACATTTAAAGTCATTGCCTTTTTATGTAAGAAGTCTAATTGTAATTATTAGTCTTTCAGATATAATCTGTTGAGATTTACATGAACCTTATTAGATGAAAGAGAAAGAAGAGCAGTTTAGTTTTACATCAGACAACCTCAGGAAAGCGAAAAAGTCTATAGAGATGTATCCTAAAGGTAGAGAAGGTAGCGCTGTCATGCCTTTACTATATCTCGTACAAGAACAATGCGGATGGGTTCCTGAATCTGCCATGCGCTATGTTGCTGATATGCTGCATATTCCACATATTCGCGTATATGAAGTGGCAAATTTTTATACCATGTATAATTTAAAACCAGTGGGTAAATATCTGATACAAGTTTGTAGAACAACTCCTTGTTGGTTATGCAATAGCGAAGAAGTGTTAAATACCTTTAAAAAGAAACTTGGAATCAATATCGGTGAAACTACTAAAGATAATCTATTTACTTTAAAGGAAGTTGAATGTCTTGGTGCATGTGTTAATGCTCCCGTTGCGCAGATCAATAATGACTTCTATGAAAATCTTACTCCTGAGAAAGTAGAAAACATCATAACAGAACTTTCAAGCAAATAGATGGAAAAGTTCTCGTTTAGGATAATCAAGCAATCAGGTTCTGCAAAAGTTGGCATTATTAAAACTCCAAATGGAAACGTAGAAACACCAGCATTTATATTTTGTGCAACCAAAGCTGCTATTAAAGCTGCAGATATCGAGAGAATCAGAGAAGCAGGTACTCAGGTAATACTTTCCAACACCTATCACCTAATGCTTCAACCGGGAGAGGATACTGTGGCAAAGCTTGGTGGCTTGCACAAGATGATGGGATGGAGTGGACCAATGCTCACTGATTCTGGTGGATACCAGATATTTAGTTTAGGACACGGATCAGTTTCAGAAGAGATAAAGGGAATAAGACAGAAACAAAAAACTCTGATCAAAATTAACGAAGATGGGGCAATTTTTCGTTCTTACATAAATGGTAAAACTTATTGTCTAACTCCTAAAAAATCGATACAAATTCAACAAAAATTAGGTGCAGATTTAATCTTAGTTTTAGATGAATGTACTCCATTCCATGTTAGTAAAGAATACACAAGAAAATCAATGCTCATGAGCCATAGATGGGCTGAACGTTCTTTAAATGAGTTTGAAAAAAATAATGATGGCAAACAGGCGCTGTATGGAATTAGCCAAGGCGGAGTGTATCAAGATTTACGTAAAGAAAGTTGTGATTTTGTCAACGATTTGCCATTTTTTGGTCAAGCAATAGGTGGATCGCTTGGTCAAAGCAAAGAGCAGATGTATGATGTAGTTTCTTTTACTATGGAACATTTAAAAAAAGATAGGCCTACTCATTTACTTGGTATTGGTGGCATTGTGGACATTTTTCGCGCAGTAGAGCTTGGTGTTGACACATTTGATTGCGTGCATCCAACTCGCCTTGCAAGACATGGTGGCGCACTTGTTAAAGTAAAAAACAGAGATTCTATTTCTTCAAAGTGCAAAGAGCATATTAATTTGCGAAATCAACGATTTGAGCTAGATGATAACCCAATTGAAAGTGACTGTTTGTGCTTTACCTGCAGGAAACATTCAAGAGCTTATATACACCATCTACTGAAAGCTAAAGAGTTGCTGGCTTACACACTTGTTACCGTTCACAATGTTTTCTTCATGAATAAGTTAATGGCATCTATAAGGCAGGCAATATTGGATGATAGGCTAGATCAAGAGAAAAATAATTGGATTAGTGAAATACCATTGCACTGTGAATTATACACCTAGTTCATATTTTTTCTACGCTTATTTTATATTCCTTAAAACAGAAAAAGCCTTCCTCTTCCTACTCTTTCTTGGCTAATCCATAGTTAGCGTTTTTTGCGCATGTGCGTTGCATTTTTTAATCTTCTTTAAAAACTCGACAGTACATTATATATACGGGTACACTAAAAACGTGGTTTTTATGAGGCATTTATGGTAAGCATCGAACAGGCAAAACCTGTCAAACCAAAAAGAAACTCCCTAATTTAAGTTTTTAGTAATTTGTTGGTATAATTGCGTAGGAAGCACTTCTGCAGTTATGACCGATATCCCAATGGTGCCACAGTGCCCGTTGGTTAGCATGGTTTTGAAGGTGACGGTTAAACCATTGATGGAGTCTATTCAGACTACCTCGTTTAGGAGAGTGCCTTAATTTTACCGTCTCAAGCTGAAGCGCTTCTTCAATGATAAATTATATACTAAAGATATAAAATGGCAAAAGTAAAAAATAAGTTGGAAGTAATGAACCCTAATGCGGCAGGAATAGATATCTGTACATTATGTATGTGTTCCAGAAGGAAGAGATGAGCAACATATCCAAAAGTTTGGTTGTTTTACAGTGGATCTGCATAACTTAGCAAAATGGTTGAAGAAGTGTGAAATTAAAACGGTAGCTATGGAATCAACGGGAGTATATTGGATTCCTTTATTTCAAATACTTGAATCATATGGATTTGAAGTAAAATTAGTAAACGCGCGGCATATTAAAAATGTACCTGGTAGAAAATCTGATGTTCAAGATTGCCAGTGGTTGCAACAGTTACATAGCTATGGACTGCTCCAAGGATCATTTAGACCAGATGATCAAATTTGCGTACTGCGTGGCTACGTCAGACAACGTAATAATCTAATCAGAAGCGCAAGTACACACACTCAACGCATGCAAAAGGCATTAATTCAGATGAACATTCAGTTACATAAGGCAATTAGTGATATTAATGGTGTAACAGGTATTAGGATTATTGAAGCGATAATTGAAGGTGAAAGAGATCCTGAAAAATTAGCTGAATTAAGGGATGGACGAATAAGAAATGATAAATCTACTATTGTAAAGGCATTAACCGGTGACTACAGAGAGGAACACTTGTTTACACTTAAGCAAGAATATGAAGCATATACTTTTTTCCAGGAACAAATAAAGGAATGTGATAGAAGCGTTGAAAGCTACTATAAAACATTTGAAACAAAATCTGATGAGAGCAAATCAACAAGTAAAGCACAAGGCAAGCAAAAAAATGATCCAAACTTTAATTTGCATGAAGAATTATACCGGGTTATCGGGATAGATTTTACTAGAGTTCCAGGATTCAGTGTACTAAGTATACAGACCATAATCTCAGAGACTGGTATCAACCATAACAAATGGCCAACATTTTCGTCTTGGTTGGGGCTGAGTCCTGGTAATAAAATCACTGGAGAGAAAGTGTTTAGCACGAAAACTTGTAAAGTCGTAAATCGTGCTGCAAATGCCTTACGGCTTGCTGCACAATGTGTATCAAAAAGTAATACTGCTCTTGGTTCACAATGCAGAAAGTGGAAAAAACGACTGGGAGCTCCAAAAGCGATCACTGCTATGGCAAGGAAATTAGCATGTATCTTTTATAATATGCTAAAGTATGGACAAGAGTATGTCGAAAAAGGAATTGATTCTTACGAAAAACTTTATCAAAACAGGGTTATGAAAAATCTGAGTAAAAAAGCTTCTGAATTTGGCTATATCCTGGTAAAAAAAGATGAGTTAGTTCAAGGAGTTTCTTAGGAGAAATAAAGAAAAACATCAAATAGCGTTTTGCGTCTCAGCCGTTACACTCTTAGTCGGTTTATCATTAATCGCAACTGGAATTGCAGTGGGTACTGTACCTGTTATAGCTTCTTGTCTAATGATAGGAGGAATTTTGACTGCCTTATCTGTTGTGCAATCAGTAGAAAGCTATTTATTTTTATGAGACAGCGAGAAAACTTTCAATAAAGTGATTAGTAGTATGCGCGATGAACCAGAAAGCAAACTTTTTATAGAAAGTATTCTGCAACCATTCATTGAACTTTTTAGTAAGCATAAGCAACATAATTAAAGTACACTAAGCTTTGAGCAGCAGGGTGGCAAAATAAGATAGACAAAAATGTAGGGGCAAATGGCCAGTGCTCTTGACACTGGCACCCAGTTCTTTTGTACAAAAAACATTGTAGAGCGCCTCCATGTTAGTGCCTAATCTGAATTCCAGTGTCACGCGCTGGAATGACACCAAAGAGACTAGTTGAATTACAAGAAAAGAAGCACTGGTTTCATATATTTGCACATTAGTCATGCATCTGAACAAATATCCTTTACATTATTAGTTATACACCTAGTCTCTAAGCATAGAAACCACTTTATCGTAACTTGGCAATGATTTAATTTCTCCAATTGCAGCTAGAGTGGTTTTTTCATGCTGAGATAACAATTCTTTTGCTGCTTTTTTTACGTTAGCAGTGGTAACTGCACTAATTTTTTCTATTAATTCATTTTTACTGATGTATTTATTATAGTGACCGTAGTAGTATCCTAACGTTTCAGCACGTGAGCTAACACTTTCGCGTGACATTAAAATTTGGGATTTTACTCGTTCTTTTACTCTATTTACTTCTTCTTCCTTCAGATCATCCGTGGACAATTTCTTTAGTTCTGTCGTTATGGATTTTAAAAGCTTATCTAGATTACTACTATCTGTACCAGCAAAAATGGAAAGCATTCCCGTATCAGCATAGCTAGAGTTGAATGAGTAAATGGAGTAAGCAAGCCCCTGCTTTTCTCTTACTTCCTGAAACAGGCGTGATGACATGCCACTTCCTAGTATAGAATCAAGCACTTTAAATGTATGATATTTATTATCATCACGAGAAACGCTAGGTAGCCCAATTAATAAATGTACTTGATCTAATTTACGATGCTCTAGATATTCGCCACCGGTATAACTTGCATTCTGGCTTTTTTTCAGCTCTTTTGAATGAATCTTTGAGAGAAAGTCTCTGATTAATTGAACAACTTCCTCATGCTCAACATTTCCTGCAACAGCAAATATAATATTTTCACCAAAGTAATGCTGATTTATGTAGTTATCTAGATTCGCTCGAGTAAAAGATTTGACAGTATCTTGCGTACCCAAGATTGACCTACCAAATGGTTGATCTTTATAAGCTGCTTCAAAATATTTATCGAAAATGATATCACTCGGTGAATCATTGGTTTGAAAAATCTCTTGTATTACAACACCCTTTTCACGTTCCAATTCATCTTCTGGAAATATAGAATTTATTAATATATCTATTAATATATCTATCCCAGTTTTGATATCCTTTTTGAGAACCTTCGCATAGTAACTGGTGCTTTCCCTACCGGTGCAGGCATTAAAAGCTCCACCTATGTCGTCAAAAGCTTTCGCAATTTCAAATGCAGTTCTCGTTTTCGTTCCTTTGAAAGCCATGTGCTCTAAGAAATGAGATATTCCATTTTGCTTTGCACTTTCAGCTCTACTGCCAACACCAACCCGTATATTTAAAGCTACGGAATCAACGTCATGCACCCGCTCAGTTATTACGCGCAGACCGTTATCTAGTTTTGTTACCTGTGGAACGTTCATCTTATATATTCTTTGTTAAATTCTCTTCTGCAAAATCCCAATTGATCAAATGATCAAGAAAAACTTTTATGTAGTCAATTCTGCGATTTTGACAATCTAAATAGTATGCATGCTCCCACACATCCATAGTAAGCAGTGGTACCTGATCATAAATTAGCGGCAAATCCGCATTTGGAGTTTTAGTAATTTTGAGCTTTCCTTTTTCAAGCACTAACCATACCCATCCACTACCAAATTGGCCTATTCCACAATTTGAAAATTCTTCACAAAATTTATCAAAACCACCGATATCATCTTGAATTTTTTTTGCCAGAAAACCATCATCTTTAGGCTTACCACCACCGTCCTTCTTCATTGAATTCCAATAAAAAGTGTGATTCCAAACTTGTGCTGCGTTGTTAAATATAGGAACTTTGTCACTATGGCTATGAACTTTCGTTACTAATTCCTCAATTCCCATATGTTGATGGTCAGTATTTTTAACCAGCTCGTTAAGCTTATTTAAATACCCCTTATGGTGCTTGTCATAATGAAAATTCAATGTATTTGCAGATATATAAGGCTCTAAAGCTGCTTTATCATATGGCAACTCAGGTAAAGTAAAACTCATGCTGACCTCTTTATTTCCGATGGTATGGTAATATGTGCTTTTGCGCAACACATAATTTAGTATTGCAGTTATTCTAAAATAAGTTATACTAATGAGGTAATTATATTTTTATTTTTAGAGGAGTAATATGTCAAGTTTATATAGCAATTTTAAGGGATATGCTAAATTGGGAATTACCCCTACCAAAAGCGTTGTAGGTAACGAAGTTCCAAAAAATAGTTTCTATAAATCCGTTCACCTCATCAACAGTGTTGTTGGACCAGTGAAGAATGTAGCTTTTGGTAATTTACTAATTTCTTCTGTAACTTATAATATTGCTTTTACATTAGCTAATGTAGTTCTACAACCTTTGTATCTAGCATTGGCGTATCTATCATATTGGCCGACAAAAGGGTTAGCGAAAGCAACAGATAATTTTAATCTTAAGAACAATACAAAATCGTTGATAGATTATTCGTGCATGTTGTCAAATAAGGCATGGGGCCATAGTCGTCTATTAGCTAACTTTGTTAACACAGTTTTGAGTTATGCTGTTAGTGCTGTCATCTGGGCTGCTGCGCTCGTTGTTACACCACTAATCTGGGCTGTTGATAAAGTGGCAAGTAAGTTTAGTGATGCAAAGACTGAAGATGTCGGTAATAGTCATCTTTTAGAAGGTATATAATTTATAAAATATATTGTGGTATCAACTACGTTTTTTATAAATTTTTTTATTGACATAATTTTGCAACTTTGCCCAATCATGCAGGTAATAAAAACCCATTCGTCATAGGAATAGAATTTTATGTCAAACAGCTATTGCCTGCTTAAGCTAATGAATAAGTACTTTAAGTTTGTGTGTTATTCACAATATTCATTGTCAGTTACTGCTGTGTAAATTAATTGCTTCTTTAAGTCTTGCATTAGCAATTACTATAATTTTACGCATTAGAGCTTACGATCTTCAATAAGTTTAGAATAAAAGCCACCAAGTACAGATTTCGATTTTGCTGCAGCCATGGCTGATATAAAGAGCTTTATTACTTCTACCACCTTCGGTAACCAACAGCTTTACCACTTTCCTTAGGATGAGGTGCTACTCCGGCAAGACTTGCTACTTCTCTTCTGTTTAAGTAACCAAGCTCTGGTATTAAATACAGAAAATCTTGTGATAACTTTTCAGGAACTGTTTTAAGGATTTTTTGACGTTGTTGTAACTCACGGCTTTCATCAATGATTTTTCGTATAGTATTTCATCTATTTGGCTATTAAAGAATTCAATAGTTTTTTGACAACTTTCCCTTATATGGTCGTTTTCAGGTGCTTCCAGTCTACATTTTTCCTGAGTTCTCATTTGCGTAACGACGTTGACAAAGTGCAGCTAGAGTTGATTGTTCTTTTGACGTAGGTGCAAATAGAGAGAGAGTTCTATGGCGCATATTGAGCAAGAGCCATCGCATCTGATTTATCGGATTTTGCTAAAGTTCCGTGAGATAAAATAAAACTTTTTACTTTGCGGGTATTAGCTCGATGTACTGTGATATTCTTGTCAATAAGAAAATTCGACAAACCAATTTTCCTGTGTTTTCTAAAGTCACTAAAGAATTAGGTAAGATATCTGAGAACTTTTGACATAATTGTTGCCAACCAGAAGTATTATTGTCAAATTCGACAGCATTCTTCTGCTTGTGAACTGCAACAACATTTTTGAATTTTCCGATGTCAATGCCAATAAAATTTTGATAAGATGTAATCATGATAACCTCGGTAGTTTTATTAATTTAAGATTGTAAATGGGTGCATACCACACAATTATTCAAACGTATCGAGAGATGGGCTAGTGTACCTTGATAACGACGGTTGTAATACCAATTTTCCTTCGGTCGCACATGCCCGTGATAGTTCTATTCCTATAGTGAGTAGGGTTATCTTTCCCTCTTGTTCGTTTTATAACATATTTTTAACTTACAATATTCTCTTTGGTTACTTACTCTCATTTTTTGTGGCATAAGTTATACTTGTTTGAAAGATGCCTATCTTACAGCAAAATGTGTTAGTACCATACATTTTAAAGCTTTTTTCCTTCATTAAACCAGCACTAGCTATGCAATAAAGCCACCCAGGAAAGCAACATTGAAAATTTTAAATATGGCTTCACACACAACTGATTCCTCCATGCAGAATAGGATCAATACTTCCATTGCTTTGTGCTAACAATTTTCCTGAAGGATCCTCCAATTGCTCATTTTCATATGGTGGTGCTGAAGGGTTCCTTATTTCATGATGATCAGAAAAATCTATTAAATTACTTATTTTTGGTTCTATTTTTGATTCTAATTCCTTTTCATCTTCAGTATTAGCTGCTTTCTCTGCACGCTTTGGTCCTTTTATAAAGTCTTGCATTTCCTTCACAAAACTTTGCTCATAGTACCTCTGTACTAAATAAACCACACTTGCCAGTGCAAGTAGTGTAGCAACAGTTGGTAGCAGAATTGGTAGTGAGTAATGCATGAAAAAATAGAACATATCGCGCTGGAGTTGACTACACTGCCATTAAGTTAAGGGAAAGAGAAGTTAAGATTGGACAAAAAATTTGAAGCGATTGATAATTATGGTAAATACTAGGGTGAATTTTTAAGAAAAGGGAGTCTGAAAAGTGCAAGTTATTTAAAAAAGTAATAATTGCAGGTTATTTTGCAAAGAATGTACTAATGCAATGATACTGAAAAGATATCTTGAATTTAAAACACATGTTTTCTAGCTCTTTTCTGGTAGTTGAGTGAACGAATATCAGATATCTTATGACGATCAACTCTTCTCCCTTTTCTTACCACTAAAGTGTTCATCAAAAATAACTGTGATAGTCGATCCATAATGCAGTCTATGTCTGACTCTGTAGAAAAAATATCAAAGGCTAAGTTTTTAATCGCATTAAATGAGACAGATTTATTGATGCTTTTTTTTAGTTTACTATTCTGTGCGCTCAATGTCTCTTCATCATCTTCTATCATGATACTTTCTAGATTACTGATGAAGATAGTTGACCAAAAATCCTGCTTGATAGTTTCAATACTTTTTCCTGTGAAATTCTCTAAATTTAATCTTCCCTTCAGCCTAGAAAAAAATGTTTCTACTCCCCAGCGCAAGTAATATAATCTCTCAAACTCTTCGACTGTAAAACTTTGCTCATCTAACAGAGATGTTACTAACACTTCAACTTCTCCAGAAGAAAGTATTATTTTGACTAACCTGAATTTCATCTCATCAGGTAATCCTAGCTTTCGTAGCTGTCTTGCTACTTTAATAGGTGCTACCACCATACTAGATGGGCTTTCCGGCTTAAACATAGCGTTTATTTCATTGAAAGACGAACTTGGACAGCGAATTATATAATTGATTTTCCTTCCTGTAAGCTCAGCAAGAAATCGATAAGATACGTATCCTCTATCACAGATTAACAAATCGTCTGATTTTATGGATTCAAGCATACCGATCGCTAAATCAACCTCATAGCTGTCACCTCTACTTAGCACAGATTTTATTGCAATATTATTTAGCACATCGTAGCAAACTTCAAAGGTTGCACTTGTATAGTCTTCAAATCTCTGGATTCCATTCCATACTGCTCTTGAGCCAAACTCGCCTATTATTTTGTCGCTCTTTGGCAGAATCAGTATTGAAGCATCAAATGCAAGTACTCTGAAGCCATGGTGGGTTTTAAATTCCTGATCTTGGTAGTATAGGGAAACTATATCATCATTTAACTCTGAAAACGCAGTATGCTTTAGCTTCTTTCTTGCTTGAGTAAATGCACTTGCCGTAATTGTGTAATCTTTTCTTGTATGCAGAACAAACTCATTAAGCATTACTTGTAATGACTTTACACTCTTTCTAAAAATCAGGAGAAATACATTAATGAAGGGCAGCTTTCTTTTTCGTGAGAAGTCTTTTGAGGATGCTCTGTGTGCGTTTATAAAGTTTAAACTCATCAATTTATTTTTTATAAACATGATTATTCTTTTTTTTACTCATGTCATTACTTCTTTTAATTTGTGGATCTTACCTGATTTTACAATACAGTCCATCACTTTCCCTTAACTTAATGGCAGTGGAGCCTTATGAGGCGTGAGTCTCGCGTAGGGTTCTGCGAGGGGCCAAGAGGGAAGTTCTCCTGGTCTACTCTCCTGACCGTTCCTTCCAAAACCATGTTATATACGGGCACTTAAGGCACCACTGGAAAAATCGGTTATAACTGCAGAGACGCTCCCTGCACAACTATACCCGAAAATTGCTAAACTTAAATTTTGGTATTTCTTCTTGATTTGACAGATTTTGTTTGTCTGATGCTTATATAGATAAAAACCTAGAAATATTGTGAAGACATAAGGTGCGCATAGTGCAAAAAATTAAAGATAAGACGCCAACTGTGTTATGCTTTTGTCGTTTAATCTGCACAGATTGAAGGTAATAAAATACCTTCAGTGTTATGGTAAGGGGAATGGTGGAGTTTGTAAAGGAGTTTTTACATAAATGGCGCCCAGGTAAAAATTATACGGTTATGCAAAAAGTCTATTTTCAAAACTGTTAGTATAATATAGAAAAAACCTCACCTTCATTAATAATAGATTACTTACCAATTGGGTAGTCACCGGTGAAACAAGCATCACAATATTGTGGTGTAGCATTGTTACGCCTTTCTGCTTTAACAGCCCTATATAGTCCATCAATACTCAAGAAGGCTAAGCTATCTACTCCTATACTTTTCTTTATTTCTTCTATAGATTGAGTTGCGGCAATTAAATCTTTGCAATCTGGTGTATCTATTCCATAAAAACAAGAATGCTTAATTGGTGGACTTGAAATCTTTAAGTGAATTTCTTTTACTCCCGCATCTTTTAACATAACTATTATACTTCTGAGCGTACTACCACGCACTATACTATCGTCTATTAAAATTATGTTTTTACCTTTTAAAGTATGCTTATTAGCATTGAATTTTAATTTTATTCTAACCTTGCGTATTTCAGCGGTTGGCTGTATAAACGTTCTTCCTATGTAGTGATTACGAATTATTCCCAGTTCCATGGGTAACCTTGAATGCTTTGCATATCCAATAGCTGCAGGTATTCCAGAATCAGGTATAGGTACAATCATATCCACATTGTTTTTTGGTGGACTCTCTTCTGCAAGTGTTTTTCCTATCCCTTTTCTTGCATCGTATATAGACCTGCTTTCCATTATGCTATCAGGTCTTGAAAAATAAACATATTCAAAAATACAAAAACTTGATTTTTGCTGTGAAAAAGGAAACGCTGAAGCTAAATTACCATTTCGATCAATGGTGACTAACTCACCTGGCTCTACTTCTCTAACAAACTTCGCATTTACTATATCAAAAGCACAAGTTTCAGATGCAAGAACATAAGAACCATCTAACTTTCCTAAAACAAGAGGTCTGATTCCTGCTGAATCTCGTACTCCAATAATTACTTCTTGATTGATTGCTACAAAAGAATAAGCACCTTGTATTTGCTTTAATGCATATATAAAACTCTTCAAGAAGCTATCTTTCTCACTTTTTGCTATCAGATGCACTAGTACTTCTGTGTCAATATCTGACTGAAAAATGCACTTTTGTTTAATTAATTGTTCGCGTATAGGAGAAATATTAATTAAATTACCATTATGTGCTATAGCAAAACTGCCAAATCTGTCACTTTTACCAAGCATGGGCTGTATTCCAGACTTACTACCACTTGTTGAATATCGAACGTGACCTATTGCGCAATCTCCAGGTAAGGATTTCTTTATTTCATCTATATCATCAAGTACGCTGCTCACCTGACCTTGAAAATGATAAGAGAGTAGCTTACCGTTGTTACTAGTTGCTATGCCAAAAGACTCTTGACCCCTATGCTGTAAAGCGTGTAGAGCGAGTATAGAATTAAAAGCAGCACTTTGGCTGCAACTTATGCCAAATACCCCACACTCCTCATGTACTTCATTGAGCATAAAAAATATTAAATAAAGCCTGATTGTACTTTAGCAGAGGCAAAATACAAGAATTTTATTTGTTAATCCCTTTCAAAGCTGAAGCTTTCTATGATAACTTTGATATATATCAGAAAGTAGGTTATACGCAATTAATCAAACAAAGTATGGGTAACTGGTATTACTTAACATAACAAATCTATTTGTGATAGTTGCTAGTACTTAGTGTATAGGACTTCACTGGCTGATATTTTTAGCTCCGATATAAAAACAGAGTGAATGTGAGGTTGATCTTGTAGAATTCTACAGAAATTTACAGCAAAAAAATTGAGAGCAGAACCCCTTCACCAATTGATTTTTTTAGATCAATTCTAGTAAACTATTCTCCTTTTGAGATTTTTGACAATTTTTAAGTACCGAAGAAAAAAAGATATTTTTTATTGACTTACCTATGTATTGAGATAATTACTAAAAAGCTTTAGTGAGTAGTGGTATACAATATGGTTAATCAGGTAAACAAACGAGATGAAAGTAATCATCTTTTAAAGCTTGAACAGCTCTCTTATAACTTCTTCAAGAATCGACTGAATAGCTCACCAAATCCAGAATTACCGATCATAAGTCGTAAGAATAGGCACATGTATTTAACCAAGAAAAGGTACGAAAAAAATAAAGATGTTATAGAATATCTCAAAAGTCTTGACTCTATTGAAATAGCAGAGAGATGGTCAATAAATCATCTTTTTGAGCGAGACTCATCTTTTACGAAATTGCAAATACCATTAACTATAGATGAACAAAATCTAATTAAAAAATTTTGTGATGAGATGATAAGAGGTGTAACAGAACACAATGAGCAAGAAAGCGTTTTAAGGTACATTAAACGCATAACAGAGGATTATTTAAACCAAGGAATAAGATTAAACTCGTATTACGGTAAGGATGATAAAACTGTAACAAATTTAATATTTGAAAAAATGGAAGAATTGATTAATCGCTTTCACACAAATCCACATAATTCAACTACGAAAAATATCATACAAAATATCACTCATAATTTAGTGTTAAAAGGCGGAGTAGAAAAAGGGTTGTCTTTTTATAGCGATATTGAGGGCGGATATTATGACTCTGATTATTTAAATAATTTGAACGAGCAATGTAAGAGTAGGAGAAAAATTCTAGAGAGTATAGCATATGAAGGTATTGTAAAAAAAGATAATAAGCAAATTGATGAATATGACCTAGAAGTAGATAATAAATATTTTTACATTCGATATCCACAAGGTAGTATTATTGAAACTGCAAGAATTTTTAATAATGAAAAAGCTAAAGATTTAGAAATTGGCATATTTCAAATTGAGGAAAGTATAGTAAGAGTTGAAATCACAAAAGACGGAAAAAGAAATTACACAGATATCTTGAAAGGTGGTATTGAAATATTTTTTACTACTAAACTAGGAGAGATTAGTATTTATCTACGGAAGGATGGCAACAAAATGGTAGTAGAAATTGATGAGGAAAGCAAAATAAGGTTTAGCAAGTTAGAAAATAAATCAAGCATTGTAGGGAATTGTCTTATAGAAGGGAAAAGTGTTTCAGAAGTTATAGGCAAGAGTTTTGAGAATACTCCTATAGGGTTACCCCAGACTATTAAGGATGTTCCATCTACTAGTCTTATGCAAACATGTTCGCAGCAACAAGAACACTCAGGTAAGGGATTAAATTAATATATTTTTCAGGACAAGAAATTAATTATAAATATTCATACGCGTGAAATTAGAGCAGAGGATATGAGAAAGTAATTAACAGAAGAACTAAAGGCAAATGTGATTGTCAAAATAGTGATTGATTAAATCAACTTAGAGAAGTAAATAGCAGCTTTGCAGCTTGTTTTTATGAATGAAGATAAAACGTTGTAGCCAAGTGCGCTTTCAGCATTGTGCTGAATTGCAATATCTCTGTGTTCTAACTCTTCATCGCGAAATTTACTTATAGTTTCTCTTAGTTCCCCATCTTCTAAATGTAAGACTTGCTCCTTATAGTGCTCTCCGATCACTTCTTCAACTGCAGCAGTGCAAGCCATAGCAGCTTTTTTACCCATCATGGCAGTTACAACACCAAGTGACACCCCTAAAACACGCCAAACTGGCAACAAAACAGTAGGACGAACTCTTTGCTCCTTGATTTTCTCATTAAAATAGTGGAAATGTTTTTTTTCCTGCTCCTCCATTTCAATTATTTTGTCAATTATGGAAGATTTTTTAAGAATAAATTTTTGACCAGAATAAATGCAAATGGCTCCATATTCGCCAGCATGATTTACTCTAATTGCTTGTTCTAAAAAATTTCCTTTCAATTTTTTTATATTGTTTTTCAATGTTTCCTCCATTTATTTCTGTATTAGTACTACTATAAACCAACATATTGTAGAGTAAATAAAATTCCATGCATACATTGCAAAAACATTATGATTACAGAAACTCAAGTAGCTATAGCAACGACAAAAGTTACTTGACAAAACCTCCCACTTTCCCTTATCATACCAATGAGAGTATTTATCCTTGTTTTTGGGCTCAACGACAAAATTCAGTAAAAAAACTCAGATATTTATTGGCAAATTACATAAAATTATAGCGGCTGCATGTCTTTTTTATTTTTTCTACATTCAGCCAAAACGCGCTTAAAATAAGCGTTAGCACATTATTACAATGCCAATTTAAATTATTATAGGGTCAAAACTCGCTACTCGGGGATTCTTTTGTCTTTTTTTATTTAGTAAATTTCTTAATATTTGGATTAGTTGGGAGTCCTATAGAGATGTCATTCCAGTGCTTGACCAGTTCTTATTACCTGGTCAGTCTTCTGGATTCCAGTGGGCTTTGTTGCATCACTCAAGAGAAAAGAACTGGCAGTTACTGACGAAATTCACTATAAAACAGGCATTTAACCTACGAAAGAAAAATATGCCAACTAAAATGAAGATCAGTAACTGCCATGAATATAACAGATTTCTGCAAGAAAGAGGAAATATTTTTCATTTTATTAATGGAAAATTGGTACGAAAATAGCCCCAAAATGCGAGGTGGAAATTATATTTATAGTAATAAAGTTGTGATTTTAGTGCATATAGTCGCTAGTCTCTTTAGAATTGGCTTAAGACAAACGGTAGGGTTTATAAAAGGATATTTGCAGCAAGTAGGAAAGGGCTTAGCAGTCATTAGCTATTCGCAGGCTTCAAGAAGGTTTAAAAAGCTCAATATTAAGATCAATGATTGCAGAGTTGATAAAAACAATATGGAAGATATTGCAATTGCCATAGACAGCACAAATTTATAATAACACCCCTGGCTACAGTAAGGAAAATAGGAAAGTATCGCAGTTATAAACAGGTAAGATGTAATATTGAGTATAAATAGTAAAAAAGCTATAGCTGCACAATATAGCAATGGTCAACCATTACGGTACTTGCTGACTTGATTTCAGCATGCTAAAAAGCATTATATGCAGACAGAGCCTATGATAGGCGCAAGCTTTATAAATTGTATATGATATAAAGACAAAAATTTTACCGAAAAATCGTGCAGCGGAGCATACAAAATTGGACTATATGGCTGAAAGGAATGCTGCCATTAGATTATGTGGTAAAGAAGGTGTGAAAGAGTGGAAAAAGGAAGCAATTTATGGGAAAAGGTCATATATTGAAGGATTTTTCTCAAGCAAATATTTGTTTAGAAATAGATCTGAAGTAAATCGAGAAAAAGAGTTGCTAATAAAATGTTACTTACTCAATAAATTTACTGATATTGGCATGGCTAAGTTTGAGGTAGTTTCATGAATTTATTATGCTTTACCCACTATCCGATAAGCGATGCAACAAAGCCCACTGGGATCCAGTTTTATTTACCAAAAGTGCTTCATTCTATAACGCAAAACCCATACTCACCAAACCCAATGCATTACTTGCAATCTGGATGCCAGTGGGCTTTGTTGCATAGCTCAATAAAAAGAACTGGCAGTTACTGACAAAATTCACTATAAAACAAGCATTTAACCTACGAAAGAAAAATATGCCAACTAAAATGAAGTTCAGCAACTGCTATGAATATAACAAATTTCTCCAAGAAAGAGGAAATATTTTTCATTTTATTAATGGAAAATTGGTACGAAAATAGCCCCAAAATGCGAGGTGGCAATTATATTTATAGTGATAAAGTTGTGATTTTAGTGCATATAGTCGCTAGTCTCTTTAGAATTGGCAAACGGTGGGGTTTATAAAAGGATATTTGCAGCAAGTAGGAAATAGCTATTCGCAGGCTTCAAGAAGGTTTAAAAAACTCAATATTAAGATCGATGATTGCAGAGTTGATAAAAACAATATGGAAGATATTGCAATTGCCATAGACAGCACAAATTTATAATAACACCCCTGGCTACAGTAAGGAAAATAGGAAAGTATCGCAGTTATAAACAGGTAAGATGTAATGTTGAATATAAATAGTAAAAAAGCTATTGCTGCAAAATATAGCAATGGTCAACCATTACGGTACTTGCTGACTTGATTTCAGCATGCTAAAAAGCATTATATGCAGACAGAGCCTATGATAGGCGCAAGCTTTATAAATTGTATATGATATAAAGACAAAAGTTCTACCGAAAAATTGTGCAGCAGAACATACAAAATTGGATTATATGGCTGAGAGAAATGCCGCCATTAGATTATGTGGTAAAGAAGGTGTGAAAGAGTGGAAAAAGGAAGCAATTTATGGAAAAAGATCTTACATAGAAGGATTTTTCTCAAGCAAGTATTTGTTTAGGAATAAATCTGAAGTAAATCGAGAAAAAGAGTTGCTAATAAAATGTTACTTACTCAATAAATTTACTGATATTGGCATGGCTAAATTTGAAATAGTTACATGAATTTGTCGTAAACCACCACCACATGAAGTGCTATGCAACAAAACCATCCCAGTGTCAAGCACTGGGGTGACAAGAAAGGGAGCATTGATTTCAATATTTGCCACGCATCTGAACAGATACCGCCTAGGTCATAAACCCTACATCGCCAGTCATCAATACATTTCCTGACCACTCAATCAGTAACTGACCTCCTGGTAAATTTACTGAAGTTTGTTTGGTAGCCAAACACTTACGAAGTACAGATGCAACAAATGCTGCACAAGCTGCGCTACCACATGAAGCAGTAATACCTGTTCCTCTTTCCCAAATTCTTAAGTTTATTTCTCCAGATTTTTCTATTTGTGCAATACTAACATTTGTTTTCTGAGGAAATAATTCGTGATTTTCTAGCTTTGGTCCTAAATTTCGCAATGGTATTTCGCTTATGTTATCAACAAAAAAAACTATATGAGGGTTACCAATATTTACTGCAACTGGCTCTTTCAGCATTTCAAGCTCTATAGGTAGATAAAGGGGATCGCATTCACAAGAAAGAGGAATTTCATGCCATTTAAGCAGTGGTTTACCCATATTGACCTTTATTGATTTATCACTCATTTTAAAACATTCTAAGATACGATTGTTTACCAGCTCAATAGTGATATATTCAGTACCTTTTTCTGACATTATCAAATATCCAACACAACGTGCTGCGTTTCCGCACATTTCAGCTCGACTGCCATCAGCATTATAGATATGCATAAAGCAGTCTACAGCATTAGACATTGTTATAATTATTACTTGATCACAACTGCTTTGATCAGCAATTTGTCTATAATTCCAGTCTAAATTATTTGCTGAACGTGAGTCTATGATAACAAAACTATTACCAGTACCGTGCATCTTTACAAACGGGATCTTGTCTGTTAGGTTACTTACCATTATAGTAAAATTATATAAGTGAAAATTTTTCTTCTAATTACAGCTATTTTGTATTCTATAGTTTTCTGTAGTGTGAGTGCTAAGTCAATACCGAAAAATAGCAAAATGCTCTTTTGGCAAGCTGAGGTTGGAAAGGGAGCAAATGTTTTTAACAGGAAAATTGTATGTACTTCCTTTGCTAACGGTAAACGACATGACTTTAGGATTTTTAAAGAGTCGATGTTATCAAGTTTTAGCTGATGCTGGTTTCACTGCCATTAAGTTAAGGGAAAGTGATGGACTGTATTGTAAAATCAGGTAAGATCCACAAATTAAAAGAAGTAATGACATGAGTAAAAAAAAGAATAATCATGTTTATAAAAAATAAATTGATGAGTTTAAACTTTATAAACGCACACAGAGCATCCTCAAAAGACTTCTCACGAAAAAGAAAGCTGCCCTTCATTAATGTATTTCTCCTGATTTTTAGAAAGAGTGTAAAGTCATTACAAGTAATGCTTAATGAGTTTGTTCTGCATACAAGAAAAGATTACACAATTACGGCAAGTGCATTTACTCAAGCAAGAAAGAAGCTAAAGCATACTGCGTTTTCAGAGTTAAATGATGATATAGTTTCCCTATACTACCAAGATCAGGAATTTAAAACCCACCATGGCTTCAGAGTACTTGCATTTGATGCTTCAATACTGATTCTGCCAAAGAGCGACAAAATAATAGGCGAGTTTGGCTCAAGAGCAGTATGGAATGGAATCCAGAGATTTGAAGACTATACAAGTGCAACCTTTGAAGTTTGCTACGATGTGCTAAATAATATTGCAATAAAATCTGTGCTAAGTAGAGGTGACAGCTATGAGGTTGATTTAGCGATCGGTATGCTTGAATCCATAAAATCAGACGATTTGTTAATCTGTGATAGAGGATACGTATCTTATCGATTTCTTGCTGAGCTTACAGGAAGGAAAATCAATTATATAATTCGCTGTCCAAGTTCGTCTTTCAATGAAATAAACGCTATGTTTAAGCCGGAAAGCCCATCTAGTATGGTGGTAGCACCTATTAAAGTAGCAAGACAGCTACGAAAGCTAGGATTACCTGATGAGATGAAATTCAGGTTAGTCAAAATAATACTTTCTTCTGGAGAAGTTGAAGTGTTAGTAACATCTCTGTTAGATGAGCAAAGTTTTACAGTCGAAGAGTTTGAGAGATTATATTACTTGCGCTGGGGAGTAGAAACATTTTTTTCTAGGCTGAAGGGAAGATTAAATTTAGAGAATTTCACAGGAAAAAGTATTGAAACTATCAAGCAGGATTTTTGGTCAACTATCTTCATCAGTAATCTAGAAAGTATCATGATAGAAGATGATGAAGAGACATTGAGCGCACAGAATAGTAAACTAAAAAAAAGCATCAATAAATCTGTCTCATTTAATGCGATTAAAAACTTAGCCTTTGATATTTTTTCTACAGAGTCAGACATAGACTGCATTATGGATCGACTATCACAGTTATTTTTGATGAACACTTTAGTGGTAAGAAAAGGGAGAAGAGTTGATCGTCATAAGATATCTGATATTCGTTCACTCAACTACCAGAAAAGAGCTAGAAAACATGTGTTTTAAATTCAAGATATCGGGAGTGTTAAATAAACTGTGTCAAACCAAGAAATAAAAATATAATTGATATAAAAAAACGGAGGTTTGACATGAGTCAAGTAAATAAAACTACCGGATTGGTAGATTATAAAGAATTAGAAACCTGTCGTCTATACGAGAAGGAAGACCGCTAACAGGAAGAGATGACACCGTTTATAAAAAAGCTGCTTGAGGCAAGTCTGGAAGGTGAAATAGAACACCACTTGTCTGGTGAAAGCGAAGAAAATAATCGAAGAAATGGGAAAAACTTTACGTACAAGTGCAGGCTCATTTGAATTGTTAACACCAAGAGATAGGGAGGGAAGCTTTGAACCTCAAGTAGTTAGAAAAAGACAAACAAGCCTACATCCCGAACTTGAAGCAAAGGTCTTAAGCACATTTGCCAGTGGTATGGAGATATAGCGTCACATGTTGAGGAAATTTATGATCACAAAATATCTGCAGCAGAAATATCAAGTATTACCGACAAATTGCTACCGATAATCAATGAATGGCGCAGTCGCCCACTGCAATCTGTATACCCGATAGTGTTCATGGATGGCATGTTTTTTAAGGTCAAGGAGGATGGGCATTGTGTAAGTAAATGTATGTACAATATATTGGGCATAGACCAAAATGGTAAAAAAGAAGTACTGGGCTTTTATTTAGCTGAAAGCGAAGGAGCTAACTTCTGGTTGGGTGTATTAAATGACCTAAAAGAGAGAGGTATAGAGGACATTCTGATAGCTTGTGTAGATGGACTAAAAAGCTTTCCTACAGCAATAAATAATGTGTTTCCTAATGCAGAAGTACAGCTATGTATAGTGCATCAGATAAGAAATTCATTGAAATATGTATCTAGCAAAGATGTGAAAGTTTTTATGAATGATTTGAAAAAAATATATCGTGCTACAAGTAAAGAAATTGCTGAAAATTATTTGCTTGAGCTGGAAGAAAAATGGGGCGAAAAGTATCCGTTAGTTGTAAAATCTTGGCAGAATAATTGGGAAAATTTGTCCAGTTATTTCAAGTATTCAGGTCCAGTTAGAAAGTTAATTTATACTACTAATCCTATTGAGGGGCTGCATAGGCAGATCAGAAAATTTACTAAGACCAAAGGCTCATTTACCAACACAAACGCCTTGTACAAACAGGTATATTGTGCTATAAAAAAAGTAGAGCAAAAATGGGTCATGGCTTTGCCTAATTGGGCATTAACTATTTCTCAGCTTGATATTTTCTTTCCTAACAGATTGAAAATTCAGTTGAGCTAAAAATGTGGTTTGACACAGTTTATTTAACACTCCCAAGATATCTTTTCAGTATCATTGCATTAGTACATTCTTTGCAAAATAACCTGCAATTATACTTTTTTGAAATAANCTTGCAC
>NZ_ALWU01000002.1:0-43553 GCF_001027565.1 Wolbachia endosymbiont of Armadillidium vulgare str. wVulC | reverse complement strand
TTCTGATCAATATCTCACTGCATTAATTTCACCTATCATTGCAGCTAAATGAAGTAAGCTATCTTGTTCTGACCCGTACTTGTTATTAATTAGTGCTTGTAATATTTCTGCTTTTTTCCCTTCTTTGGCGTAATCAAGAACCTTCATTATCTTCCACAAAAGGATTAATGTTCTTCTTCGTGAGTAACAAATCCACCATGCTTAAACTCTATAGCGCAATGCAGTGGAGTTTTTCCGTTTAACCCTCTGACATTAACATCTAATCCAGGTTGATTAATGAGGCATTTTATTAACTCTAAACTTAAGTTATCAGCCATTTTATATTCAAAATCTTTTTTATATTTGAAATTTAGTATTAGATAATTCTTGTAATGAGTTTGTAATCTCTTCAGTTAGCGCCATATGAATCTTTTCAGTGTCACTCAGTGATGCAAGCAGTGCTGAAACTCTATTTGGAATATTAAGCAAATTATTACGGACAACTCTTGCTACATTAAATGCTTCGCGCTTTACTTCCTCTACTGCTACAAGTTCACCAATCTCAGCTTTTGCCTTTGCCTCAAGCAGTTTACCTCGTTCCATTTCATTTTTTATTCTAGTTTTTAGCAACATCGTGGAAAGGTTACTTGTATTTTCGTTTTCTGGATTTTTCCTCCTCAGTGGCTGACTTGGATCTCTGATTGTTTCTATAGCCCTGTTTGCTTGTTCTCGGTCAATGAGTCCATCCTCCAACTCAACTATTCCTTTTTTTACTAAATAACAGACATATTGCTTTGATACTCCTATCTCTCTTGCCCATTCTGTTTGTGTGATTTTCACTTTTTTTTCTCCTCTCTCTTGTTTCTACGAATTTTCTTCTTGAATCTCTGAAAAGGTTTTGCCAGTATCAGCAATTCCCTACCTGTTTATACTTGCCAGCGTCTTAGAGATATTTTACTAATATAGAGCGAAGTACTCCGGTTTATAGCTGCTTTCTTTTTACATAGTGAAATTTGGCTATTTTCAACTAATACTATAAATTACATCTTTGTAGTTATGAGATTCAACCACTACTTGCTCTAGCGTTAAACTGCTGCATTTAGCATCTTTACTATGGTTTTCTTCAAGCACTTTTGTCCTTGCTTCCTTTGTTTCCTCAATGAACTTTCCATTAACTTTTTCTGGTTCAATTCTTTCCTCACAATATACAAGATTTGTGCAATTTGTTTTACTGTAGTAATGTACTCCAAGGGAATATCACTGATAGTGCAAGTATACTCGAGCCTATAAGTAGTGATACCCTACGTTAATTAATCAAAGCGTTCTGGTAAACTTCTGAACACTAGTAATACCACCTTCTACATACAGTAATAAAGGCAATACTATATTTGCAGCAACCAAACTGCTTAATAATGCTGTAAATAATGGCCTATCTTTGATTACTGATTCTACTTTATTTCTTCTACTAATGACTTTGTCGTCAATATTAATGAAGTTGTTCTTACCCTCCCAAGCGTTAAGTGTAAAATGCGAATGAGTACCATTGCCGTATTCCAGTTTGACTGATTTTATTACTTTATCTTTTGATTGATACTCTCGCACCTGATTCAAAGTTTCATTCGCATTCTTTCTCCCTATTTGACACTCTTCAGTATCTCTAAATTGCTTTATTCCACAAAATATCGGACTAATTGCAACCAATAATGCAACAGCTAGAATTGGTATAGTTACATAGATGACACTGTTTGCAAAAAATGCAATAAATTGTGCTTTATCCTGTAAATATACCAAAGCTGCAGAAACGCTAAGTGCAACAGCAGCTATACCGAAAATTATAAATTCCTTCTGCTGCACTGCATATTTTACTCTTGGCAAAATTCTATTTGTTTTCTTTTCTTTTTTAATTAACGGGGTTTCTTCATTATCACTTTTTTCTGATGAGCTAGTTGAAAGTGTAACTGGACTATCATGATTTAATGACATATTCTCCCATCCTTGATTGCCACAAGACTCACTCATTTCTGTTACTTGAGAATTTGATCTTGTCATCTCTGCACTTCTATTGTCTATTCCACTATCACTTCCTTCCAAACTCTTTTTTAAAAATTTTGTATTCAGATCTACAGGTTCACCAATTATATCTTCTGATCCTTTCTTAATTGATGTTTCTTCAGAATTTGACTTTTCCATCTCCGGACTTTGATCGTTTATTTCACCATCTAAACCTCTTTTCGAGAATTTTTTATTTTTGTCTATAGTTGCATACATAGGTTCTCCTATAGCTTCTTGCTCATCACATTTTTCTCCATTTAATTGGAAAGAAGAATGTGGTAGCTTTGGTGGTGCAATATCCTGAATAATACTCAACCGATGATTTTCTGCTGTTCTAGGTGAAGGTGGAGCTACATTTCTAATATTGTCCTTCTCCAACATTCCATTCCTAGGTAACGGCTTTGGTTTATCTCCTAATTCTTTATCCTCTTCCTCTTTTTGCATTTCTTTTGTATTGTCTATTTTGGGGTTGGAAGATGTGTTGGATGCTGCCTCAAGCTGATCAAGAGAATACGGACGGTTATATTCTATTCCATTTGCCTCACAAACTGCATTAAATTCGTCCTCTATGTCTTTACCATCATCAAATACTAAAGAAGAACAACTCACTGAAAAATCAGCACCTGCTTCGTCTATTTTTGCTGTAATACTGCTATCGCTACTATTGCTAATCACATTTAAAGAAGCTAGTTTGCATTCAGTGTTCAGGTCAGGTTCTTGCTTCGTACCTTTTTCAAACAATTCAATTCTCTCCTTAACAGATAGTGTAGAATTTGAAACATTATTTTCTACTTCTTCAGAAAACGATGCTTCATTATTTGTTTGCGACGTTACTACTCCAGCTAACGTCTTTTCTTGATTCATTGAGTACACCACATTTAATCCAAAGTTATTTGTTACGCTAAACTCATTAAAATACGGTATATACCAGTAAATTAATATTACAACTACCAAGGCTTACTAAATTTCTGTTTGCGTTATCTTTTCCACTTTTTTCTTACTGTTTTTCTTCTTGAATCTCTGAAAAAGTTTTACCAGCACCAGAAAGAATTGCTTCCCTACCTGTGTACACTTGCCAACGTTTTATGGTTACATCTACAAATTTTGAATCTAGCTCTATTGTCCTACAAATTCTTCCTGTTCTCTCACATGCAATCAGTGTACTTCCAGAACCGCTAAATGGATCAAGTACTATGTCTCCTGATCTGCTGCTGTTTACTATTGCTCTCTCCATTAGCTCTACTGGCTTCATTGTTGGGTGCAGTGAGTTATGTATTGGCTTATCATAAAACCACAGATCACTTTGATTTCTACCGCCATGCCACTCACGTTTATTGCCGCTTTTCCATCCATAAAGCATTGCTTCGTATTGTCTTTGATAATCTGATCTTCCTAGCGTAAAGTGATTCTTCGCCCAAATGATAAAAGTTGACCATTTTCCTCCCGCTTCCTCAAATGCTTTTTGCAACGTTGAAAACTCTGATGATGATGCACAGATGTAAATTGCACCTTTAGTATATGCTAAAATATGAGTACAAATATCATAGAGAAAAAGCTCATACTTTTCACCTTGATTATCGTTTAGTATCTTTTTATCCTCTCTTTCTTGACTGCTACCATAATCAACGTTATATGGAGGATCACAAACAGTAATGTCTGCCATTTTATCATCTAACAGCGCTTTATATGATTCAACTACAGAGCTATCACCACAATAGATTCTATGATCACCTAAAATCCAAAAATCACCTGGTTTTGTTACTTTTTTGTCATCACCAACCAAGTCAGAAAAATCTTCTTTTTCACTATCTAAATCATCAAGGAAATGTTGAACTTTTTCTAATTCAAATCCAGTCATTTTAAGATCAAACTGTAAATCTTCTAACTCTTGAATTTCTACTTTCAAAAGCTCATCATCCCACTTTGCCCAATTAGCTGATTGATTTGCCAGTAATCGAAAAGCTTTAGTTTGTGGTTCATTTAAATTATCACTTAAGACCACTGGTATACTTTCCATACCAAGTTTTCTTGCTGCTTTAAGTCTTAAATGACCATCAACCACAGTGCCATCACTTTTTGCAACTATTGGTATACGAAAGCCAAATTCTCGAATAGAAGCACACATTCTGTTGACCACATCGTCATTTTTACGTGGGTTACGCTCATATTCAACTAGGTTTCGAGTAGGATAGTAGTGGATTGCTAAATTCATATCTTAATAATTAAAAAGTTAATATTCAAAATATATCTGACGCTAGAGAAGGCCTGGGGTCGAACCCACCAAACCCGCCAGCCTGGCCGAAAGGACCCACTTCCTATGTGCTATCTAGCATATTAAAATCTTTACTAAAATTATTAACGTAGAACATTAATGCCAAAGCATCTGCTTCGTTATCATCTCGAGGTGAAAAACCTTTTTCACGTATCGCTTCAATAACTTCATTTTTGCTTGCATTACCATTACCAGCTATAAAGCGTTTGATAGTTTTAACATTAACACCTTGGTAGGGAATATTGTTCTCCTCACACCAAGCAGAGAGAACGGCAAGGAAACCACCGTAGCAATGCGCTGCATCAGTTCCAAGATGTCTTCTTACTTCTTCAAAATAAACCGCAGTGAACTTATGCTCCAAGGAATTAAGCCAATTGCGAAAACTCAAAAAATGCATGCCACCTCCACTGAAACGGCTACCATGAAAGTTTTCACTGCCACTTTGAATTACTCCGTCTTTGAGAATAGCCCAGCCTGTTTGTTTGCCGAGGTCTAGTGTTAGCATTTGCTATTATTTAAAACTATAAGTAGCACTAATTCCTAAATATCGTTTGGTTCTGTCAAAATGTACTATCAAAAAGCGGTTTATAGTTTTTTTATTGGCCAACAACGGAAATCCAAGAATCATGTGCTACCCCTAAGAAGTATGTGGGTCGAGGTTGTCTACGTTATAGTAGCTCTTTCAACCACCTCTTAACAGATATATACTAGAAATGAGGTCAGAAATTTGATTTGCACTAAAATTTTTTGTTTTAGTTAAGTTATTTCTTCCAAAAAGTTGATATGAGCTAGATTTGAAAAAACAATAAGTCGTTTGAAAGAATTGAAAATTTCTCAATTCACCAAAAGCTCACCTCAGATTACACTTCTTTTTTTTGCTATCAGATACCAAGAGGCTATTGAGTATTCCACGGAGACCTGACCAAACTCAGTGTTTATTTGAGTTTTATCAGCATAAAAAAAAGATGAGAGTAAGAGCCTTCTGAAGCCTGTTAAACTTATGGTAGAAGTAAAGCTATTGCAAAGTGAGTTTTCTAAATAAGACCTTCATACAAATTTTTTCTTTACAATGAATAAAAATGACGTTAAACTTACGCGTAAGTTTGTTTTACAACAATAGAATTGTTTGGAGTGCCTTTTATTCGAGTTTTAAAGGGTGTTACAAGCGTTAGTTAGTTCAGGATGGTATCTCAGATCATATAATCGTCTTAAAACGCAATTTACAGGCCATTTTGTCTTTCATTTCTTTAATCAGATAACTTTGAAAGAGAGCTTTCCATAGCTTATTATTGTAAGTAAAAGAGAAACGGAACAGAGTAGTATGTTTTAAAGTCATACTACTATATTATTATATAATAATAGGAGTTATTCTGAAAACTGAAAGTCGAACAAAACCCTCTATAATCCTGGCTTTTTCCCCTATTATTCAGTCTGCGGCTGTAAAATTCGACAATCCCTCTAAGTTATTGAAAATCTCGCATTTCTTTTGCCTTCACTAAATTCAGTCTGCATAGACTAAGCAAATTCTGAAGACAAACTGAGCAAATCCGAAGACTGAAGTAACTCATAGTTTCTATGAAAACTTTATTAATTGCAGATGCTATGATGAACCCAAGTATTCGGATTTTCAACTGGTAAGATGCTACCATTCTCCAGTGATTTATAGTCGGTCGGTAAAATCCTTTCATAAATTGTCACTTCTTTATTCAGTTGATGATCAAATACCGTACTTTTCTTTTCCATGCCTGCAACACAAAGCACACCATATCTAGTTCTTGCTCCATTTTTACCTTCTCTATTAAATTTTACATAGCCTTTTGTAGCTAAAGTATCAATACGTTCACGGATCGAATGTTGACTACCAAGACCTGCTTTATTCTCAAATGCCTGACAGAACGAATTTATTGTATATAGACGTCCCTTCCGTATAAATTAATTGTAGAATACCTACGCGAACGTTCTGCATCTAACTTTTGGCCATAATCTTTATTTATAAGCCTCTGATATGCCAGCAGTTATTGATTTATATTTTGATGGAATAGCATACGTAATTCAAACATCAGTTGACAACTACTTTGCAGTTCATCTAGCTTATTATTTTGAAAAAATATTTTACAACGAATAAAAAACATGATAAAATGAAAGAGGGTTTTTTGTAGTAAGTAAAAATTTAAGGTAAAAGATAATTTAGAAATGCCTCATAATCGAGTTTTAAGCTACCTTACATAAGTAACTTAGGTCTTAGTAGTAAATTGTACCCTGGAGTCGTGTAATCACTTTAAATCCGCACTAAATGCAATTGTCTCAAAGTTGTATTTTTTTCATTAAATTTAAGTAATGTTTTGTGGTAATCTCTCTAGGTCTTCTTTATTTCTATTTATCCAATATATTTTATATTTATTATTACTGTTATTATTTATTACTATTATATATATATAATATATAAGGGTTTTAGGAAGCTAGAATCCGCCTCACTGGCTGACTTTAGACATGTGATTTCTAGGAACGCTTTTAGGAACGTAGGTAAAAAAGCTAGCTCTCACGCAGAATTTAGATTCCTGATTTCTAATTACTGATTTAGGAACCTAGGAATTAGGAATGTAATACAATCATTGATGGTGCTATTTCTTAAGTGCTAAGTTTTAGTTGAGTGGATGTAAATTGATAGTAGCTATATAGATTGAAAGGGCAATAGAGAAAACTGGGTAAACTCTAAAATATTTTTACCCATAAAAAAAGACTTATCCTAACATTAAATTTTCCCTATAGCTAAAATCTTCAGCTCCAAGAGTGAATTTTCCTATACCACAAGCAAATGGTCCAGTTGGAATGTCAAGCCACTTATCCTCTCTTGAACCTGTAGACATCACTTTAACTAACTGCTTTACCTGCAAAAGTTCCTGTACCATACGCTCTAGTCTATCCCTTCCCATGCTGTGAAAAACTTCAGGTAGTCTATGTCGTTGCTTATATACTCCTGTGCTTCCTGTGTGAGTAAATGGATGCCCTGAAGCAGCAGATCGTGTAACTGCATCGATAAGACATATTTTAAGGTCTTTTTCACTAGCATTTTTAACTGTTAGTTGTATTGTTATATCTTCTAGTAGACCTGTTTCCTGATTTCTTAGATAAGTTCTTACAGTGCGATCAGCTAACCCATTGGCCTTCACAACTGCCCCATGAAATAAAGCATTCTGTCTTGGTGTTTCTCCTACTGCCTTAAAGATTTCTAGCCTAGCTGTATTTTCTATTGGCCAAAAAGCGTATGAGCATCTAACACCATTAACAAGAGCAGAGGTACCTCTAATTGCATCGCGTGCTTGTTCAGCAGTTAATATTGGTTTTTCTCCTTTTGGCTTTCTCATGTGATGAGCAGTAATTATCGAAGCTCCAGTACTACATGCTAAATCAGATAATAAGCACATTAGATAATCCCCTACAGCAGGATCAGCATTTATATCTGCATGGATAAATGAAGCAAGTGGATCAAATACTATCAATTTCAGATCTTTAATTTCCTCGAGCTGTTTCATTATGGATTCGAATTCAGGAGAAACTTCGACGATTTTACCACGAACATTTCTGAGTATTGTAAGTGATCCTCTAACGTTTGGCAGTGGTACAATAAATAGTTTGTCTTTATATTTTAATCTTTCACATTTAGGGTCAAGTCGTTCTAAGCGGCGGTGTACCTCACCTGCATCATCTTCTGCTGAAAAAATCACTACTGATCCATGTTCAGTAACAAGTGAACCAAAGCCACACATCTGATCCTTATCACTTGCAACCTTAAGCGCTAGGTCAAGAAGAAGCATACCTTTGCCTGTATCTCCCATTGCTGCTATTATTGAAGTAACACCTAAAGGAAATAGACCTTCAACGAGAAACTTTTGCTCTGGTACCGGACCTGCAAAGCGCTCTGCACTCCAATCTAAAATGTTAAGTGGCTGTTTTGTGGATCTTTCTAAACTTTTCATATTTGAAGTATCAGTAGCTGGAGTATCAATAGTAAGTAACGGAGTTGAAGCTAAAAATTCTTTGACATTTATACCTTCTTGTACACAATCAGCAGCATCCCAACCTTTTGGTTTATTTTGTGGAATCTTAAGAGTAACAAGTGATGCAACACCAAGATCTGACAGCTTTTTGGCAGCATTTTCAGCATATCGTTTGCCTGCTTCATCATTATCTGGCCAAATGACAATATGTTTACCTTTAAGCGGTGTCCAATCTGTTTTATCAGGAGATGCATTCGACCCGAACATTGCTGTTGTAGCTGTGATACCTTGTTCTATAAGCGCTTCAGCACATTTTTCCCCTTCAACCAGAACAACTTTATCAGACTTTAAAATTCCTGGAATGTTATAGAGTGGCCTTACATCTGGCTCTTTAAATCTCAGTTCTTTAACATCAAAAGGACGATATTCTTTCTTTCCTTCAGGTGGATCATATCGGTAAACTATAACAATAACTTGGTTGTTCTCATCGTAATAATTCCAGCTACAAGTCATGTATTGTTCTAGATCTTTGATACTCTTTTTTTCTCTAGTGTGTTGTTTGCCAAGCCATTCACTTATAGAAGCCATTACTTCAGAAAACTCTGTTTTGGCGTTTTTTCTATGCACAGCCGCCCAAAGATCGATAATGTCACCACCGTCCCCGGTTGCGAAATCATTCCATAACCCGGCTTTACTGCCACTTAGCTCTACTCTTAAACTTTTTCCTCTATTACCCCAGATATCCCCTACTTGAAACTCATTTCTGCAAAAAGTGCCATTAGGTAGTAAATACGAAAGACACGATCTTATCTGCAACAATAGTTCTGCTTTTAATCTTTCACTGTTTAAACCGAAATTCATAGTTCAAAACCTTCAATCATTTCTTATATGATTTATACTGTAATTGCTGCTTGTTGTGCGCCATCACCATTATTTAAATTGCTATCGCCATTATTCTCAGAAAAAAAGCATAGAATATCAGTAAGTTAAAAATCGCATCACAATTATTTAATTTTGCTCCGCAATTACAATTAGTTTCCGAAAACAACCATTCTTGAAGAAGTTAATTATTCAAGAAAAGTTATGAAATCAAAGAATTCTTGCTCGGGAATTGATCCCATAATTGTTAAATACGTTAGACATTACGCAAAATGTATAAAAAACTTAAAGTGTTTTGTTCATGAAAGCCTTGAAGATATTGAGCAAGAACTTTTCTGTATGATTTGGCCTGCTATTGAGAAATATGACGAAAGTAGAAGCTCTTTTTCTACCTTTGTATGTCAACTTATTAAGTGTCGAGCTATTAATTTAATCAATAAGCAACTCTGCAAAAAACGCGGCGGCAGACAAGGTATATTCTATGTTGATCCTGATGAGCTACATGAAGTGGTCGATGATAGATGTCGTTTTATCACTGAAATAACAACTCGTATTGATGTGAACGACGTTATCTCAACACTACCCCAAGAATGGCAAGTACTATGCAGACAACTGGAATTTTTCAGTGTTCCAGAAATAGCTGAAATAAATGGAATACCACGCACAACGGTTTATAACACTTTGCAACGAATAAGACGGCACATAAAAAATTTTTTTTAGCAAATCAAACAATAAGTAACAGTTCTAGTATAACTCTTATAGGAGGGCCACGATATATGACTTTAAAAATAATAAACAGCGAAGAAAGAGTAAAAATGGTAACAGGTGTGAAGATAGTAATCTTTGGACCTTACGGAATTGGCAAAACCAGTCTACTTAAAACTCTTGATGAGTCAACAACACTTTGCCTTGATTTTGAAGCAGGACTTTTAGCCGTTCAGGAGTGGAAAGGGGATTCTATCAGTATTCGTACCTGGAATGAAGCACGGGATGTAGCTTGCCTTATTGGTGGTCCAAACCCTGCATTAAAATCTGATCAAGCATATAGTCAAAGACACTATGAGCATGTATCTGGTAAGTACAAAGATCTTCTTTCGGAGATTTCTAAATACCGCTCTATCTTTATCGACAGTATAACCGTTGCATCACGTTTATGTCTACTTTGGGCAAAGATGCAACCTGAAGCTTTTTCTGAGAAATCAGGGAAACAGGACATGAGAGCTGCTTACGGAACACTTGCTCAGGAGATGATGGCATGGCTCAATCAGTTTCAACATATTCGGGATAAAGACATCATCATAGTTGGCACTTTAGGTCAGTATCTTGATGATTTCAATCGTCCAACCTGGCTTCCTCAATGTGAAGGGGCTAAAACTGCCAGTGAACTCCCTGGAATTGTTGATGAAGTAATTATCATGGTTGGAATCAAGAAAGATGATGGTACAGAGAAACGTTCATTTGTCTGTCAGACTATTAACTCTTGGGGATATCCCGCTAAAGATCGCAGTGGCTGCCTGAATATGGTTGAAGAACCGCATTTAGGTAAATTACTTGCGAAAATTAAAGCCAAAACCTTGGCTTCTGTTGCCTAAATTTAATTTTAAAAGGAGTGATATGGAACAAAGCTTTTTCAATATCGGTCAAAAAATCCCCTTTTTCAGCGTAAAGGAGTATTTAAGTGATCAAACGCCAATACCAGAGGACATAATTTCCCCTAGAATTCTAACTAAAAGAGGTTTGTTGGTACTGGGTGGCCCACCTAAAATCGGCAAAAGTGACTTTTTGATCTCTTGGCTTGTCCACATGGCTGCTGGAGTTTCGTTTCTTGGCATGACGCCGAGTAGACCTTTGAAGATCTTCTACATGCAAACTGAAATTGAATATGAATATATGAAAGAACGGTTGCAACAACTTCAACTTGATAACGAACTTTTGAATGTAGCTGCTAACAACTTAATCATTACGCCAAAAGTGCATTTATCATTTAATCATGATGAAATAAGTGAAATCAAGGAAATCGTGAAAGAACGCTTTAAACCTGATGTTTTGGCCATAGATCCATTGCGTAACATCTTTAGCAGTGAGTATGGAAATGAAAATGATAACAGTGCTATGCTGTTTTTTCTGCAAAAGACTCTTGAAAAGCTACGCAGTGCTGTCAATCCAGATGCTTGCATTGTACTCACTCATCATACAAAAAAATTATCAAAAAAGATGCTGGAAGAAGATCCATTTCAGGGTTTAAGCGGAGCTGGTTCTTTGAGGGGATTTTATAGTACTGGCATGGTGATGTTTGCTCATGATGAGGAAAGCACTGTCCGTCAAATAGTATTTGAGCTTCGTAATGGTGAACGTGTAGCAAGTAAGCTTGTTGATAAGATAGATAGTCGTTGGAAGCTTGCAGACCAATGGAGTTGATTTCTTTTTTTCATTTAATTTATAGGAGACAATATGTTATCAGATTTTTTAACTGATTTTAATACTGCAAAATTACAAAGTAATTTAATACCAAAAGGTACAATAGTCAAGGTAAAAATGGCAATTAAACCAGGAGATTATGAAAATTGGTTCATTAAAAGCTACACTACTGGCAGCATCTATTTAAACGTTGAATTTACTGTCACTGAAGGTCCATATGCAAAACGCAAGATTTTTCAGATTATAGGTGTCAAAAGTGGCAAAGCAAGCGTTGAAGGAGAAGATGTTTGGGGAGAATCTGGACGTTCTATGCTTAGAAGTATTTTAGAGTCAGCACGGAACATTCATTCAAATGACACTTCAGAAAAAGCAGTTATTGCTAGAAAAGTCAACTCTATAGCTGATTTTAATGGGTTAGAGTTTACTGCAAAAGTTGGTATTGAAGCTGATCGATATGGAGAAAAAAATAAGATTGCTACGGTTATTATCCCAGAGCAACATCAAAATACTGAGCTTGATTGGATACCTTTCTAAGTAAATAAAAGAATCATTTTTTTATCATAAATTATTGGAGGGCACCTTTTATGAATAGATCTCTAGAAGAAATAAAAGCGTTAGTAATTGATAGAATTGAAGAATACCTACTCTATTTACTACCTGGTGGTGAGTTTTACAAAAGTAAGTTTTACATTGGAGATTCACGTGGAGATAAAATAATAGTTGAGACAACAGGAGAAAGAGCCGGAGATTGTAGCTAAAATTAAAGAAGACGTAGTTGAATTTTTTACCTTCATTGCAGGTGACAAAAAAAGCGCTGAAGAATTGTATCGGTATATTGTAAAGAAGTATCCTTCTGCGTTTTCTGTCCAACATTAGCTTAGCTAGCACTTAAGTTAATGGTAGATGGATTAAGCCGATAGCCTGACCAGTTACACGCTTGTATCACATCATCGCGTTTTATATTTAGTCCCAAGGTGCTAGCTAGCTTTTCTGCTATTGTTTTTTGCATTCTGTTAAGAGGTCTGCGTACTTGCTGTTCTGGGTCTTCAATACCTAAACTATCTGCTATTTGAATGATACTAAGAAATTTATATTCTTTAACTGCTTCCAAGTCACGCAAAAATTGTTTAAGTAACACTCTAAAAATACGGATGCTCGAAGTTGCTTGTTTGCCTATAATTTCAATATCATTAACATAAATAATATTATCTTCAACTTTTAATCGCAGTATCTTTTTTTCTGGAAGAGTTATTTCTTGCAGTGGAACATAAGGGAATGCTTGAAAAGAAACATTAGGTAATAGCTCTGGTACTCCTTTTTCAACTGCTTCGCTTAGTATTTGATTTAGAGTTTGATATTCACAAATTAAATCAGCCATGGAAACAGTATATAGGCTTAACAATATTTTTAAGTCTTCCTTTCCAAAAGTTATAAGAACAGCAACATTAGCTCTTAACCTATCTACAGTTAAATATGACTTATCAGTACATAAAGTTGGTATTATAATGCTTACTATTTTACTTTTAAAGCTTATATGATATATCCCATTTGCCGCCTTTTCCCATATGAGTCCTATTAATAGTTTTTCAAACCAACTTATAATTTTTTCTGTATTAAGTTTAATTGAAAGCACAAGATAACTCTGTTTTTTGTAAGTATCAGGAAAAATATCACGACCACAATCCTCGCAAGCTAGATCATCACAATCTTCATCAAAATCATGAGAAATGATAACCTCATTTTTGCAATAAGGATTTTGTATATTTGGAAAATCAAGATCTAAATCATTAGCACAAATAACAAAATAATACTTCTCAAGTTTAACAAAATCAAGCTGACTGAGATGCTCTGCAGCCTTTATATAGTTCTCGTTAGGATTTACCCAGGACCTATTTACTAACATAGTATCAATATCTTGAGAGTGTTTTCGACAAAACGGTAATTCCATAGCTATCTCTAATTAAAGACTTAAAATCATCTCGTTCTTTTCTATTGAGAACATATTCTGAGTAATCAATTTCTATATAATTTGCGTATTGCGTGTCTGTCTGAAAGGATAAAGTAACTTTTTTACTTTTAAACAATACTTTGATATGCTGAACAAGCGAAATATCATGCAGTACACTACCAACCGAAGGCTCTATTTTCTGTAACCACTCTTCAATATTATCTGTGTTTAACGTAAGATTAGTTTTAGATTTAGATGGACCAAATTTCAATTCAAATAGGTGAATATCAGGTACATGTTGTTTTACACAGTCATTCAAAAAAGTCCTCACTTGTGCTGTTGTATTTTGGTGGCGCATGTTAGTAAATGAACATTCTCGCTGAAAATAACAGCTTACTATTCTATTTGCTATTTTTAATCCTTGATCAAAACTTTGAATAGATAAGTTTACTTGGTTAGCGTTTAAAGCAAAGTCAATAATAATTCTACTAGGTTTATAACCGTGTATTACCTTATTTGAACTGATTAATAAATCCTCATCTTTACTAGCACGTCGTATAAATAAGTAAATACTATTTTGGTAGTAAAAGAGTTCTTGAAATTGACTTTCAAAACTATCATTTTCAAATAGATCATGCTGTTTTAATATTTGCTGTATTGTACTTTCTGATAAAAAATCCTTAAATGAAGTGGCCTTTTGTCTTGGAGGATTTTTTAATATGAAAGGTAAAAACCCTTTTTTCTGTACTTGATTAAAGCAGAAAATTTGTTTTAGTAAGTTACGATTAGTTATAAAGAGAGTGAACAACAAGGACTTTTTGTCATATTTGTTATTTTGTAGCAGAAATGACTTCAGAAGATCTTGGCCTAATACAGACTGTGCTACTTCAGCTATAGTTGTTTCTGATTTTGTACGACTAAAACGATTGACTAAATAATAATCAAACAGAGATTCAGAAATTTTAATAAGCATCTTGCGTTTTTGTTGAGTTGAAATATCATCGCATTTTTCGTAGTCTTTAAATAATTGCCTGTTTTGTTTATTCTGAAAGTAATGGTTAAAGATCACACTTAATTGTCTACCAGAAAGAGAATCAAGCCAACTTTCACGTAAACTTGGATTTTGAAAGTCCTTAAGCAAAAAGGATACTGGCATTTCTAAACTGCTTTCCCAAAACTCCTCACTAGCTATCATATATCTAAAAGTAAATATATTATGTCTAAAATAGATTAAAGATTAGTCAACAAAAATTTATTATGAAAAAAAGAAGAATTTTCCTAAAAAAACTGAACAGTTTTTGTAATTTTGGTGAATATATATACAGGAGTCAAATTTTCAAATGTCAATTCTTACACAATCAGGTAGAGCAGCAATAGCAGCCAGCATAAAAGAGCAATCTCTACATCTTGCTTGGGGAAGTGGTGATTCAAGCTCTGGAAGTAGCCATCAGGTCGAAAAAGTTTTTGTTGAGGGTGAAATAGCTCTAGATCACCACACTATTAAAGACGTAAGGGTTTTTACAGGACAAACAGTGTATAAATCCAGTATTGACTATATAGTTGATAGCAGTAGTGGTGTAATAAAACGTACGGAAAATAGCTCTATCACGGCAAATAGTGCAGTTACTATAGAGTATACTGAAAGCACACCACCAGAGCTGATAACTTCTGAAAAACTGCTCAATGAGCTTGGCAGACGTACTGCAGATGAGGTTCTCTTTTGCACAGGTGATGAGAATGGAGAGCTTTTGACTCCAACAGGGAGGTTTAGGTCCTCAAATGTACCAACCAATAATTTATACCTTAAATTTACTTTCGATTTCACGGACGCAGCAAATCAAGTTATACGGGAATTAGGAGTTATGGTTGGTACAAAGGTAAAAGAAAAGTTGCCTCCTGGACAGAGATATTTTGAACCTCAAGATATAGAAGACCCAGGGATCTTATTAGTTTTAGAACATACAGTACCACTTATTAGAACATCTGCCACAAGAGAGACTTTTTCATTTGTTGTAACTTTTTGAAACAAAATGACCTTAAATAGTTATTATAACCGCTTTAATCCTGATAAAGAATACGAAAAAAGCTTGTTTCTTGCAGGAAGAGGTCTACAGTCTGCAGAATTAAACGAGACTCAGGAGTATGCTCTCTCTAAGCTTAAAGGCATAGGCGATGCAATATTTCGTGATGGTGATGTTATAACAGGAAGCAATTGTATTATAGATAGAGAAACTGGTAAAGTTACGCTTGAATCAGGAAAAATCTATCTTCGTGGAGCAGTTAGAAAAGTCGAAAAAGAAGAATTTACTATTCCACTGAGTACTATAGTTCGCATAGGTGTTTATTATGTAGAATCTACCATTACAGAACTTGAGGATGAAAACCTTCGTGATCCTGCTGTTGGTACAAGAAACTATCAGGAAGTAGGAGCAGCAAGACTTAAAGTTTCCACCATTTGGGGTTATCAATCTGAAGGTTTTTTTCCACGTTTTTCTGAAGGGGAGTTTTATCCAATCTATAACATTGAAAATGGAGTATTGATAGAACATTCACCGCCACCACAAGCAAATATAGTAACTACAGCTCTTGCTCGTTATGACAAAGAAGCAAATGGATCTTACGTAGTAAACGGTCTAGAAGTAATGTTTTTGCAAAAGGAAGAAGAGGGCAAAAAACAAGTATTCGTGATTAATGAAGGCAAAGCTCATGTTGATGGTTATGAAATTGAGTTACCTCACAGTATTCGCATTTCTTTTGATCAAGATCCGAATATAAAATCAGTTGAATCAGAGCCACATACTTTTCAGCCAAATAGCCAAAGGGTAATGGAACTGAAGGTTAATGATTTTCCAATCAGTGAAATTAAAAAAGTAGATATAACTGTTCAAAAAACTATTACTGTTACTCACGTTTCATACTCAGGAGCTGTTGATCCAATACCTGACTCTGCAGTACTTGAGATTATTCAAATTAAACAAGGCAATGTTATTTATGAAAATAGTATAGATTACAAATTAAACGCAGGAAACGTCGATTGGTCATTACCAGGTAAAGAGCCAGCTCCTGGAAGTAGTTACCTGATAACCTATCGCTGTCGTACTCATGTAAGCCCTGAAGATATAAGTGAACAGGGATGCAAAGTAAAAGGAGCAGTTGATAACAGTCTGGTTTTGATTGATTACACCTGGAAAATGCCACGCTTTGATTTAATTACTATCGATAGCAAAGGAGTGGTAAGAAGAATAAAAGGAATTTCTCACCCTTGGCGACCATCGATGCCTAAAGCACCTAGCGGACAACTTTTGCTCTGCTACATTCATCAGACGTGGAAAAAAGGCGAAGGGGTAAAAATAGTGAATAATGCTATTCATGCTGTACCGATGAATGAGCTTGAAGCAATGAAAAAAGGAATAAATGATCTTTATGCGCTGGTTGCAGAGGAACGTCTACGCAGTGATGCAAACTCAAGAGAACCTACCACCAAAAAAGGAGTATTTGTAGATTCATTTTTTGATGATGATATGCGTGATCAAGGAATTTCGCAGTCTGCAGCGATAGTAAATAGAGAGCTAGTTCTGCCAATAGATGTAGAAGTTGCAGATATTGAAAAAGGTGGGGAAAGATATCTTTTGCCGTATGAACTTGAGCCAGTACTGGAGCAGCTTTTACAGACTAAAGGAGAAAAGATTAACCCGTATCAAGCTTTTGATCCAGTTCCGGCACAAATTACTCTAAATAAAAATATAGACCACTGGACAGAGGTTACCACTAATTGGAAAAGTCCAGTAACAAGAGTATTTAATGTTAAAGAAACAACAGAGCTGCTGTCAAGTACTTCATATGAAACTGAATTTATGAGAGAAGCAATACAGAATTTTGAGATCGAAGGTTTTGAGCCAAGTGAGAAGCTTAAAGAGATAAAGTTTGATGGAATTTTTATTCAACCTCAAGCATAGAAAATATTTGAAAGAAAAACATGATCGCAACATTTATTGCTGATAACAGAGGAAAAATAAAAGGAAGATTTACTGTACCAAGAAACATTCCTGCTGGAACTAAGTTAGTGCAGTTCTTCGGTGATAAAGGTAGTTATGGAGAAGCAACTTATACTGGTAAAAAAACTATTACCATAGAAGAAAGAAGAAGAGTTATCGCAGCAAGAAGAGTTAGCCCAGACATTTACACCAAATGAAAGCAGACACATAGGAGGTGTAGAGATATGGTTCACAAATAGCGGCAAAAAACGTGTTGTTGTGCAGATTAGAGCAACAGCAGTGGGAATGCCCTCGCAGACTGTCATTGCTGAAAGTTATATTGAGCCAAAAGATATAAAGATAGATGGCACAGCAACACGTATAGAGTGGTCACCAGTGTTTTGCCATACAGGAGAGGAGTATGCAATAGTACTACTTACTGATGATCCGGGTACTGCAGTAAAGGTAGCAGAGCTTGGCAAATATGATGCAGTAAATAGCCGTTGGGTAACAAGCCAGCCATATCAAGTAGGAGTATTACTCTCATCTAGCAACGCAAGTACTTGGACTCCACATCAGAACTTAGATTTAACGTTTCGGCTTTTGGCTGCAAAATTTAGCGAAGTTTATCACATTATTGATCTTGGCAAGGTTACTGCAAATAACGTATCAGATTTAATTGTTTTGACGAACGTCGAAAAAGTAGCATTTGATACCAATGTAGAATTTATTTTAACAGATGAAGAAGGAAAAGAAAACTTTTTGTCTGATAATTTGCCATTAGCACTTCGTGAAAGAATCAGCGGAGAGTTAACAGTAAAGGCAAATTTAAAAGGGTCAAAAGAAAGAAGTCCTGTTCTCTATCCTGGGTTACAGCTAGTTATGGGTAATCTTTCAGAGTCCGGAGATTATGTTACAAGGAGCATTACAGCAGGAGCTAATACTAAAATTACCATAACATATGATGCGCTAATACCTGGCACTGCAGACGTAAAAGCATATGTGCAGAAAAGCGTCAAAGAATGGCAATTAGTAAATTTAACCTCGGGAAAACCAATAGGGGAAAATTGGGTAGAGAGAACTCATGTACTATCAAATTTTAATGCTAGTGAGACTAGAGTAAAATTAGTTTTGAGTGGTACGGTTATCTATCGGCCAAAGGTAAAAAACTTGCGGATTGTTATAACGTAAGAAAATGCCAAATGATAAAACAAGCAGAGGATATTCACTACCTCATCCAGAGAATATTGCGGTGGAAGATGTTGTTCGTATCCGTACCACAATTGAGAAAATAGATGAAGATATCGCTAAAAGAGAAAATGAGCACAATCAGCTTAAAAAAGCATTTGAACGACTGAATTTTGAAACTTTTTTGAATTTGTGGAATGACCATTGCTAACGAAGCCATAGATGCATTGCATCAAAGAATTAAAGATTTAGCAGCAAATAGCACACCTGATCAATTAGCGTACCTTGCTAAATCATTGGAATCGATGATAGGTAAAAAAGCTATTTCTGATATTGCGCAAATGACTAAAGTAAAAGAAATAATTGATGCACTACAAGAAAGGCTTAGGGATTTAGTAGCAAACAGTACTCCAGATCAATTAGCATATCTTGCTAAAGCACTGGAATCAATAATCGACAAAAGTGCGGTTTCTGAAATTGTGCAAATGACTGATGGTAAGCTAAAAGAACTTCTTGATAGTGCAAAAAAACACCTAAATGATATAAACAGCAATAAAACAAACTCAATATCAGCAATAACTGCAGTAAAAACAGAGTCTGTTAATGAAATCAACAAGCTTAGGGATAATTCCTTAAATACTTTAAAAGCATCATCAGATTCGCACATATCGCTACTTGATACGAGAAAGAATGCCAATATTGCAGCAATAAATAGCATTAGTAACAGTCATAAAGATGGTCTTAAAGGTTTAGTAGAAGATTTTCGTGCTGTTAATAATGTACCACCTGGCTCATCAATTATAGGAGAAATAGAAACTCGAATTGAAAACATCTCTAATGAGGTAAAAACTCGGGATGAACAGTTAAAAGCGTCTCTTATAAATGAAATAAGAAAGCGCAACATGGTTGAATCAGGGTCATTACCTTTCTTATTTGGTGTACTTGGAAGAAAAAATAATTACTTTGGCCACGGAACTTTTATGACAGAGCTTGGAAAGTGGAGTAGTGATATAACAAAAACCGACTATATGTTGCAATTACTAGCAGGTAGCCATATATACGATACAGATTACGTTAGTTTTTATCGGCCAAGACAACTAAGTTTTATAGAGGGAAATAAAGGAACATTTATTTACGGAGAGTTATATACAAACAGTTTTTCGAGTAGTCATGATTCAATATATTACTACCCATATGCTGCACTTGGAGTAGTATTTGTAAAAAATACAACCAATGTGAACATAAATAAAGCAATAGAATTTGTTGGATCATCGTATTCGAGTACAGAGTATGGTGGTGCAGGATTATTTGTGGGAACTCCTGATAATACTAATAAATCAAGAATTTCGAAAATAATATGGAAAAATGTTTACCAATACACGAGTTCTAGTGGCAAGTTAGCCGGATCTGGTAATGTGGAAATTCCAGCAGGAAAAACAGTTGCAATATTACTTTATACATCATCTTATCTATATTCCAGAACAAAAGTTAGTGAAGGTGTGCTCTCAGGTGATGTGTACACCTATGGTCAATTTATTCAGTGGGGAATTTATAACATACGTAGCAATTTTCTAACTACAGGACTTGAAGTAGATGTGGAAAGGACGCTCAGGGCTTGGCAGTGTCCAGGACTTACAAATACCTATGAGTTATGGCAATAATATGAGGAGTGAAAAACATGCCAATTTACATAAGATTTAAAGATCACAAACAAATTGAAACAACAACGCTTGAAAGTAAACCAACTGGAAATGATTGGTACGAGGCGCCAAAGAATTTTGATTGGCAAAAAAGTTATTGTCTAACAGAAGGAGGAGAAATTGCTCAGCGTAGTCAAGAAGATATGGAGGTGGAATTACTCGAAAATGCGAAGTTTTCTGCACTTTCTAATCTTCGTGCTTATTATGATAACTATACTAACGAATACGCTGGAAATTCTCACCAAAAAGCTAAATCGTATCAAATACAAGAAAAAGCAGCAAAAAGCATTCTAGCAGCACCAGAGTCTATAAGTAAAAAGGATACAGAAATTATAGAACCATTAGCAAAAGTCCGTGGTATTACAGTTATTGAAATGGCAAGAATAATTGAAGAAAAAGCAAAAAAAGCAGTAAAAGAAATAATTAAATGTGAAGAGTTGGAAGACATTACCAAGAAGAAAATTGCAGAAGCCAAAAGTAAAAATGAGCTAGAGAACTTACTAAACGATTTTAAACAAAAGATACAAAGAAATGGCTGAAGAATTTTTACACGGAGTAAATGTTATAGAGGTAACCTCAGGGGCAAAAACAGTACGTACAGCTAAATCATCAGTGATAGGTGTAATTGGTACCGCACCTGAAGCAGATGGGCAAAAATTTCCACTGAATAAACCAGTGTTAATTGCAGGAAGCTTGAAGGAAGCAGCAAAGCTTGGAAAGAGTGGCAGTTTACCTTCTGCAATAAACGGAATATTTTCCCAAATTGGTGCAACAATAGTAGTAATTAGAGTTGAAGAAAGTGAAAACAGCGATCCAAAATTAAAAGAAGAAGAGACGCTGAAAAATATAATTGGCGGTGTTGATAAAGAGACTGGAGAGTATCAAGGGATAGAGGCATTCCTCAGTAGTGAAAGCATAGTTCATGTTGCGCCAAGAATACTAATTGCACCTCAGTTTACTCATCAATTATCTGGAGATGCTGGAAATCCAGTGGTTAGCGCTTTAATTCCTATAGCAGAAAAGCTAAGAGCAATAATAGTAGCAGATGGATCAAATACCAATGATGAAGAAGTAATAAAATGGAGAAAAAGTGTAGGCAGCTCAAGAGTGTACGTAGTTGATCCTTGGGTTAAGGTATTTATTGAAGGAAAAGAAGAAATTTTGCCAGTAAGCCCATTTGTAGCTGGTTTAATAGCGAAAGTAGATAGTGAGCCAAGGATTTTGGCATTCACCTTCAAACAAAGAGATAAATGGTATTGTTGGAACAAGCAGGCCTATTGATTTTACGCTCGGTAATACAAATTGTAGAGCAAACCACTTGAATGAAAATGAAGTAACAACGATAATTCATCAAAATGGCTATAGGCTTTGGGGAAATAGAACATGTTCAAATGACTCAAAATGGGCTTTTCTGTCAGTGAGAAGGACTGCAGATTTAATCAATGATAGTTTACTTCGAGCTCATTTATGGGCAGTTGATCGCAATATCACCAAAACTTATATAGATGATGTAATTGAGGGGGTGAATTCTTATCTGGCAAGTTTAAAAGCACAAGGGGCGATTATTAGCGGAAAATGTTATGCAACCCCAGAACTCAATACACCAACAAACATTGCAAGTGGAAAAGTATACTTTGACTTTGAGTTTACACCACCATATCCAGCAGAACAGATTACTTTCAGGTCACATCTTGTGAGTGGTACAATATTATAAAAAAGAGGAAAAAATGTTACCGAAGATTTTAAAGAATTTTAACGTATTCGTAGATGGTCGGGGTTACGCAGGAAAAATAGATGAAATTACCCTACCAAAGCTTACCATAAAAACTGAAGAATATAGAGCTGGTGGTATGGATATCCCAATAAATATTGACATGGGCATGGAAAAGCTTGAAGCAGACTTTACTTTCGCTGAGTATGATTCAGAACTATTTAGACTTTTTGGCTTGATAGATGGAAACTCAGTATCTTTGACGCTCCGTGGAGGAATGCAAGGAAGTGGTAGCAATGATATTGAAGGAGTAATTATCAACCTCAGAGGAATATTCAAAGAATTTGATTTTGGTAGCTGGAAACCTGCTGAAAAAGCAACGCTGAAGTGTACTGTAGCTGCCTATTACTACAAACTTACTATAGGTGGTAATGAATTAATAGAAATCGATGCTGAAAATATGATTAGAAAGATAAATGGTGTTGATCAGATGGCTTTGTTACAAGCGGTCTTAGGTATTTAGGTTTAGTTTTAAAAAGATTTTAGAATTTTATTTTTTAGGAGAAAGTATGACAACAGTAAAACTTGATAATCCAATAACAGTTGATGGTATTTCTGTCTCAGAATTATCGATGCGTGAACCTAAAGTAAGAGATTTACTTGCTATAGAACGCATAGAAGGAGAAGCTTTGAAAGAAGTAGCTTTAATTGCTAATCTAGCATCCGTACCAAAAGAAGTAGTTGAAGATTTATGTATTAAAGATTATGTAGAAATACAGAAGGTGCTAAAAGGTTTTTTGTCGCCGCTGGAACAGAGGAGTTAAGATTCAATATTTTAAAACTTAGCTCAACAACAGGAAGTGGAATTGAGCAAATTATTAATATGAGTACAAAAGAGTTTCTAAAGTGGTTAGAAGTAAGTGAAGGAGTAACAAAAAAATGTCAATGCTTTCAATAAAAATAGGTGCAACGTTAGATGGCAGTTTTAATAGTGCAATGACAGGTAGTGCAGCAAAGCTTTCTAAGTTGGGTGATAGTATAAGGCAACTTGATTCGTCAATGAAATCTGTTTCCAAATTTAAGCAACTAAATCATGATGCCCTTGAAGCCATGAAGAATTGGAAGGAAGCGGAGAAGAAAGCAAAAGAATCAGCTGCAGCAATTGCTAAAGAAAAAAAGGAAAAAAAAGAACCAAGTAAAGCACTAAAAAATGAATTTGAAAAATTGAAAGCATCGGCATCAAAGGCAAAAGAGGCTTATATTAAAAAGAGAGATGCACTTCACACATTAAATGAAGAAATAAGGAAAAGTGGAAAGGATATTAAATCTTTAGTGAGAGATCAAACTAAACTTGGTTCATCTGTTGAAGTACTCAAAGGGAAATACAGTAAATTAGGATCTGTAATACAAAAACAGCAAAATGCTTTGGCAAAAAAAGCGTACTATAGGTCACAAGTAATGGAGACTGTAGGGCTAGGGCTTTCACTTACAGCGCCGATTAAAGTTGCTATTGACTTTGAAAGTGCTATGGCTGATGTTAAGAAGGTAGTAAATTTTACTCAGAACACAAATGAAGCTATTGAGTTTGCTAAGAAGCTAAAAGAATTATCTCGTGAAATACCGCTATCAGCTGCAGAGTTAGCACAAATAGCTGCAAGTGGTGGCCAACTTGGGATTCAAAAAAATAAGTTAATTGGATTTACAACAACAGTAGCTAAAATGGCTACAGCATTTGACATGTCTGCTGAACAAGCTGGTGATTCTATTGCCAAACTCGCTAACATTTATGGAATTGCAGAAGAAAAAATGGAAGGAGTTGGCAACGTTATAAATCACCTCTCAGATAACACTGCTGCCAAAGCAAAAGATATGGTTGAAGCTCTAGCAATAGTTGGTGGTACCGCAAAACAATTTGGTTTAGATATTAATCAGACAAGTAGTTTAGTAAATGCCTTCGTTAGTTTAGGTAAACAACCAGCAAAAGCAGGAACTGCCATAAACGCTTTACTTTCTAAGCTCCAAACTGCTGAGGGACAAGGAAAAGAGTTCAAAGCAGCATTGGAATCGATAGGTATCACTGCAGAGGAAATGTCACAAAAGGTTGCTCAAAACGGGCAAAACGCTCTACTTTATTTTTTTGAAACTCTAGAAAAAGTAGATAAACAGGAACGTTCACAAATCCTTCTCAATCTCTTTGGTCAAGAATATCAAGATGATATTGCATTGATAGTTGGAAGTTTGGAAGAATATAAAAAAGCAATAGGTTTTGTGGCTGATAAAGAAAAGTATAACAAATCTATGCAAAAGGAATTTAATAATCGTGCAAGTACTACAGCAAATAATTTGCAGCTACTCAAAAATACAATAGCAGAGCTAGGAATGAACTTGGGCTCAGTAATGCTACCTCCTTTAAATTGGATAAGTAAGATTTTGAGGTCTATATCTACAGGTATAGCTTGGTTCGCAGAGAAGTGTCCAATTTTGACTACAGGAGTTATGAGCATAATTTCAGCTCTTATTGTTGGTAAGATTGCAGTGGTAGGTTTTGGTTATGCATTTGCATTGGCTGGAGGTGGAATATTAACTTTTAAGGCTATTTTGCAGGGAACACTTTTGCCAGTATTAACTTCGTTATCAGCGCGAGTAATTCCAGCAGTGATCATGGGACTGAAAGCTTTAACGCTAACCAATCCTATAGGAGCTGCTATTGCTGGACTATCAGTTGGTGCAGCACTTGTAATCGCTAATTGGCAAAAGGTGAAGGACTTTTTCTCAAGTATCTGGAAATCAATTGCAAAACCTATAGAAAATTGGATTGGTATAGGAAAATTGTTTAATGATAATCCAATAAAAGCATTAGAGAAACCAGTAGAAGCAAAAATAGGCAGTGCAACTAGTGAAAATAGAAATGTTTTTAGTAAAGGAAATCCTTTATTAAATAATAATGCTTTTAGTAGAATTTCGAATAGTAGAACGAATATTATTGAAAGTGTGATTACAGAAAAAAGTTCTGTAGCAGATAATTCAGAGAAAGTTTTAAAAGACTGTGAAAAGTGTGAACAAAAAATTTTCAATCAAACTTTTACATTTAATATAAGTATTAAAGCAGAGCCTAACCAAGATGTACGTATTCTTGCTGATGCAGTAATAAAAAGAATAAGGGAAAAATCACGTGACGTTCTATTTGATTCAATAGAGCCGATTTACTAATGCTATCGTTTGGTCAACATAAGCTTTCTCCAACAAGAGTAAGGTACAGTAAAGAAAATCGTTGGAGTACTATTGAGTGCATTGGTAAAATACCTTCATTACAAAATATTGGCCAAGGCACAGAAAATATAGACTTAGAAGGAGTAATTTATTTCCATAATCTCAATGATTTAAATCAATTAAAAAGTATGAAAGAAGCAGAAGAACCACATACTTTAGTAGACAGTTTAGGTAATGTTTTAGGGAGGTTTGTGATTGTACGGATAGAGAAAAAACAAACATCATTTTTTCCTTGTGGATTACCAAAAAAGGTTGAGTTTAGTTTAAGTTTGAGGAGATTTAACTAAAAATGGCAACATATTACTGGAGTAAGGAAGGAGAGATGATAGATCTAATTTGCTGGAGGCATTATGGAGCAACTAGAGGAGTAGTGGAAGTAGTTTTAGAGGCTAATCCTGGTCTTGCAGAGTATAGTGGTTCTTTGCCATCTGGGTTAAGGATTAAACTGCCTTTAATACAAGAGCAATTAAGAAAATCGAAGTTAAAAGTGTGGGAATAAATGAAACCTGAATTTAGCATTGAAGGAATAAAAGATCATGTAATATCAGTGCATCTTACTGATGAATCTGGTACTATAGATGATGTTGCAGAGGTATGCGTTGATTATGGCAATGAAAATGTAGAAGTTCCAAATGAATTGAACATAGCACTAGGTTATAAGAAAACTGGAATCTTTCCAATGGGTATATATACAGTCAACGAAGTTACGATACAAGGTCCACCTAAGACTCTACTAATCAAAGCTCATGCAACAAATTTAAGAATATCTTTGAAGGCAAAAGTATCAAAAGAATGGCATCAAATTACCATAGAAAACTTAGTGAAAGAAATAGCTCAAAAACATGGATATGGACATAAAGTTGCTGAGGAATTTAAGAATGTATTAATACCCCACATTAATCAGGTAGATGAAAGTGATATAAGTCTGTTAACAAAGATTGCAACAGAGCGTGAAGCAATGGCAAAGTTAGCTGGTGGGTATATATTGTTTATTTCAAAAAATATGGCAAAATCAGCCACAGGAAAAGCTTTAGGAACAACGACTATTAGACCTCAAGACACAATTAATTGGAAAGTGCATTTTACCGTACGTGATAAGTATAATTCAGTAGTGGCAAAATGGCACAGCTATGAAAAGGGCGAAACTATTAAAGAAACAGTTGGTAGTAGCGAGCCAAGTTATATTATGCTGGAACTTTACTCAAATGCAGAGTCAGCGCTGAGTGCAGCAAATGCCAAGTTGAAACAATTGAAGCGTAACAATGAAACTTTAGATATAACTATGCCTGGTAATCCAGAGTTATTTGCAGAAGCTAAACTTAATCTTATAGATTTTAATCAAGCAGTAGATGGTGAGTGGATAGTTAATAGAGCGGAGCATACTTTAAATAGCTCGGGTTACCTTACTATGTTATCAGCATCTTTGAGTAAGTAATGTTAAGGAAAAATAAGTACATAGTCTATTCAATGTAAAGAAACTACTGAATATGAGTCAATTAAAATATAATGAAAAGAATAAAATACATTTTGTATGGTTTATAATATTAATGGTATGTGTCATTATTACATATTGCTATCAAAAATCTAAAGCTACAGATAATTATAAAACAATCTTACGCATTGCTTCTGAAAATTGTAACCTAGACGTAGTAAAGTTTTCAGTAAAGAACCTATTGAGCATTAACACACAAATTCCTAGATTAACAGCGCTACATTGTGCAGCAGAAGGAAAATGTCTAGAATTAGTAAAATTTCTAGTGAATGAAGGAGTTGATATAAATGATACAGGTAGATATAAAGGATGGACAGTATTACATTCTGCCGCATACGGAGGCAATTTAGAGATAGTTAAGTTCTTATTAGAAAGAGGTGCTAATCCTAATATTAGAGATACAGATGGAAAAAACCCTCGGGATGTAGCTGTAATAGAATCAAGGCACAACAAAGATAAACCTTACAGAGAAATAATAAAGCTACTTGCTAAAGCAGAGGATCAATACGAATCAACAAAAAGTAATCACTAAAGCTGTAAGTTTTCTATAATCTATACATAAATTTCTAAAACTATCCATAACAAGTTAATATTTTCACATGAAAAAGCAAAAAATCCCAATTACGGTAATTATTACCATATTAATCCAAACCGTAGCATTGATATGGTGGTTATCCAAGTTAGACTCAAGGGTACAATTTCACGATAAACTCATTGAATATGGTTTAATGGAAAAAGTGTTAGTACTTGAGGAAAGGGTAAAAAATCTTTCTGAGGAATTGGATGAACTTAAAGCTGTGCGGCCCGAAGGTCATAAATGTCGTGATGGTTAAATTCCATCTCCCATAGCATCTGGGTAAAATCATGATCCACACCTTAAGAAAGTGGCAAGTTCTCATGGTGTAAGCATGGATCAAAAGGGAGTAATATCAAACCTTATGATAAATCCTCTCGAGAAGAGTTAGATATGGCTACGAAAAGAAACTTATGTTTGAACTGTCGTTAGTTCAAATATGCGAAATAAGGTTGAATACGCATATACCAAAAGGTATGAAGAAAAGGGTAATTAGGATCGGCTTTTCCTGATTAAGATGCTTCCAACCTTCCGGCAGATAGTAAGAGCCTAAGTTTAACGAGAAACGGTTTTATGGAACGGAGTAACCACATGGAAGCTCTTATTATTCTTTATTTTCAAAAGGATAGCTAAGAAGGTAGCCAGCCGAATGCTCCTATGTAGAGGGATTGTCTAAGAAGCTAATGCCTAAGGTAATGTTTAGGATATGCAAACGTAGACACTGTAGTTTGGAAGGTAAAGTTGTGAATAGTAGTGAATATGTTATGAGCCAACAAAATGTTAGGTATGAATGGAATGAAATTCCTTGGCGCAAGCTGGAGAAATCTTCATTTAAGCTACAAAAACGAATTTACCGAGCTTCACAATGTAATGATATCAAAAAGATGCATAATCTTCAGAGATTGTTACTCAGATCAACAAGTGCAAGAACGCTCGCTGTTAGAAAGGTAACTCAGGATAACAGAGGAAAAAAGACTGCAGGTATAGATGGAAAAGCGAATCTTAATCAAAAAGAAAGGTTACAATTAGTATATTCTTTGGATATAAGAGAAAAAGCAAAACCATCGAGACGAGTTTGGATTCCAAAACCTGGCAAGCCATCGGAGTATCGCCCGCTTGGTATTCCTACAATATCAGATCGAGCAAAACAAACACTTGTAAAAATGGTGATAGAACCGGAGTGGGAAGCAAAATTTGAGCCAAACACATATGGTTTTAGGTCTGGTAGGTCGTGTCATGATGCCATTGAAGCTATATTCATAGCACTAAAACAGAAAACAGCATTTTTACTGGATGCAGATATTTCAGGGTGCTTTGATAACATCAACCATAATGCATTACAAAAAAAAGCTTAACACCACACCAACATTAACTAAAGTTATAAAAAGGTGGCTAAAAGCAGGAGTTATGGAAGGTAAAGCGTTTAGACCCACAAAGAGTGGTACAGTACAAGGCGGAACTATTTCACCTTTGTTAGCAAGTATAGCTCTACATGGGTTAGAATATTACCTAAAAATGGCATTGAGAAAGGAACTATTTGATTATCAAAAGAAAAAATATGGTAAAGCTTCACATAAACATGCTGGTCAATCACTAAGTGTGATTACTTATGCAGATGATTGTGTGATTCTCCATGAAAATGAGGAAATTGTTTTTAAGGCAAAAAATCTAACGGAAAGATGGTTAAATACCATTGGATTAGAGTTAAAGCCATCAAAGACAAAAATATCTCATACGTTAAAAACTTATGGAGGACAAATACCAGGTTTTGATTTTCTTGGGTTCACAATACGACAATACTTAACAAAACAAAGTAAGAAAGGTTATAAATTATTAATTAAACCAAGTCGCCTCTCTATAAAACAACATGCTAAAATCATTAAGCAAAAACTTAAAGAAATGCGTGCAGCACCTCAAGAAGCAGTAATTAAAAACCTTAATCCAGTTATTAGAGGATGGAGTCAGTATTACTCTTCGGTAGTGTCACATAAAGTATTTAGTTCTTTAGATCATGATATGCATGGAAAGCTTTGGAAATGGGCAGTCTTTAGACACTGTAACAAAGGGAAGCATTGGATTAAGAGAAAATACTTTCGAAAGAAAGATAACGATAATTGGAGATTTATGACGAATAACAATTTACTGCTTGTTAGGCACGTAGATCATGCCATAAGAAGGCATATCAAAGTGAAAGGATCTAGATCTTTATATGACGGAGATTGGTTATATTGGGCAAATCGCTTAAGTAAAGTTCCAGGAAAATCACCACGAGTAATAAAATTAATGAAGTTGCAACAAGGTAAATGTGATCAATGTCAACTTTGGTTCAAAAATGATGATATCCTAGAGATACACCATAAAGACCGGAATAGACGTAATAATATGAGCAAAAATTTATCCTTGTTGCATGGGCATTGTCACGACGAATTACATGGGAGTATGCATGAAAAGCGCCAAATTAGAGAGAAGCCGGATGATGGGAAACTATCAAGTCCGGTTTTGAAGTCGAGTGGGGAGAGGTGACTTTCCTCACTTAGATAACAATTTGAAGTACAAGTAATCATTCTTCTACTTTTGGTGTGTAAGAATCAGATTGAGATTGACGATCTTTCCAATTTTTGATGTATTGCTCAACTAATGGAGGATCTCCTGTTATAATTAGTAGATTCTCAGCGTTTCTTTTCTGCGCAGCGTCAGAAAAATTGAAAGATCCAGTTATGATTTTTTGATTATCAATGATCATAATTTTGCTGTGTGAAATTGCAGGTTTATAGTCTATGTATATCGGTATTTTTTGCCTAAATAATTCATTGATGACACTGTATTTTGAGCTGACCTGTGATTCATCTAGGATAACCCTAATATCAACACCACGTTTTTTTGCTCTAATTAAAGATTGTGCAATAGGCTTTGAAGTAAATTGATATGCCTGAATTAATATGGATTTTTGAGCTTGATCTATAGCATTGGTTATTTGTTCGGCACAATTTTCTCTAGGTGTGAAGCAAACTGTAGTTTTTGGGCAAGAAACACAACCTGATAAAAGTGAGCAAGTTAACAGAACTAATAAATATGAAAAAATACATCCTTTCAGTTGACGGCGGAGGCATAAGAGGCATAATACCAGCTATTATACTAGCAGAAATAGAAAAAAGAACAAGAAGAACTATAGCTGAAATCTTTCACTTAATGGCAGGAACCTCAACCGGTGGAATTGTTGTAGCAGGATTATGTAAAAAAGATAAACAAGGAAACCCTCAATATTCAGCCAACGATTTAGTCGAGCTTTACCAAAAATACGGGTCATATATTTTTAAATCTTCATTTTTGAGAAGATCAGTATTTTCTTGGCTTAATTGCGCACAATACCCACATAAAAATATTGAATTTGTACTGGATAAATATTTTGGCGATGATATCCTTAAAAACACTTTAAGTAATGTGTTGATTACGAGTTACGATATTCAGAATCACTGCCCATTTTTCTTTAAAAGCTGGAAAGAAGGTAATATTAAGCTGAAAGATGCACTCAGAGCTGCAACGGCTGCACCTACTTACTTTACACCTAAATATCTTAAAATCAACCACAAGGAAATGGTATTAGTGGATGGCGGGGTTTTTGCAAATAATCCAGCAGCTTGTGCATATGCAAGTGGTAAGAAATTGTTTCCAAATGATGAGATTATACTGTTATCAATAGGTACTGGCAGAACAGATAGGAGCATAGCTAATTCAAGGAGATTTGGAAAAATAGGCTGGATAAAACCACTACTGAATGTGATGTTTGCTTCAAGTTTAGATGCAGTAAACTATCAACTTAATCAAGTTATAGGTGATAAATATATACGAATACAATCGCAATTAAAAATAGCATCACCCGACATGGATAATATTACATCAAAAAATATCAAATCTCTTCAGCAAGAGGCAAAGGCAATGATAGAGGATAACCAGAAATTAATAGATAAACTTTGCGATTTCATATCTTGATTTATACCAAGCAAAATTCAACTGAGCCAAAAAAGTTGGTTAGCAAATTCTGCAGAGCTAAACAAGGGTTTGGAATAGATAATATATTAACTATTCTTACTTATATCTTAAATACAATTCAATTTTCACAATCACTCAACTCATCAGCAGTTAGGTCACTTGCTCGCACAATAATATCAAGAGCAACACCTGCCTTTGCTAGATTTTTTGCAACCTTGATCCTTTCTGTTTTTTTAACTTTTTCCTTGCCACTTTTCATATCTTCAGATAGAGATTTGACTAATGATTCTTGTTCTCCGTACTCATCCATTAAACTCAATAGCTTTTTGCTTTCTCTTGTTTTAGGTAGCAGAACTTTAATATTCACTGATAATGCATCTGATATTTCATATAATTTATCAAATGTTATAGCAGTATACCCTCTTTCATATTCGTGTATTTCCTTGAGTGTTAAACCAACTTTGTTTGCTAAATCTTTTTGAGTATACCTTTTTATCAATCTCCATTCTCTTATTCTTTGTCCTATTCTGTAATATATAGAATCAGTGCAGATTTCTCTCTCTGTACTATCATACTCGTAAATAGATAAACCCGTTGCCTGGGAAATTATGTCAACTGACACTCCTTCTTTAACTAGATTTTTTGCTACTTCTAATCTTGCCTCCTCTTGATTGATTTTCTCGCTAATATGAACAAACCTGACTAATGAAGGTACTATTTTGCCTAACTTTTGATTCTCATATATTTTTGTTAGATAGAGTATTTCTTCGTCTTCATCTTCATACTCTCTTACTGTTATTGGTTTAGGTAATAGATCTACAACATTAACTGACAACACTCTTGCTATTACATATAGTACTCCAATTGGAATAGGAGTATAACCATTCTCATAGCTGTTCACTTCTTGGTATGTTAAACCTACTTGACCTGCTAATCCTATTTGAGTATGACCTTGCATTAACCTACAATTTTCTATTCTTTGCCCTATTCCATAGCTAACATTGCTTGCAGAAACAAACACATATACCTCCATTTAAGAAAAAAACTTTATTGCTATAATTTTTTCATGAGCTACCCATCTAAAACTACATCAACAGGTAAACCTACCGCTTGCAAAATAATATCAATAGAAATTCCACCTTTTACTAGATCCTTTGCAACTTTAATCCTTTCTATCTCTCTCACTTTCTCCTCACAAATCCTTATGCCTTCAAATAAAGATCTTATTAGTGCATTGCGTAGTTCTTGGCTCTCAATTTCTTTGTATTCTTTAATCAAATCAGGTAGCTCATTTTTCACTTTACTCCCTTCCTCTATTAGTAGATCCGTAATATTAATCGATAATGCTTCTGCCACTTCATATAATTTATCAAGTGGAACAGCAGTCCTTCCTTGTTCATAGTTGCTTATTTCGTGACGTGTTGTATTCATTTTCTCTGCTAAATCTTTTTGAGTATACTCTCTCACTAGCCTCCATTCTTTTATCTTCTTTCCTATTTTGTAGTAGATAGAACCCGTTTTTTCTTCAATACATTCATCAGCAGAGAGGCCAATTGCTTGTGAAACAATATCAACAGAAATTCCTGCTTTAACCAGACCATTTGCAATTTTTATTTTTTCCGATTTTCTACTACTTTTTTCACTGACTTGGACAAATTTGGTTAGCAAACAAAACATTCTACGTAACTCCTGATCATTAATCTTTTTATATTCTCTTACTAGATTTAATATCTCCTCTCCCTTATCTTCAAAACAGATTTTTTCATTTGATACAGGAATAAGATCCGTAATATTAATTGATAACACCTTTGCTATAGCGCACAACTTTTTAATCGAAATTTTACGTGTTCCTTTTTCATATTGTAGTACTATTTGATATGTTACACCGATTTTCTCTGCTAAATCCTTTTGAGTATAACCTCGCTTTAACCTCCAACTTCTTACTTTCTCTCCCACTTCGTGATCTAAAGAATTAGTATAGCTAACGGTCATTCTTTTTCGTAGCCTGCCATTTTAGAAGTTTTGATAGAAATTTTGCTAGACCTTTGTTGAAAACTAGTATATTAAATGCCTATGCTGTGACAAGCTAAAACGAGAAGTTCACACTTTAAATAGGTATCTTTGAGGCTGCTAAATCATGTTGTTGGCCTTTTAATGTGCCTTATAGAAGAATTGATAGAAAAGATCTACAAAAGGCGTCTAAGGTACGTAGTAGCATTCTAGGGTTATCTATGAAGGTAGTTTTTTGCCAATTCTTGAAATTTTGCTAACTTTAATAGACTAAACACAAAAACGTTGAATATCTCTACAGAATTGTGTATAATTATTAATGCTTTCTAGGTTAATTCGTCATGGCTTTTTCTAAATTTCTTGATCCAAAAAACGACCTTAGCTTTAAGAAAATATTTGGCTCTGAAAAGAATAAAAATATCCTCATTTGCTTCCTGAACAATATCTTGGACTTTTCTACTTCTGATCAAATAATAGAAATTGAATTCCTCAGCACTATTATGGACCCTGAAATTGCCTCTGACAAGCAAAGCATTGTTGATGTTCTTTGCAAGGACTCTATTGGTAATAGATTTGTCATCGAAATGCAGCTCGCTCGTGATAAAGGCTTTGAAAAACGTGCTCAACTTTATGCTGCTAAGGCTTACTCACGGCAATTAGATAAATCTGGTAATTACATTGATCTTCAGAAAGTCTTCTTTATTGCTATTTCCAATTGTAACCTTCTGCCTGAAGAAGTTGACTATATTTCTACTCATAATATACGCGATATCAAAACCAATGGTCATTACTTAAAAGATCTACAATTTGTCTTTATTGAGTTGCCTAAATTTACAAAAAATAAGGTAGAGCAATTAGAGAATACTACAGAGAGATGGTGTTTCTTTTTTAAATACGCAGAAGAAACAACTGAAGAAGATTTGAAAAAGATAGCAGCAGAAGCTCCGATAATAAAGTTAGCATATGATGAATTAGACAGGTTTCGCTGGAATGAAAAAGATTTGATCGCATATGAGGAAAGAATATTGAGTGTACAGAAAGAGAAGGCTATTTTGGAACAAAAACTCGATGATGCTAAACATGAAGGTAGACAAGAAGGTAGACAAGAAGGCATCCAAATCGGCCATGAAAAAGGTAGAGCAGAGGGTGAAAAGCAAGCTAAAATAGCAGTTGCAAAGAATCTACTTAAAGCAGGGGTTTCTATTGATGTCATAGCTCAAACTACTGGTCTTACGGTTAATGAAGTTAAAGGCCTAGGTTAATTCTATCTCTGGATGAATATCTTTGTATTAGACGAAAATCCTATAATTGCAGCACAAATGTTATGCGATAAGCATATAGTGAAAATGCCATTAGAAACTGCTCAATTACTTAGCAGTGTTTTTTCAATAGCATTAAAAGCGCCAAATCCTTTAGTCAGCATTACAGACCAAAATATAGAAATTCCATATAAACTTACTCACAAAAACCATCCTTGCTCTCTATGGGCTAGACAGTCGAAAGGAAATTTTTATTGGTTGATAGGATATGGAAAAGAATTATGTAAAGAGTACACCTGGCGATACAAAAGAAAACATAAATCAGAGGAAGTAATAGATTGGTGTGATAGTAATAAGGATTTACTCATTTTTCAATCAACTGATATGCAAGCTTTTATACAAGCACTGCCCGGATCAGTATAAATGTAGCAGCGCTGTGGAAGCTTATAAGGGATATTATCTCAAGGAAAAGATGAGATTTGCTAAGTGGGAAAATGGCAGAGAAGCACCAGATTGGATAATCTGCTACACAATACCACAGCTATAAATAGAGAAGCCATCCAAATCGGTCATGAAAAAGGCAGAAAAGCAGAGAAAATCGAAGTTGCAAAAAACTCACTCAAGGCCGGTGTTTCTATTGATGTTATTGCTGAAATCACTGGCCTTTCGGTAGATGAAATTAAAGAGTTAAGAAGTTAATACTATCAAATTAGAAGCTTTGAGCTAAAGTAGAATGATTAGAGACAGAAACATTACAAAGATCTCTCTTAAACTGAGAGTTTTCTTTAGCATGTTTTAGTTTTTTAAATATTTCAGTGTCTGTATCTATATTCTTCTCCGCATAATCATGTAAGAGCTGCAATACCTTTCCACCAACTTTAATAGCAATTTTAATAGTCGTATCTTCATCCTTACCATCTGGAGAGTAGTTTAAGCTTGGTTTGAAACCGTACTCAGTTTTTGATTCTAGTAGCTCTTTTATCTTTTTAAGCAATTTATCTAGCTTATTTTCATCTATTTCTGCTGCTTGTTTTATCAGATTAAACAACTCATTATCTTGAGATAATTTTTGGAGAAATTTTTCTTTGTCTTCTTTCTTTTTAATAGACAAAATCTTTACACAACTAACATTAATATTTGGGTCAGCAAACAGAAGGTTAGCTACCTCAGGACAATCATTTAGTGTTAACGACAAAGGAGTTAAATCTTGACTACTCTTAGCATTAACATCAGCTCCATGCTTCAGAAGAAGCTTAACTATACTACCGTGACCTCTCTGTGCTGCCAAATGCAAAGGAGTAAAATCATCATCACCCCTAGCATTAACATCAGCTTTATGATCCAGAAGAAGTTCAACTACATTATCACAACTTTTCAATGCTGCCGCATGTAAAGGAGTTAAACCTTGAATATTCTTAGCATTAACATCAGCTTCATGATCCAGAAGAAGCTCAACTACATCATCATAACCTCCTTGTGCTGCTACATGTAAAGGAGTAAGACCTTCATTACTCTTAGCATTAACACCAGCTCCATGCTTCAGAAGAAGCTTAACTACACCACCGCAACCTCCCTGTGCTGCTGCCGATAAAGGAGTAGAACCATCATTACTCTGAACATCAACATCATCCTCCATGTTTACTACCCACCTTACTTATTGCATTCTTAACCTGTCTCAGGTTATTTCTTTCAATAGCGTCAAAAAGACCCTTAATATCCTTGTCATAACTATTCTTTGCCTTATGGCAGTCTTTCTTTAAAACGTTCCCTCCTGTTCGCCTTGATTCATTCTTGTCTAAAGAAAGCTTTTCTTGAGCCTTTATCGCTATATTTTTAGTTTGCTTTTTGTTTCCTTCATCCATTAACTCTACTGCCTTATTCTGGCTACTTTTTATATCAATTTTTAACTCTGAATTTGATTTATCATTGTCTAAAGGAGACTGTACTACACCATCTGTTACTTCTCCCATACGGCACTTTTTAGCTTTTAATGCATCTGTGATCTCTTGAGCATATTTTTTTTCTTCCTTGAGTTGCAATTTCACTGCTATATTTTCAGCTTGCTCTACATTTCCTTCATCTGTTAACTTTAGTGCCATATCTCTCCATTCTTCAGGAGTGGATTCTTCTTTCTTAATATCTACACTAACCATTTTCTTCGGTTTTATTACTTTCAATAAATTACACTTTTTTTCATCATCCATAATATAGGCACTACCAATAGCGCGAGTAATTCCGACATACAGAGCATTTATATAAAATTTATATTCCTCAAAAGATTTATCTTCCTTATTCTTATTTCTTGAAGTCTTTGCATTCTTTGCATTGTACAAATCACGGATTTCCTTAATAGTATTTTTAATCTTCCCTTCATCTTTATCAGGACATGCTATATTCCATATCTCATTATAAGCTTTATGGAACGTAAACTCGCAAAGAATCACATTCCTAAACTCCAAGCCTTTGGCTTCATGTATATTAAACACAAGTGGAGTATCAAATAATTTACGAGCATCTTCTTTATTCTCATCATTCAGAACTAAAACAGCCCAATTTGTAGAGCCAGATACTTTTTCCGCCATTTCCTGCTCTTTATCCTTAGCAACAAAGCCGACATTACCATCGTTCTCTTTATCACTCTCCATAAAAAAAAGCTCTTTTTCCTTTTCTGTCATCTTATCTTCTGAAGCAAAACAATAATTCTTAAAGTGTAGTATACGGTTGGCTAATTCAATAACTTGCTTACTATTACGATAGTTCTTCTCAAGATTACAAAGTTTTAACTTTTGATTCTTCTCATATTTATTACTGAGAGAAGACTTTAACCTAGACAGAGAAAAAAAACTTGGATGTATCACTTGATTAACATCACCACATAATAAAAAATTACCCTTACTTTCATCTTTTAAACTTTTTAATATTAAATCCAATGTGCTCTCAGTCAAATCCTGCACTTCATCTATAATAACCGCATCGTATTCTTTAGCTTCAGTACACTTATGAGCAATAAGGTTAGGATCATAATACTTTTGATCTCCTTCTATAAATTTCCTATATTCTTCAAAAAAATCATAAACACTGTTCCTTTTATCTATAGGAAATATAGATTGTCTATTTCCTAATTTAGCATATCTATCTTTTCCATCTTCTCCTAATAAACTTCCTCCACCTATCACAGCTGTAAATTCTTCGAATATTTTATCTCCGTCTTTTTTATACTTTTTAAATTTACCTTTCTCGCATATTTTCTTGAACCATGAAAAAAACTTATTTCTATTGATCGATTTCTTTCCTTCTACATCTTTTTTTGCTACCTTTTCAAAAAATTCATGAATAGATAAGAACTCGATTTCCTTTGGAGTATCAATCTTGAACTCACGAGTATCTTCATCGTAATATTCGTATTCAAATATTTTTTTTGACTCTTTTATAAGATATTCAGATTGGGTAATATATAGAATTTTTCCTCCCTTGAACTTCTCTTCCATCTTTTTAAGGCTTTCTAAAGCCACTGATGTCTTTCCGCTACCAGCAGCTCCATTAATAACTAAAGGTAATTCAAACTTTCCAACCCTTTCAACTATATCTTCCTGCTTTGCATTAAAAGTAATAAATTTACCAAGATAACTAACTTGTGGAACATCTCCAATTTCTACTGTATTTGCGCTATCAGAACCTTCTTCACTTATTATTTTTATGTTTTTTATTTTTTCTTTATTTGTTAAAAATTTAGACTTACGATAATCATGACTCAGAATTACTTCTAAAATAACAAAAGCATCTTTATCATTATGCTTTGTACTCGTAAATAATAATCTGTCACTATCACTTAATTTAGCTCGAAAATATTCAATATTCCCATCACCTTTTATTAACTTTATATTTCCTTGGCTTGTACTGTTGTTTTCCTCTAAGTCTTTAACTATTGCATTGAACTTTCTTCTTAAAGGGTTTTCATTATCACCTAAATCGTGCTCATTAAATTCGTTACAATAAAATACTGAACTATTGACAGAAGGTTTTGGCTGATATTTCTGCTTTGGTTTAGATTGATAATCATCATTATTGTTAGCTTCTTTGATTCGAGGTTTCTGCTCTGCAAATTTTTCTTTTTGTAACAAGCACGAGAACTCAATCCTTATTTCCTTTAACTCCTGCTCACTTAACTCGTAATTTAATACTTTCTCTAACTCATGATTCTTGTCCATAATTATTTCTGCATTTTTTAAGGCATATATTCCACAATTGTAACCATCTTTCTGTTGCTCAATACAAAAAGATTGAGTTTGAATACCACTCAGTTTTGACTCTAACAGCTCTTGAAGATTGTTGTAATTACTATCCTTAAAAAATCCAACATTCTCTGCACTCTCTTGAAAGGAGAAAATATCATAACCTAAAGAGTCAGCATAATAAGCAGTAAATTCTGTTTTTATAACTAGCGTTACCCAATGATTGGCATTTTTGTTGATTATAAAAATAGCAGGCTTTTTAACTTTCAACTTAATATAGCCTTGTATCTGCTTTTCTAAATGACTTGCTGATCCAATTACTTCAAACAGTATATTGCCGCCTCCATGCCATCCATACTTAAGCCGTGCAATACGAGCAATATCTTCTTGTTTCAATAGCTCTTCATAATTTTTTTCTTCCAAAGTTTTATGAGTAAACTTACTAGGACTTACACTTGGTGCACAATTTTCCTTATCTCGGCCTTTTTCAGGAGATATGTAACTATTTTTATGTGGGAGAAAACTCCCAATATCTTTAAATGGTTCACGAATTTGCTTACTATGGGATCTAAAAGAATTTATCATTAAATTTCCAAACTTTTCCTAATACTCTCTCTAAGGCTACTGAAAAGGGCCTTGTTGCACAGCAATCAAAAAAATCCGGTGGCTGCTAACAAAATTTATTATAACATAACCATTTAACTGCTTAAAGAAAAATCATGCCACAAAGGACAAAAGTCAGTAACTAGAACAAGTGTAACAAATTCCTTGAAAAAAGGGAAAATATTTTTCATTTCGTCAATGAAGCCATAGAAAATTGGTACGAAAATGGTTCCAAAATGGCAGAATGTTTATAGTGACAAGGTTGTGATTTTGATACACATAGTGGTTCATTTTTTTAGGATTGGTTTGAGACAAGCAGTTGGTTTTGTAAAAGGTTGTATAAAGCAAATGGGAAAATACTTCAAAGTCATTAGCTATACTCAAGCTTCTAGAAGATTCAAAAAGCTTAACTTGAAAATTGATGATCATAGAATCAACAAATGTGATTGGAAAAGTATTGAAATTGCCATAGATAGCACGAGAGTTAGTATCTACAATAACAACGGTGGCCATAGTAAACTTAATATTCGAGAAAGAAAATACAATGGTTACAGAAAGCTATACGTTGTTTTAAACACAAACGATAAGAAAGCAATAAGCATACTAGTGGTGTTGCTCTGATCGATCTGCGATATGTTAAAGGAAATCAGTGATAAGTATAACATTCGTTCTATTCGAGAAGATGCAACTTATGATATAAGAAGTGTGCATAAAGAATGCAGAATATTATCCCTATTATTCGGCCTAGCTAAAATTTGCTCAGCTATCAGAAAGAAACAAGTATAGCTCTTCTCATAATAGTCAGAATAAAAAAGCAGAAACAACAGCTTGACGGAAAGACTTAAAAATAGGGATATTTTTTCTAGCTCTGTTCTTTATAGCAAACCACTGATGCTTAATTTCGTTAAAGTCTGGAGAATATGGAGGAAGTTCAGCACCAACTCCTTTAGCAAGATCATCTATTTTAGATTTATAGAAGGTAGCGTTATCAAAGTTTGGCCAGACCTTAAAATTGGAGTTAAAAACTGCTCAAACCAAGCCTCAAAAACATCCTTATTGCAGTAAAGGTCAATGGAGCAATGATTTTCTTTTTATTTAGAGCTATACTGACGCGCTGAGTTTTTTTACCTGATTTTGTGAATGAAACCTCTCTCCTTTTCTGCAATATCCGTATGTTCTGTATTGTCTATTCCAGATTCATCAATATATACAAGATTTTCATGACGTTTTGTTGCTATAACCTTTGAAAATTGAGCTCGCTTTTCTTCATTTCTTTCTTTATATCTGCAGGTCTTGTAAATCCAATATTTTTAAGTGCTCGTTTGTCGACTGATATTGCCCCAGCATCTCTGACTGAGTTTTGCCACCATGGTTTTTTGCAAATTTGGTAAAAACATTCCAGTCGGTAATTTTATCTACGCTTCCAGGCTTTTTTGACTGAAAATCTCCCGTTTCCTTATGCCTTTTCTGCCACTCATATAGAGTCGTTTTTCCAATTTTAAATCTCTTGGGCTCTACTTTCTCCTTCATCCAATGCTTTTTTCCTTAAGTCGTAACTATACTCTGCTGGCATACAAATCCCACTACCATAAGTCCATGTCTTAACTTGTTTGAATTATTATGAGAAGAGCTATACGTTAATTCAGCTACTCGGCAAGCTATAGCTCTTTTCACAATAATCCGAACAGATCATAATAACACACTGCTGGCCTCCTGGCTTACAATAGCTATAAAGACGTTTTTACCCACGTTCGGACTATTATAAGAAGGGCTATAATTAAAATTAAAGCGCCATAGATGGGAATGTTCAAAAAAGCATACGCATCAAGTTAAGAGAATACACCCAATATAGCAACCATTTAAGGTTTATTTGTTATATTTATTTTTTAAGAAATCTTGATCTAAAATAAGATAATTTTTTTTAAAGAGTCTATAAATTACTAATTTTATCGTTTAATGTCTAAAATAATTTTTACCGCTTCTCTTCTTTCTTATGCCACTTTTCCTTAACTTGACGCCTATGGTTTATTTAACACTCCCTATGACTAGGGTTATGATAAAGAGGAATTTTCTTTAATTCTACTAATTTATGGACAACCTCTAACTTTTCGCAGAATTTTTTAAGATACTCTTTTATATAATATCAAAGGAATTTTTGTCACCCTCTTGATAGTTTTTTAGCCCCTCTCCTCCTGAGTTACTCAGTGATTCTTGCATAGTTGTTTGATCAAGTTTAGTTGATAATTCATCTCCTCCTGAATTACTCAATGGTTCTGGCTCAGTTGTTTGATCAGATCCAAACAACCACGAAAAAAAGCCACCCAAAAATGATCCTATTAAAGAAAAAGGCTTCATAAGTATACTAAACAAATTACCAAAGAAAGAGCTCGACTGTTCTTCACTTGTTAATGATTCACTTCGTAGACTAACATCATTTTGTGTAGGTGCTGTATCAGTAGAACGTCCATTATCAGGCTTCACAGCTTCAATTTTTACATCATTTCTTTCTTCTGCACTGATCTCCTGTGGTTCTTCCTCTGGGTCCTGTTCTTGTATAACTGGCTGGACATTACCTTCTTGCCCAACGTCTTCCTCTAGACCTCCTTCATTATCTGTCGATGGCTCATGAACTAAACTTTCATCAGCTTTTTCTACTGCTCTTTTTGATAGAGTTTTTATTTCCTCATCCTCAACTAAATCGAAAGGAGTCCATCCATCTGCATTTTTTATATTAACATCATTTCCTTCTTCTGCACTGATCTTCTGTGATTCTTCCTCTGGGTCTTGTTCTTGTATAACTGGCTGGACATTACCTTCTTGCCCAACATCTTCCTCTAAACCTCCTTCATTATCTATCGAATGGCTCACGAACAAAACTTTACTATTGTCTGCCTCCTCCAAATGTAAATGAATTTATTCATCCGTCATTCTCATATTAACGTCAATTACTCCATTTTCTAACATATCCTCTACTACCTCCTTACTAATGCTTTCACCATCAAAACGCAAACGACTCAATCCTTTTGCATTTTTTATACTAACAGCAATTGAATCATTCTCTCAGAAATCCGCTGACTTATCTCCTTCTATTTCTTTTACCAACAAAATGTCTACGACTCCATCACTCTGGACTTTGTATACTAACAGCAATTGAATCTTCTCCTAAGAAAACCGCATGCCATCTTCACATTCCATTCTTTAGTATCCAAATGTCTACAACCTCTTTCATATTGCTCTTTTCACCTAACATCATGACGATTATATTAACATCTACTCTTGTGATTAACATATCTTCTGCCTCATCACACATCAATACATCTGACAACATAATACTAATCTATCACTAAGTAAATTGTCATTGACTCCTCTGTTTAAATCACTCATTCCACACATACTGTACATCTATCTCTACTATAGGACCACTTATTAACTAATCCGAACACTCTGGATATAATTATCGGGATTACACCGTCTCATGATAACCTATAACCTTACCAACAACTGTCCTTGTAACGACAACGCATATGATAATTCAATCATGTGCTTCGCCAACGGCACAATATTTAACAAGATAAATTTATTCTATTCAAAACAAATAACTATTGTAAATCTCCATTTGAATTCTCAATGCCCCTAACTTCCCGAAAATAAAAATAAAATGAGCAAACTAAAAAATAAAACTTTTATCTTAAACAAAAAGTTTTTTAGATTAACAGAAAAATCTTTGCTAACAATTTTAAATTTTCTTACCATTTTCCCTTCGATAAAAAAAAAGGGGGCGGGAAAAAAACGGTTTTGTTTTTTAAAAAAATGGGGACAAAACAAAATTAAAGGGTTAATAACATTTCCTTTTTAAAAAAAATATTACACTTTTTCCCAAAAAAACCCACTTATAAATTTTTTACCTGCCCTCTTAAAAAAAAAATTTTATATTTAAAAAAAAAAAAAAATTTTAAACAAAAAAACAATATATAATAATACAAAAAAATTTTTTTTTATATTTT